>WFMM01000100.1 GCA_015484595.1 Nitrospirota bacterium | reverse complement strand
GATAATGCTCTGCAAAGAATTTTATCACCTCTTTGTTTACTGCCCTGAAGCCTGAAGTGGTGTCAGTAAGCCTTTTACCAACAAGCATTGAAATACTTTTTGCTAAAATAGTAAGCCCTATTGCCTTGGCTATGCCCCTATGAAAACCCGTATCCTCAAGAAACCTTGAGCCCACAACCATGTCTGCTTCGTTATTCAGTATGGGCTCGATCAACTTTTTTATCTGGTCTGCCCTGTGCTGGCCATCTCCATCAAATTGTATTGCAACATCATAACCCCTCTGCAAAGCATACTTATAACCCGTCTGCACCGCAGAACCAATGCCGGTGTTAAAGGGCATGTTGATCAATGGGACAGAAAGGGACCTTACAACTTCTGAAGTTCGATCAAGGGATCCATCATTTATTACAACTCTGTCAAAGTCAGGGACATATTCGTTGAGCTCTTCTATCACCTGACCGATAGCCTCTTCTTCGTTGTAGGCCGGTATGACTATTAGAACCTTCATTAAAAAAGGATAATATTTTTATTCAATAAAAGCAAGTTCCTTAAGTGGCAGAGAATGTCTCTTTAACATCCTTTTAAATTCCAAAGAGGATATCTTCCTAATTTTTTTCAATTGTTTTCTTGCCTTACAAATCTTTTTTATAGAATACATTGCACTAATGTAAGCCTTAAAAAGAAGCAGGATTAACTTAAGTGTCGATTCCTCTTTAACTATCCTGCTTCCAGCACCCCTTCCCCTCAAAATACCCGCTGCCTGATAAAGATATCTTAATGTTGTGTATAAAACAGAAAGAAGAACCATATCTACTGGATAATACTTAAGGATAAGCCATATTCTGTTACGCTCAACAAGATATGCCTTAAGCATTGAATAAGGTCGAGTGGTAGCAGAGTATTTATGATAAACCACTGCCTCTGGCACAAAAATACACTTCCATCCCGCAAGTCTCCCTCTTAAACCTATATCAACATCATCCATGTAAAGAAAAAAATCCTCATCAAACCAGCCTATCTCATCAAGCATCTTCTTTTTGTAAAGCCCTGCACAACCACTCGGAAAGAGGACATCTTTCTGCTCATCAAACTGCCCCCTGTCTTTCTGCAGTCTACCCCTTCCACGGGCAATGCCATCGGGATATATAAGAAGACCGGTATTGTCGATAACATCAGGGTTGTCGTAGTTAAGTATCTTTGAGGCACACATTCCGATCCCATCATCCTTTTTTGCTGCACTTACAAGGTGTAAAAGCCAGTCTCTGTCTGCCCTTGTGTCATTATTTAAAAAGACGATATACTCACCCTTTGCTACCGAAAGCCCCCTGTTATTTCCTCCACCATAGCCAAGGTTCTTTTCACACTGGATAACCTTTACTTCAGGGTAGTTGTCTTTAAGGAATGTTACAGAGCCGTCCCGAGAGGCATTGTCAACTACTATGGTCTCAAAATCCTTATATGTTTGCTCTCTAAGAGAATCAAGACATTCCTTAAGCAGATGCTTTCCATTGTAATTTACTACGATTACAGATGTCTCGGGCATGAAATATTATAGCAGCAGATAGGATTAAAAAACATTCTGGAGAGCATTTTTAAGGTGAGGCACGGGCATTGAGCTCCGTGCCTCGTGAATCATTATCATCTAAGCTTCGTATCCCGTTCAAGGATACCTTTGAGAATATCCTGGTGCATCTTGTCAGTTTTTGCAAAGCCTGTAACAGTGGTAACCTTCTTCCATATCGATGGGTCTCTGGTGTACTGGTGACAGGATATACACACATTTACCCTCATTATCCGCTGCATCTCCTCCTTATTGAAGGGCCTTGCCCCATAATGGCTGGTAGCCTGTAGTTGTCTACCCTGCTCATCAACAATCCTTTCAAGTTCAAACGGTACATCTACCCCGTTTGCCTTTGTATTGTAGATGCCGGAGCCAAGACCGAGGGCCTTTCTGTTAGCATGACAGTCCTCACAGGTCCTTGACTCTTTTGAGATCGTGTGTGGCTGGATAGGATTGGTTGCTATTCCATAAGTGCCGTCTGCTGTCATAAAGACCTTGTTGTGTAACCGTGCCTTGCCATCAGGACCTATCTGTGTAAAGATGGCCTGACAGCCAGGAATAAAGGGAGAGACCTTTCCCTCTGCGTTAATACCAAGCACAGGGCTTTCCCATCTGAGATAAGAACGGGTTTCATGCCAAGTATAGGCGGTTTTTCCCCTGTTTGCCTTTATACCAGCCTTTGATGGGTCAGCCACCTTGCGTGTGTCTATCCAGTCACTTGACCTCTTTGATAGATCCTGTTGAGCATGACATCCATAACACTGAGGTGCCCAGCGAGCATGGCAGGCATAACACTCCATCTTTTCCATATGTGTTGAAATACCCATGGCAGTCCTTGCAAGGACACTGCCATTTTTAAGGATATCCTTTACCTGTGGAACGACCAGCTGTCTTCCGTCCTTTTTGGAAATCAGAACAATCTTCCCACCTATTTTTTTAAGATTCCTAAGCGGATTTCCCCATGAGGTCATCAACTTACTGTAGGATTTCGTTGTTCCGTGGCAGTCTTCGCATTCAATCTCAACTGCCTGTTCTTTCTTGCTGTAGATATTCCCATCTCCATGTAGGTCCTGTTCAGTATGACAGTCTATGCAGAGCATACCCTTCTGGTAATGGATGTCGGCAGTAAGGTGGTTGTAGTATTTACCATGAAGTTTCTTGCCACCCTTTTTGCCTGCTTTGTCAGACCAGGGTGAGCCGTATCCATCTGATTCCATGGTTCCAATATAACTAACACCTGTTCTACCGCCTCTGTTGTGGCAGTGGATGCACTGAAAGGGGGGAATCTTTGTTGTAATCCTGTGAAACCTTGGTCTGTCTTTCTGCTTTTTGGATATTGCCCTGTCACCACCTTCATAGGTGCCATTGTCACTGTATATGATGTGGCATGCAGCACAACCGCTTGCCCTGTAATCACCAGTCCTTTCATGACCAGAACTCCAGAGATGGCATCTGAGACACTGGTTTCTCAGGTAGTCATCAGCAGGAGAGTTGGTTTCGCTTATTGGTTTAGAGGGGTCATACATTGGTAACTGTTTCAATGCCTTAACAGCACCCTTTTCAGTGGGCACATCACCATCTCTGTCAACCACGGCATAGGTAGCATAGATAGCGTTCTTTGTCTTCTGTGCACCCCAGGTATACCTTGTGCCACTTATCATCCCAGCCATGGTTGCATGGATAGATTTCTTTGACCTTTCCACTATATCTGCATGGCATTTACCACAGGTCTTATCAACTACCCTGTAGTCTGATGGATTGGCATACATGCCTTTATGTGCAGCCTCAGCAGTTCTGCCCTTTGGGTTGCCCCTATGACACTGAACGCAAGTAAGATTTGCCATGCCTGGGACATCACTGATCCGCTCGATACCCCTGTGGCACTTTAGACATCCGGCATCTTTAGGATTGTCTGCCGCTGGATACTTCATGACACCTGTTGTAATACCTTCGTCCATTAGAAGCAAAACACCGGATAGAAAAAGTAGGATAAAAACATACAGGAAACCCTTTCTGCCCATATCATCCTCCTTAAATCAGCTAAGAATGATGAAACCCTTTACAACCTTCCCCCACACAATAGTTTTTG
>WFMM01000099.1 GCA_015484595.1 Nitrospirota bacterium | reverse complement strand
TCTCTGCCATAGGATGTGATGTCCTGAGCAATGAGTATAAGCTCCCTGGTGCCAGCGTTAACGAGCTTTTCTGCCCTTTTGATTATCTGCTCAGGTGGGGTACTTCGCAGGGTGCCCCTGATTGAAGGGATTGCACAGAAGCTACATCTTCGGTTACAGCCTTCGGATATCTTAAGATAGGCATAATCAGGTGTGGGCTCATCTGGAGGGGTTATCCTCTTTGGTTCTGCCCCATTTTTAAACTTTCTTACATAGGCCAGGATGTCTTCAAACTCATCAACACCAAAAAAGGCATCAACCTCTGGCAGTTCTGCCTTAAGTTCATCCATGTACCTCTTTGCAAGACAGCCAAATACAATTAGTTTCTGCTCAGGTGATTTTGCTTGAGCAACGGTCAGTATCTCTTCAATGGATTCTTCCTTTGCAGCCTGTATAAAACCACAGGTGTTTATAAGTATAAGTGATGCCTCTTTTATGTCAGTGCCTGGGATTATCCCCTCGGAGATTAACCTCTTTTTCAACTCCTCTGAATCAACCTGATTCTTAGGACAACCCAGGGTGTGTATGTAGAAGGACAACATATTTAATTTAAGATTTCAGATTTAAGATTTCAGATTTTAGATTTAATAAATTAAACGAACGCTATAAACCCAATTAACGTAATGAACGCAATCAACGCAATTAACGCAACCAACGCAATCAACGCACCTCAAGCATCCTGTCAAGTGCCTTTACTGCCCGAACCCTGATCTCCTCTGGCACCTTAACCTCGTGTGTCATCTCCTTTAGTGCCCTGAGAACGCTTTCAAGTCGGGTCTTCTTCATGTTTGGACATATCATGTCTTTACGGAGAGGGTAAAATACCTTGTCAGGGTTTTCCTTTCTCAACCTGTAAAGAAGACCTACCTCAGTGCCTACTATGAACTCTTTAGCATCTGACTGCCGGGCAAACCTCAGCATTCCTGATGTGCTTGTTACATGGTCAGCACGCTCAAGCACCTCAAGCCTACACTCTGGATGTGCCATCACCAATGCATCAGGATGCTCTGCCCTTGCACGCTCAACATCCTCTGCCCTTACCCTGTCGTGGACATGGCAGAAGCCATCCCAGGTGATTATCTTTTTGCCTGTGTTTTTCTGTGCCCAGGCAGATAGATTTCTGTCAGGCACACAGATAACAGTGTCAGAATCTACCGACTCAACCACCTTTACCACATTGGCTGAGGTGCAGCATATATCACTTTCTGCCTTTACATCGGCAGTGGTATTTACATAAGTGACAACCGGCACTCCAGGGTATTTCTCCTTCATGTCAAGCAAAGTGAAGTCATGTGGGAATACAAAGGTTGGTTGTTCTTCATAGCCCGGGAAGGTCTTCCAGACTTTACGTTCTCCTGATACCCTTATCATGTCTGCCATTGGGCAGTTTGCATCAAGCTCGGGCAGAAGCACGACCTTGTCAGGCGAAAGTATGGAGGCGCTTTCTGCCATGAAGTTTACGCCGCAGAACACAATGACATCACAGTCAACCTTTGCAGCCTCTCTTGAAAGCTCAAGGGAATCACCTGTAAAGTCGGCAATCTCCTGAACCTCCTCACGCTGATAATTATGGGCGATTATTATTGCTTTCCTTTGCTCTTTAAGCTTTAAAATTTCATCTACTATCTGCTGATTCTCGCTCACCTTGATTTAACCCCCTTTTAGAGAGATGTTAGAAGGACGACATATCCTTCAGATAAACAGATGAGTTTGTGTAAAGCACAGTGCCGTCGTCAAGATAGACCCTGTATATCCTTTGAGTTTTTTTTCTTTTCACACTGAGGTTGTCCTTTCTGTAAAGATAAAGCACATTTTTAATGTATTGTCTCGTTTCAGTGTATGGTGGCACGCCGTTAAACTTTTTAATCAACGATGGCCCAGCATTGTATGCTGCAAGGGCAAGCCTTAAGTTACCAAATCGGTCAATCAGGTAGCGAAGATACCTGACCCCTGCATCTATGTTTTCGTATGGGTCGTAGGGGTTTGTAACTCCAAGCTCTTTCAGTGTCTCAGGCATCAACTGCATGAGTCCAAGTGCTCCCCTTCTTGACACTGCATAGGGATTCCAGCCTGACTCCACGGTAATGATTGACCTGATGAGTTCTTCATCCACGGAGTATCTTCTTGCAGTTTCTCTTATGTATGAGGAAAGCTTATCTCTCAGGTCAGAGTCTGTACTCCTGTGGTGTTTTTTGGTCTTTAAAACCTTATATGGTAAACCCTCTGGTGGTGTATCTGTAAAGTGTATCACACCCTTAGAATCAACATATCTGTATATCTCAGCTCCTGTAACGGAAGGTGTCAAAAGACATAAAAAAACTATTATTATAAAGCAATTATACATAAAAAAATATAACATTATCTATGGATTTTCTTCAAATTACGAAGCCGCCAGTGGCAGGACCTTAGGCACTTTAAAGGAGACTGCGGAGTAGTTTTTCAGATATTTCAGAGGGGTTCCAGTCTTCATCTAAAAGCCGCTCCCTGTAATCCTCGTTAAAGACATATACAAAGGCTGCTTCCTTTCTGCCACTGAGTGTTTTTATAAAAACCTCTTTTCTTTCGTATTCATCCCCTTCATAGTCGTCAATCAGGACTATCTCATTGTAATTTAATCCTCGTATGAGTTTTCCCTGAACACTGTGTGATTCTGCCTTTATCAGTGCAGGGTATACTGCATCTTTAATCTTCAATCTTCTGTAACCCTCAAGCAATGCATCTTCCATAACTGGTATTCTATCTATTACTGCCTTTAGTATTTCAGGC
>WFMM01000098.1 GCA_015484595.1 Nitrospirota bacterium | reverse complement strand
TCGGCTATCCTTCTGGCGATGTAAAACTTAAGCTGCTCCTCGGGCAGATTACTCAGGATTACAGAACTTAACTGTCTTTCAAAGGCTAAAACATCCTCAGGCAACTGGTGTGGAATGGATATGCTTATATCCACATAATCATTTTTCTCGACACCTATATCAATCTGGTCATTGGGGTTTAGATGCTCTGAAAGCCACTCAATAAGGTTTACAAAGAGCTGTATAAGCCTTACCCTGTCGGCAACCACTGTGGGTATTCCATTAGAGGACCTTACACTCAGGGTGATGTTTTTTTCTCTTAGCCTCCTTGAGATAAGACCCGACTCCTTTACCTCATTAATAGCCGACTGAAGGTCTATAATGGTTCTGTCAATGAGTTTCAGTTCGTCCTCAAGCCGCAGAAAGTTAAGGAGGTTTTCCACGATGTTAATCAGCTTGTCGGTCTCCTTTGATATGATCTCGTAAAACTCACTCCTTTCAGTCTCTGCAATATCTCTCGTTTCTCTGAGATAGTAGATAGAGCCCTTGATTGAGTTAAGAGGGGTCCTCAGTTCATGGGATATGCGGGTTATAAACTCTGTCTTAACCAGGTCGCTTTCAATGAGTTTTTTGTTAAGCTCTTCAAGCTCCTCTGCCTTTGCGTTTAGTTTCTTTATGAGCATTGCATTCTCTATTGCAACGGCAGCCTGGTTTGCAACTACCTTTACAAAACCCAGGTCTTCCTCGCAGAAGGGCTCACCGCTTTTTTTGTCGTTTAGGTTTATCACGCCAAGGACCCTGTTTTTGCTTATAATCGGTGCTGAGATAAAGGAGTTCGTCCTGTAGTGCCCCTTAAGAAGGGATTGGTACCTCTTTTCCTTTGTTATGTCCCTTACGAGGAGGGGTCTTTTCGTCTTTGCCACATGGCCTGCTATACCCTCGCCGATTTTCACCCTGTAGCTTCTTATAAAGCCCACATCAATTCCACGGGCAGCATAGATGTACAGTTCATCCTTTGGGTCAACAAGCATGATGGAGCCCTTTTCAGCACCTGTGTAGTTTATGGCAAGCTCTAACATCAGGTTTACTATGGTGCTTAGATGGTCGGTAAGGAGATTGGATGAGGAAATCTCCTGCAGTATGGAAAGCTTTCTCCTGAGCTCAGAGGTGTCGTTGTTGTTAAGGGTTGCTAACTCTGCCATCTAATCATCCCTTCTGATACGGTTAATGTATAAACAGCAAAAAGTGTGCCTGTATTTTTAGAGTAAAAATATCTTTTAATTTCAATATGTTACGAAAAAGTCAGGTGAGCCTGTGTGAAAGTGTAAAAATTTTTTACAGATACCAGATGCGATTCTGGTCATCTGAGGTATTGTTGTTACCTTTAGAGCCACTGCCCTTTGAGGGTGACCAGACGACGGTCTGGTCCTTTCCGGAAGATTTGGCGATGTACAGGGCCCTGTCAGCACATCTTATTATGTTTTCTGGCCCCTTGTTGCACTCCGGATACATGGCGATACCGGTGCTTATGGTTATCTCCTTTTTAGGGAAGTGCTTCCACTGTCGGGCAAGTAGCTTTTTTACATTGTTTCTTACTCGTTCGCTGACATTAAAGGCCTCTTCCTTTGAGGTAAGGGGCATTATGATAGCGAACTCCTCGCCACCGTAGCGGGCAATTATGTCGTTGGTTCTTACTGTTCCGGAAATAATGGAGCTCAGCTCCTTAAGTAGCAGGTCTCCAGCAAGGTGTCCTTCTGTGTCGTTAAATAGCTTGAAGTCGTCAATGTCAAGTATGGCAAGGGAGAAAACCAGGCTGTAGCGTTTTGCCCTCGTGTACTCCTCGTCAAGCCTGACATCGAAAAATCTCCTGTTGTAAAGCCCTGTGAGTGGGTCTTTAATGGAGAGCTCCCTCATCTGTTCAGAGGCCTGATAGTATTGGGCAAGCTTAAGTAACATGGAGATGAAAATAGAAAACTGTGAGACAACCGAGAGGTCATCCTGTGTAAAGGGGGTCCCTGTTACCTTGTCGGAAAGGTTTAAGACCCCTATCTTTTCGTCTGCTATCCTGAGGGGGACACTCATACAGCTGAAGGTGTTAAAGTGGGATTTTGGAACCACTGAGAAGTCCTTTAGCCCCTCTTCAGAATCAATAAGCACCGGGATTCCCTTTTCGTACACTATCCCCGCAATTCCCTGACCCTGTTCAATGGATACATCCTCCATCAGAACCCTGTTTATGCCCTTTACGGCTACCACCCTGAGCCTTTCGTGCTCGTCGGGCATCATTAAGGAGCACTTCTCTGCGCCTGCCACTATGGATACCTCTTCAACCACCTTTTGGTATAGCCTCTGGGGCTCTTTAAAGTAGAAGTAAAGCTGGGAGGCCTTAAGGGACAGCAAGGTGGAGAGGTCAAGCCGTCTTTTGTACTCCTCGTTTAGCCTCTGGGTGCCACAGATAAAGGAGGCAAGCTTGCAGAGTTCCCTTACCGAGTCCTGAGCCTGTTTGTTAAGAAGCGTGTTGAATATCCCTAAGAAACCAAAAAAACCGATCCTTGAGGCTACAGGGAACAGATACATCGAGATAATCTCTTCAGGAAAGCCAGCATGCCATAGCTCGTGGCTGTCAAGTACACTAAGGGGCTGAAGGCTTTCCTTTATCCTCGAAACCATTGGATGTGTTTCCTTTAGAACCACTCTTTCAAGTATTGCCTTTTCTCGACCTCCAACGATTTCTGGATAATAATCGCCGTTTCTCTTAAGATACAGCGCTGCAGAGTCAACATTAAAGAGAAAAAGCACTGTCTCAAGCATACTCCTGTAAATCTCCTGCCTTGAGGAGGTAAGGGTCAGCTCTCCAAGGATGTTCACTATGGTCTTTGACCACTGGTAACGCTTAAACAGGTCGTCCCTTTCGTAACCACCAAGGATGATGTTTTCTATTATGGTGGCTATGTTTTCCTCAATGACACCGGCCCTGCCCTCGTCAATGATGGTAATCTTTCCTTTCCACTCCTTAAGCTCTATACGGTTAAGACCAAGCCGTGTTCCCTCCTCTTTATAAAACTCCTCAAACTCAGACTCACTGGTATAAAAGGCCTCTGCAAGGGCAACCAGACAGACCTCTTTGTACCTTACAGGGATGAAGATGTGGTGCTGTCTAAAAGGTCCTATAACCGTGTAAGGAGCAGTCCTCTGAAGCGTTACCTTCTGGTTGTTTTCAATGAACTCCCTGTATAACTCATCAGCCTTCCTTACGGTCTTTAAAAAGGCAATCAAGGGCTCGTCAGTAAGTGAGGAGTACAGGGTATGACCCCGGTCGTCAAAGAGATAAAACCTGAGACCTGAAACCTCTGAAAGGGCATGAAGCGTCCTTGAAAGGGTTTTGATGTCAAAGCTATAGGTGTTCATTGTAATTTATTATAGCAATTATCATACCAGATTATTTGCTTGCTTAATCTCCTCTGACAAACTTGGGGGAATTATTGTTTAAGCGAATAGAAAGGTTTATAAAATAAAAGTTTTTTTCGTATTGAATAGACAACGCCTTTTCAATGCAGGGTCTCTGTTATATAAAAAATTATTTCTTACTTATTTAAACTGTAAAGTTTTCCGACAGTTCTGTGTAAAGTTTTTTTACACTAAATAACCCAATACTGTGGCAAAGCACACAGAAAAAACCAATTTAACATTATTTGAGTTATAATAAAAAATCAAGGTTAATCATAGTGATGCAGACAGAATATATCAGACCGAAGCCAAAAGGGCCGGTGAGGGCTCCATTCTTGGCGGGCTCGGCGACCTGCTTGACGGAGACAACAGGATATAGGATGAAAAGACCAGTACAAAATCTGTTAATACTGCTTATCATGCTCCTTGTAAGCACACTTTCCCGTGCAGGCACAGACAGGATAGTTATTGACGACTTTGAGCAGGGCCTTAAAAAGGGATGGCAGACAAAAGATTTCAAGGGAGCCACTGAGTACAGGGTGGTTCAGACAGAAAGGGGCAGGGCTCTCAAGGCGGTTAGCAGGGGTACTGCCTCGGGGCTTATCTTTAAATACAAATACGACACCAGGGAGTATCCCTATCTGAGCTGGTGGTGGAAGGTTGAAAACATAATAAAAAAGGGAGATGCCACAAAAAAGGAAGGCGATGACTATGCAGCAAGGATATATGTTATCTTCCCCCATTGGTTTCCTCCACTTACAAGGAGTCTTAACTATATATGGGCAAACAGGCTCCCCAGAGGCTCGGCTGTGAAAAACGCTTATTTTTCAAGGGCAATAATGATTGCCGTAGAAAGCGGAAATGAAAACCTTGGAAAGTGGGTTCATGAAAGAAGGAATGTTTATGAGGATTTTAAAAACCAGTTTGGAGATGAACCACCTGAAGCCGGTGCCATAGCCATTATGACTGATACTGACCAGACAGGAGAAACTGCTGTTGCCTATTACGATGACATAGTGTTGAGCAAATGAAGGGTTTTATTGCAGACTGCATGCTTGGAAGACTTGCCAAATGGTTGAGGTTTATGGGATACGATGTGCTTTACTTCCGTGAAATAGAGGACAGAGAACTGGTAAAGATTGCAAGGGCAGAGTCGAGGGTGATACTGACCAGAGACGGGGGGATACCAGAGAGGTTCAGGGTTGAGCATTACCTGATAAAGGCTGAAGATATCGAGTCACAGCTCAGGGAGGTGCTCAAAAGATTTCCACCTTCGGCAAAGTTAAAGAGCCGCTGCACTGAGTGTAATACACCAATTCAGGAGATTCAGGACAGAGAGGAGGTTAAAGACAGGGTACCTGAGTATGTGTTTTTACACCACAGGAGGTTCTGGCACTGTCCTCAATGTGGAAGGCTCTACTGGAGTGGCACCCATTACCGGAACATGGAGGAACGACTATCACGGATATGCAGCTGAGAAAAAGGGCTATACTGTCCATTTCACTTGTGCTCATTGTCCTTATAACAGGCACTACAGGCTATCATGGTATAGAGGGCTGGCCCTTATTTGATTCCTTCTACATGACAGTTATTACCCTTGCCACTATTGGTTATCAGGAGCTTCATCCCCTTTCTCAGGCTGGAAGAACCTTTACCATCTTCCTGGTCTTTTTCGGCGTAGGAGTGGTCGCCTATGTGGTCAACAATGGTATTAAGATTATCTTTGAAGGGGAAATACAAAAAAGCCTCGGGAGGTATAAATTGGAGAAGAAACTTTCAAGGATGAAAAGGCACTTTATAGTCTGTGGATACGGTAGGATGGGTCAGATAATCTGTAAGGAACTAAAGGCCCACGGTATGCCCTTTGTTGTGATAGAAAAGGAGCCACATGAACTGGATGCTGACGAGGAAAATGTATTTATCTTTGGAGATGCCACGAAAGACGAGCTCTTAAAAAAGGCAGGCATTGAAAGGGCAAGGGGGTTGATATCGG
>WFMM01000097.1 GCA_015484595.1 Nitrospirota bacterium | reverse complement strand
TTTCTAAAGTTGTAGCTTTAAATGTCCGATAAACTTAAGGTAGAAGTTAAAGGCATTTGTAATTTTCACTAAAAGCTGGTAGTATAGTTAAATGCCTCGATAAGGGGCTTGGGGGTATTAATGGGATATTCCATTAAGTTAGAGGACCTTGAGCGGTTTTCCCTTCCACTGTTTGTCATTAATGAACAGCATGAAATCCTTTTTGCAAATAAGAGCTTTTGTGACCTTGTAGGAAAAAGGATTGATGAGGTCACTGGCAGAAAGTGTTACCAGATGGTTCATCATCTAAGCTCTCCACACGAGGCGTGTCCACTGAGGCACGATGAAGGTAAAGATGGCTTCCTGAGGGCAGAGTTTTTTGAGCCTTCCATAAATAGATTTATAAAGGCTGAACTATTTCCAATTGGCGAGGGAAGGTACCTACATTTAATAACAGATACGACCACCTCAGACCATAAGAGCCTGACAGAGAACATAAAAGACTTGGCAAAGGCCCTTTCTCTTCCTTACATTGTTCTCAGAGATGACCTCACTGTAAAGGAGTTTTCAGAGGAGGCATCGAGGCTTTTAAAGGGAAGGATGAGGGTTGGTATGAGCTGTGATGAGTTTAGGTGTAAAAGTAGTATATGCCCTAAGGAGGCACTACGATTTTTGAAGGAAGGAAGAGTATACCATGATGTGGTTGAGTTTGAAGATGACTCGGAGGGTTGTTACCTAAAACGGATAATCATACCTGTGTCCAGGGATAATGATGGTTTTAAAGAGATACTTATAATACTCAATGACCTTGGAGATAACAGAGCACATATCGATACCAACAACAGAGTAAAGAACCTGCTTGATTCCGTTTTTAATGGAATGGGTGATGCCCTGGTGGTGGTTGACAGGCAGTTCAGGTTAATCTCAGCAAACATGGGATTTCTTCAGATGACGGGGCTTTCACCTGAAAAGGTCAAAGGACAGCACTGCTACAGGATATCCCACGGCTATCACAGGCCCTGCTTTAAAGAGGGAGAGGACTGTCCTGTTTATAAGTCATTTATTGACGGAAGGCCCCACAGGTCGGTTCATGAACACCTGAGTAAAACAAAGGAGAGCATCTATGTTGAGGTAAACGCCTATCCCTTGAAGAACGAAAGGGGAGAGGTCTATGCCTCGGTTGAGACACTTCGTGACATTACAGACATCAAGAGGCTTGAAAAGGAAAGCCTTGAGTTAAAGATCCAGCTACTACAGGCTCAGAAGATGGAGGCCGTTGGCACCCTTGCTGCTGGCATAGCCCACGATTTTAACAATATGCTAATGGGAATAGCAGGATATGCCGAGATGATCAGCAAAAACGCATCCAACGAGGAGGTAAGGGGTTATTCTGAGAAGATACTGGAGATAATAAAGAGGGCCTCAAGGCTGACAGAACAGATACTAATCATCGGAAGAAAAAAGCAATACCACAAAAAGGCGTTAGACCTGAACAGGTTTATCTCTGAGTCAGTAAAAACCCTGAGAAGAATGGTGGAGGAAAACATCCTCCTTGACCTCAGACTGAAAGAGCCGCTACCAATGGTAGAGGTGGACGAAGGACAGCTCTATCAGGTGCTTCTTAATCTGGTGGTAAACGCCCGTGATGAACTGAGTAAAAGGGGTGGTGAGATCATAATCACCACTGGAACAAGAAGCCTTGGGGAACTTGAAAGTATCCATACTGAAAAGGGTGAGTATGTCTACTTCTCGGTCAAAGACAACGGAGGTGGAATTCCTGAGAATCTAAAGTCCCGTATCTTTGAGCCCTTCTTCACCACAAAGCCCCAGGGCAAGGGAACAGGGCTTGGCCTTTCCGTGGTTTACTCCATAGTGAAAGACCACGGTGGGTTTGTATCGGTTGAATCAAAGGTGGGGGCTGGTAGCGAGTTCTTCGTTTACTTCCCTGCCGTGCAGGGACGCCTGGAGGAAAAGGAAAAACAGGAACCTATCCCGGATGAAAAGATAAGCTTTTCAGGCAAAAAGGTGCTGGTTGCAGAGGACGAAGAGGTCATAAGGGACCTGCTTTACATCTGTCTTACCGAGTGGGGCTTTGATGTGACGCTTGCAAAGTCAGGTGATGAGGCAATAAGGATATTCGAGCAATCACACGGTGATTTTCAACTGGTTATCCTTGACAAGGTAATGCCAGGCGTATCAGGTCTTGAGGCATTCAGGAAGATGAGGGAAAGAAACAGCTCACTTAAGGGAGTGCTGTGCACGGGCTATACCTCAGCAGAACTGCTCGATGGGGCTGGCAAAGAGGTCTCGGTGCTTAAAAAGCCCTTTAAGCTTGATGAGTTAAAACAGACCATCAGGACCGTGCTTGGTAATTAGTTTTTCATGTATTTGTAAAACTCACACCTTTTACAGTCACCCATCTTCTGAACAAAGGTCCCCTGGGGTTTTCCTTTGCACATGGTGCCAGCCACGAGCCAGCACATATAACCCATGTTTTTTCTAAAGGCAGGACAGTCCTTTGTCTTATCCCTTCCACACTGCATGTACTCCCAGCACTTTTGCTTTTGCATGAGACCCTCCCTAAAGAGTAAAATACAAACCCAACCTTTAAATACTAAACAACAGGTAGAGATAGAATCAAGCTAATAAATCACAAATCATAAATCTGAAATCTGAAATCAATACTCTCTCCAGCTAAGGGGCACATTGTGCTCAATGGCATAATTGTTTAGTCTGTAAAAGAGCCTTTCAGCCTCACGATACTGTCGTTTCAGTAACTTCAAAATCTCCCCATCCATTTCAGTACTGCTTTCTTTAAAGGATTTGAGGGTTTTAAGCCAGAAGTTTCTGTAGTGATTAAACCTCCTGAAGTTAGCCTTCCACCAGTGCCTGTCCCTTCCAGCAGGGAGCTTTTTTCTTTCAGGTTTTTCCTCAAGCACAAGCTCGCTGTTTTTTGAATCAATGAAAACCGAAAAATTTGAAAGAAAGTCCATTCCAATCAGACCGTCAAAGTGCTCTGACAGAGAGCTTGTTATCAGCACTGGTACGAACTCCACCTTTGCTCCGCCTATCTCAACCGAGTCAAGGATGGTTACAATGGCTGAGGTTGAACCACCTATCCCTGATGCCTGCCAGAGGAGTTTGCCCTCACTGTCCTTTAAAAGTCCCATCCTTTTAGCAAGTGCTCTGGAGATTACTACACTGTCTGCACCTGTGTCAATCGCAACCAGTGCCCTGAAAGAGTCGTTAAATGTGGCTGTAACTATTATCCTTTTCGTAATGCCTTCAAAGGGTGTGTATTTTACACGATAGACCTTTGGTGGGACTTTGGAATTGGAAAACAGAGGATGGTTTTCTTTTTTCATAGGCTCCTGTGGGGTGTCAGAGCCCTCTGAATATCTGAGAAGGTCGTAATCCGTATAGTAGGGCACATCCTGAGAGGTGGTAGCTAAGACTACCGTGGCAGATAAAATAAGCAGAAATAGCGAAGCAAAAAACCTAAAAGACATCACATCTTCATTATAACAAATACTAACCTGTCCATAAAGTCCGATATGCTATAATCTATAATCATTACAGTAATTCTGAGCCTGTTGAACAGGCTCAGTTAAAAGGGGAGGTATAAAATGATTTACTCCAATGTCCTTGCACTTATAGGGAATACGCCTCTTGTGAGGATTAATCACCTTTCTGATGAGAACTCAGCAGAGATTTATGCAAAGCTTGAGGGTTTTAATCCTGGCGGTTCAGTAAAGGACAGGATTGCCCTTAACATGATAGTTACAGCAGAGAAAGAGGGAAGGTTAAGGCCAGGTGGAACCATTGTGGAGCCAACCAGTGGAAACACAGGGATAGGGCTTGCCATGGTTGCGGCAGTAAAGGGCTACAGGTTGATACTTACCATGCCTGAGACCATGACCGTTGAAAGGAGACAGCTTCTCAGAGCCTACGGGGCAGAGCTGATACTCACCGATGGTTCAAAGGGGATGATGGGTGCAGTGGAGGAGGCAGAGCGGCTATGCCTTGAAAACCCTAATTATTTTATGCCCCAGCAGTTTGAAAACCCTGCAAATCCAGAGGTGCACAGAAGGACGACCGCCCCTGAGATTATAAAAGACCTCGGAGGAGCACCTGATGCCTTTGTTGCAGGAGTAGGCACAGGTGGCACCATAACTGGAACAGGGGAGGTGTTAAAGTCAGAAAACAAAGACTGTCTGGTGGTAGCCGTTGAGCCAGCTGCATCAGCCGTGCTCTCAGGTGGTGAACCCGGGCCTCACAGGATACCAGGAATTGGGGCTGGCTTTTTCCCGGGTGTGTTAAACAGTGAAATCTACGATGAGGTTATTGCTGTAAAAGATGAGGATGCCGCACAGATGAGCAGAGAGCTGTCCCTGAAGGAAGGTTTACTGGTAGGGGTTTCTTCAGGTGCTGCCATGTGGGCAGCCTTAAAGGTGGCCCGGAGGCTTGGAAGAGGAAAGAAGGTGGTGGTCATATTTCCTGACAGGGGAGACCGTTATCTAAGCATGAATATTTACGAGTAAGTGGTTATCTCCTTACGCCAAGTACGCCATCGGTGGAGGCGATTTTCTGGGCAAGTGCAGAAAGTTGCTGACGGTCTTTGACCTCTATGATAAAGGTCAGATGTGCCCTTCTGTCTGATGTGGTCTTGACCTCAAGGTTACTTATGTTTACATTCATTGAAGACATAAGGGTGCTCAGGTTTGCAAGTATTCCCGGACGGTCAACGGTCTCCACATAGAGCCTTGCACGGGTTACTGCACCGTCCTCTGAGACCCATTCAACATCAACTAACCTTGCATCGTCTACTGCAAGCCTTTCGAGGTTTGGACAGTCCTTTCTGTGTATGGTAACACCCTTTCCGCGGGTTACAAACCCTATCAGCTGATCCCCTGGCACGGGATAGCAGCACTTGGCCCTGTGATAAAGGATATCGTCAATTCCGATTATCCTTATTCCCTTTGCCTTCTTTTCCCTTCGAGCTGCCTTTTTTATCTGAGGCTCTTCGGTCTCCTTCTTCTCAGGAATCAACTTGTTTATAACCTGCTTTTCTGAGACCTTTCCATAACCTATTGAAACGAGGAGGTCATCAACGGACTTCATGCTGAAAGAGGAGGCCACCTCTTCCATGGTCTCTGACTTTATGAGCGATGGGCTTAATCCCCTTTTACGAAGCTCTGCCTCGAGTATCCTGTGTCCGAGTTCAAGACTCTGTTTTCGCTCCTCTGTCCTTATCCATTGCTTTATCCTTGACTTTGCCCTTTGGGTTACCACGAACTTTAGCCAGTCACGGCTTGGCCCGTGAGATGGGGAGGTTATTATCTCAACGGTATCACCGCTCTGGAGCTGATATCTAAGGGGCACTATTCTTCCGTTTACCTTTGCACCGATACACCTGTGTCCAACCTCGGTGTGAATACTGTAGGCAAAGTCAACCGGCGTTGAGCCTGCCGGCAGCTCCTTTATCTCGCCCCTTGGAGTAAACACATAAACCACCTCAGGCACAACCTCGCCCTTTACGACCTCAAGGAACTCCTTTGCATCTTTAAGGTCCTTCTGTGAATGTATTAATTCCCTTAGCCACTTGATGTATCGGGCATCCTTTGTGTCTATCTTTCCGTTTTCCTTGTATATCCAGTGGGCTGCTATACCCTCTTCAGCTATCCTGTGCATCTCCTCTGTTCTTATCTGAAACTCCACCCTTTCGCCCTTTGGCCCGATGACAGATGTATGAAGCGACTGATACATATTTGACTTGGGAAGGGCTATGTAGTCCTTAAACCTTCCAGGGATTGGTTTCCATAGTGAATGGATGAGGCCAAGTATCTCGTAGCAATGAAACTTTGTATCAGTAATTATTCTTAACCCGAGCACATCGTAGACCTGTTCAAAGGGTATCTTCTGCATCTGCATTTTCCTGTAGATTCCATAAAGGTGTTTTACCCTTCCGCTTACCTCTCCAGGGATGTTATACTCTTTCAGTTTTTCTTTTACAAGCTCTGCAACCTCGTTTATGTAGCCCTCCTGCTGCTCTCTTCGTTTTGCAACCTTTTTCAGTAACGATTTGTAGACATCAGGATAGAGGTACTTAAAACTAAGGTCTTCGAACTCGATGCGCATCCAGCCAATTCCAAGTCGGTTTGCAAGAGGTGCATAGATTTCAAGGGTCTCCTTTGCAATCCTTCTCTGTTTGGGTTTTGGCAGATACTGAAGGGTCCGCATATTGTGAAGACGGTCGGCAAACTTGATGAGTATAACCCTGATGTCCTCAGCCATTGCAAGAAACATCTTTCGGAAGTTTTCAGCCTGGGCCTCCTCCTTTGTTCTGAACTTCATCTTTGAAAGTTTCGTCAACGCACCAACCAGGAAAGCAACCTCTTTTCCGAATATCTCCTCAATGTCGTCAAGATTTGTCTCGGTATCTTCCACCGTATCGTGAAGAAGACCAGCTATGATGGTGGTTGTATCCATTCTCATGTCACTGAGAATGGATGCCACTGAGAGGGGATGGTCTATGTATGGAGTGCCCTCTACACGCTTTTGGCTGCAGTGAGCCTCGTGTGAAAAGTAGTATGCCTTCCTCAGTAAAGAGGTATCTATATCAGGGTTATAACGAGCTATCTTTTCTGTAAGCTCATCAAGGGTTATCAATTTATACTTTTTTTCGCTCATATTTAATAATAAAACCTTTTTTAAAAAAAAGCCAGACTGTCTGTGCTTCTCTAAGGGAGATGCTCATTTTCTTGTTGACAAAATCATCAATTTATTGTATTTTATTATAAACAGGTTCTTAATCCTCTCGAGGTTATTAAGGAAACATACCCAGTAATTTTAAAATCATCGGGATTTTTCTTTGTTAACGAGTATCTTGATTTTATATTCTACATAATGAAAAACCTTTAAAAACAAGGAGTGTTAAGGGTAACAGTTATTTAACTCAGAGCCTTTCGATAAGTAAAGGATGATCACCTCCTACCTGCAACTAACTAAACAAACTAAAAATAAGGAGTCTGGATATGACCAACGTCTCAATCTCTGTACTTAAGGAAAAGACCATTGAGGAGCTTACAGAAGTAGCAGAAAAACTTAATGTTGAGGGCGTGTCAAGCATGCGAAAGCAGGAGCTCATCTACGCCATCCTGAATGCTCAGGCTGAAAAGAGTGGAAACATCACGGCTGAAGGAGTGCTTGAGATTCTCCCTGATGGATTTGGATTTCTGCGTTCTCCTGATTATAGCTACCTTCCAAGCCCTGATGATATCTATGTCTCCCCATCACAGATAAGGAAGTTCAACCTGAGAACAGGTGATCTGGTCTCAGGCCAGATAAGACCACCCAAAGACAACGAGAGATACTTTGCCCTTCTTAAGGTTGAATCGGTAAACAATGAACCACCTGAGGAAAACATACACAGACCACTTTTTGATAATCTTATCCCCTATTACCCTACTGACAAGATAAAGCTTGAATACAGCAAAAACGACTTTTCCACAAGGGTGATGGACCTCATCACACCCATTGGAAAAGGACAGAGAGGGCTGATAGTGGCTGCACCAAGAACAGGTAAGACCATGCTGCTTCAGTCCATTGCAAAGGCAATAAAAAAGAACCATCCTGAAATACACCTCATTATCCTTTTGATTGATGAGAGACCTGAAGAGGTTACCGACTGGAAAAGACAGGTTGAGACAGCCGAGATAATAAGCTCCACCTTTGATGAACCACCGCAGAGACATACACAGGTCTCGGAGATGGTCATTGAGAGGGCAAAGAGACTTGTGGAGATAAAAAAAGATGTGGTGATACTGCTTGACAGTATAACCCGTCTTGCCCGTGCCTACAACTCAATAATCCCAACCAGTGGAAAGGTGCTCTCAGGTGGTCTTGATGCAAACGCCTTACAGAAGCCAAAGAGATTCTTTGGAACTGCAAGAAACATCGAAAACGGAGGAAGCCTTACGATAATTGCCACTGCACTGATTGACACTGGAAGCCGCATGGATGATGTCATCTTTGAGGAGTTTAAAGGCACAGGTAATATGGAGCTTCATCTTGACAGAAAACTGGTTGAAAAGAGGATATTCCCGAGCATAAACATCAATGCCTCTGGCACGAGAAAGGAAGAGCTCCTTGTGAAACCAGCGGTGCTTAACAAGATGTGGATACTAAGAAAGGTGCTAACCCCCCTTGGCACGGTTGAAAGTATGGAGTTTCTGCTTGACAAGCTCAAGGGCACCAAGTCAAATAAAGAGTTCCTTGATATGATGAACAAGTAAGAATCAACTCTTATGGACAGTTAAGGGAGGCTATTCCTTAAAGCTAAATCTCTATCGGTTGCACACATAGATGTGAAGGTATTCTTTGCCAAAAACATTGACTATCTGTGAGAAGGGAGTTTTTTATTAGGCTAAGTGGCCTTTTTGTTTACATAGTACTGCTGGGCAATGCCAAGTATGTTACTTACGAGCCAGTATAAAACGAGTCCTGAGGGAAAGTTAAGAAACAACAGTGTAAACACAACAGGCATGTACTGCATGATCTTCTGCTGCTGTGTATCCGTTGCTGCAGGTGTCATCTTCTGCTGTACGAACATGGTTATACCCATGATAATTGGCAGAATGTAATAGGGGTCCTTTTCAGAAAGGTCCTTTATCCACAGCATAAAGGGAGCTCCCCTTAACTCTATGGCAACTAAAAGCACCTTGTAGAGTGCAAAAAACACGGGTATCTGAACGAGCATGGGAAGACATCCACTCATGGGGTTTACCTTGTGCTTCTTGTAAAGCTCCATCATCTCTTTCTGCATCCTTTGAGGGTCATTTTTGTACTTCTGCCTTATCTCGTTCATCATGGGCTGGATCTTCTGTAGCTTCTTCATTGATTTCTGTCCTTTGTTGATAATCGGGATAAAGGGTAGCCTCGTGAGTATGGTTAGAATTATGATTGCCCAGCCATAGTTGTGGGTAATCCTGTAAAGTATCTTAAGAAACCAGAAAAGCGGACGGGCAAGGATTGAAAAGAAACCAAAGTCAATGATGTGCTCAAGCCCTACGCCAAGTTTCTTCAGGCGGTCGTGCTCCTTGGGGCCAGTGTAAAAGATATAGCTGTGCTGACCTTTGGGGAGGCTTACGGCAAGCAAAACATCCCCTGTGTCGGTCTTCCATATCTTTGCCTCACTGTTTTCTGGAGGGACTATGGAGGAAAAGAAATACTTGTCCTCCATGGCAATCCACCGGAGGTCCTTGGATATATACACCGGCGCCTTTATCTTTTTGGGTTTGTATTCCTTTCTGTCCACATCCTTTAACACAACTGGTCCAACATGTCCTCTGTATCCGCCGGTGCCAGACACACCAGAGTTTATTCCAAGGGTCACCCAGTAGTAAGGAATACCAGAAACACTTTCATTGACATCCACTCTGTAGTCGTTTCCGTAAAAAGTTAAACTTCTTTTGATGCTTACCCCTGAGGAGCTGTCATTGAATGAAAAAGTGATGGTGTATTTGCTGTCGTCTTTAAGGACAATGTGGTCCCTGGTCTCATCGGTCTGAAAGACTATATCTTTTAGAGAGAAGGAGTCGTCCTTGCCTATTGCAAGGGCAGGTATCCTTGCCTTTTCGTTAATAAGTGTAACCTGATTTCCGTTGTCATCCTTATACTTCCTTAACTGCCACTTCTTAAAGACCACACCCCGTGTTGAAAGTACTGCCTCATAAAGGTCTGTCTCAATCCTGATAAGGCGTTCATTGGCATTAGAAGGTTTAATGATAAGGTCCTTTGCCTGTTTTTTTTCTGTGCCTTCAGGGATGCTCCTTTTCTCTGACTTCATGGTCTTTTTTTCAGCCTGTGGGGCAGGCTGTTTTACAGGTGGTGGTGGCGGCGGTACAAAGAAGTACTGATACACCATCAGCACTACTACAGCAAGTACTATTGCAATCAGGGCCCTTTTGCTCATTAACTGGTCATCCATATACTTACCTCACAGGGTCGTACCCACCAGGATTAAAGGGATTACACCTGAGAACCCTTTTTATTGACATTAAACCACCCTTCAGCACTCCGTACTTATCTATTGCCTGTATTGAGTATTCTGAACAGGTAGGACTGAACCGACAGCTGTTTGGAAACACCGGAGATATTAACAACTGATAGGTCTTTATGATAAATATAAATAATCTCTTCATGATAGTGCCTTTTTAAGGCTCCTTTCCATTTCGGGGATTAAATCTCCTGTTTTTGCCGTAAGAATCATTTTCCTTGGAATAAAGACGAGGTCATATCCAGCATCATCCTTTGCATCAAGAGTCTTTAGCGCGTGGCGGAAAGCCTCACGGATAATCCTCTTTGTGCGATTGCGTTTAACGGCATTGGCAAATCGTCTGCTTACGAG
>WFMM01000096.1 GCA_015484595.1 Nitrospirota bacterium | reverse complement strand
TTAACGGTTGAACAGATTAACACCCTTGTAAGAAGTCTTACAAATCTGGTTGCTAATCTGAAGAACGAGGTGGCTCGTTTCACACTGACTGAATAGGACATATGGATGGTAAATACATTTTCATTATAAGCCTGAGAAGTTTATAATAGAAAGACATGAAAAGGTTGTTTTTACTTGTAATCTCTGTGGTTCTCTTATCCGGGCTCTTTTACATAAAGAGCATATCCGGTCGTGAGAAGCTACCAGATGCCTATCCAGGGCATCCTGTCAGCCTTGAACTTCCCGAGATAAAGACCATCGTTGGGGTGGTAAACAGGGGAGAGTCCCTGTTTGACATTTTCAAAAAAGAGGGAATAAGTCTCAGATATCTGCCGGAGATCACAAGGGCCTCCAGAAAGGTCTACAATCTGGTCAGACTTAAACCCCTTCGCTCCTATATAATCACCATCATAAAGGAGCCTGGCAGGTCAGAGGAAAAACTGAGCACCTTTAAGTATTCCATAAACGACCTTGAGTACCTCAAGGTTATCAATCTGGAAGACCGTTTTCGTGCTGTTAAAGAGCCAGTAAGGTATGAAAAAAGATTAACCCTTATATCAGGCAGTATTGAAGACAACCTGATAGATGCCATTGGCCCTACTCCGGAGCATCAGAGGCTTGCCATTGAACTTGCAGAGATCTTCGAGTCAGAGATAGACTTTGTTACAGAGCTTCGAAAGGGTGACAGATTCCAGATGCTGGTTGAACAGCTCTGGAAGGACAATGTCTTCAAGGGATACGGAAAGATAAGGGCAGCACGATTTGTTAACAATGGAAAGAACTACGAGGCCTATCTTTACAGTATTGATGGAAAAGAGTATTATTTTGACCAGAAGGGAAGGTCCCTTAAAAAGGCCCTTCTCAGGGCACCTCTCAGGTTTAAGTACATCAGCTCTCGATTTAGCTACCACAGAAGGCATCCAATACTGAAAATAGTTAGGCCCCACCTTGGCGTGGATTACGCAGCACCAACAGGAACCCCGGTGTCAGCTGCAGGAAACGGCACCGTTGTGTTTGCAGGATGGAGGGGAGGGTTTGGTAAAAGTGTAATTATCAGACATCCAAACGGATATGTCACCTACTATGGACATCTGTCAAGAATAAAAAGGGGAATAAGAAGAGGGCGAAAGGTCACTCAGGGTGAGGTCATAGGTTATGTTGGTAGCACGGGGCTTGCCACAGGCCCTCATCTTGATTACCGTGTAAAAAAGCACGGAAGGTTTATAAATCCCCTAAGTATGAGGGTACCAAGGGACAGGCCGGTCCCCAGAAAATACATGGCTGACTTCAAAAAAACAATTGCCCGATACACCGAACTGATAGCCCGTTTCTCAAGGGAGTCATCCCGGGTCCTTAAGGCTGATCTGACCAGGTCAGAATAATCCCTTCACTTATAGGCCATTCTGTAGTATCATCAATACTATGAAAAGGGCTATCATAATCCATGGCCACTTCTATCAGCCACCAAGGGAAAACCCATGGCTTGGCGTTATATTCAGACAGCCCGGTGCCTCTCCCTATCATGATTGGAACGAAAGGATAAACGCTGAATGCTATGCACCTAACTCTGTGTCCCGACTGCTAAACCACAAGGGGCTGATAACAAGACTGGTCAACAACTACAGGAAGATAAGCTTCAACTTTGGCCCAACCCTGATAAACTGGTTAAGAGCCCAGAGTCCCTCTGTCTACACCCGCGTCATAGATGCAGACATTAAGAGCATGGCCGAGAACCAGGGCCACGGAAACGCAATTGCCCAGTGTTACAATCACATGATAATGCCCCTTGCCAACCGTCAGGACAAGATAACACAGGTTGTCTGGGGAATAAGGGACTTTATGTTTCACTTTGGACGGAGACCTGAAGGGATGTGGCTTCCTGAGACCGCCGTTGACCTCGAAACCCTTGACATCCTTGCAGAGCAGGGCATCAGGTTTACCATCCTTTCACCCCATCAGGCTGAAAAGATAAAGCCCCTCAGGGCAAAAAGGTGGAAAAGGGTAAACTCAGAAAGCATCGACACATCGAGACCCTATCTTCAGAGGCTTCCCACGGGAAGAGAAATAGTGATATTTTTCTACAACTCAAACCTCTCACATCAGGTGGCCTTTGGGGATCTGCTAAAAAGCGGCGATAACTTTGCAAGCCGATTACTTGGAGAACCCCTTGAATCAAAGGACCTCCCTCTTCTTAGCATTGCAACCGATGGCGAGACCTACGGTCATCATCACAAGTTTGCCGAGATGGCCCTTTCCTATGCAATTAGCCTTATCGAAAACACCGAGGATGCAGTGGTTACCAACTACGGATGTTACCTTGAAAACAGAGAGCCCGACTTTGAGGTAAGAATTAAAGAAAACACCTCCTGGAGCTGTGCCCACGGGGTTGAGAGATGGCGTTCAGACTGTGGCTGCACCACCCCTACACAGGAGGGCTGGACGCAGAGCTGGAGAGTACCTCTCAGAGAGGCCCTTGACTTCCTCAGATACCACTTCATAAAGACCTTTCAGGAATACGGCTCAGATGTACTATCAAACCCCTGGGAGGCAAGAAACCACTACATTGAGGTGCTTCTTGACAGAACTAACTTAAGTGGTTTCATAAAAAGGCATGTAAGATACCCGAACAGACAAAAAAACATAGAGCTTTCCCTAAAGCTACTTGAGATGCAAAGAAACTCAATGCTTATGTACACAAGCTGTGGATGGTTTTTCGATGAACCTTCAAGACCAGAAACCCTGCAGATACTGAGTTACAGTCTTCGTGCAATCCAGCTACACCAGGGGATTACATCAAAGAGCCTGCTTGATGACTTTCTTGAGATACTCTCAGAGGGAAAGAGTAATATTCCTTCTGAAGGCACCCTGACTGACATGTTCAGAAAAAGGGTCATGCCTCTTTCAGTGGATAACAAAAGGGCCGCCCTGATCGGTGCCTTTTACTTTGGTCTTCACCCTGACGAAGAGGTCTTTAAAAGGGGAAATCTGCTGATAAAGAGGATAAACCCTCCTCGGTCAGAGTCAAAGAAAAAGGATACCCTGGCACTTCACATAGAGTTTGCCCCTGCCCTTGAAAGGGATATCCTCCATGTTAAGCTCTCAAGGCCTGGAGAACTCGACACAGAGGTAGTATTTAAAGGCGAAAAAAGGGCCTATGGCATAAAGGACCTCCCTCAGGAAGAAAGACAGGCCTATATTGAAGAGATTTTATACAGAAAGACCCAACCAGCCTTAACCATACTGAGAAGAGTTTATCAGGAAATATCCCCTCTGCTTGGGCACCTGCTTGAGCCAGAAGCCCTGTTAAGCTCTGAGGAAAAGGGCCTTCTTGAGGTGCTTCTTCAGGCTGAGCTTATGGATATACTAAGAAGGGGTAACCTTACTGAGCTTATTGATATGCTTTCCAGTCTGAAGGGCTCTTTCGTAAAACTTAAGCCTGAAAGGTTAGAGTTTCTCTTACGAAGGGTTCTTGAAAATAACTTCAGACAGATCACTCAGGAAGAGGATGTTTCAATGCTTAAGGATGTCACGCGATGCATTGAGGCCTGCAAGAAGCTTGGCTTTTCCATGAATCTCTGGACAGTACAGAATCTCTACTACGACATGCTCTTAAAGCACTACAAAAGGCAAGCCCTCCCTGATGATGTTAAAAGGCTTGGCAGTTTGCTTTCCTTTGACATGGAAAAGATAAAGGAACAGATAGACAGTGAATAAAGAAGAGCTGATAGAGAGGATTTCACAATACGAGGGCATTATCAACGAGTACTACGATGTGTGGGGCAATAAGCAGACCGCATCATTGGAGGTAAAGGAGGCGGTTTTAAAAGCACTGGGTTATCCTGTTGAAAACTACCCTGAACTGCTGGAAAGATACAATGAAACTTTACTTTATGAATCCACCTCTGTGCTTGAGCCTGTCTACTTTTTAAAAAAAGACACCGAAGGAAATATAAGCTTCAGACTTCCCCAGGGGTTTCCTGAGGAAGGAGCCATTGAGCTCAGGATAATTCGTGATGGTGTTACGGTCTTAAAAAAATCCTTTAAACCCTCTGAGTGTGTTCATAGAAGAAGAGTTGAGGGCCCCCCTCAGGTGTTTGATGAGTTTCAGCTTAGCCTCACAGAGCCCCTGGAGCCTGGTTATTACTCTTTATGTCTTGAGGCAAAAGGTTCAGAGCACTGTGCAAGGCTGATAGTTTCTCCACACAGGGCATACCTTCCTGATGTGCTTAAGGGAAGAAAACTCTGGGGGCTTGGCGTAAACCTCTTTGAGATTAACTCTTCCAACAATCAGGGAATCGGTGACCTTACAGACCTGAAGACACTCATGAAATGGGTTGGGAAAGAGCTAAAGGGTGCCTTTGTTGCCATCAACCCACTTCATGCTACGACAAATAGCTATCCCTTCGGGATAAGCCCCTACGCACCTTTAAGCAGGCTCTATCTTAATCCCATCTATCTTGACCTCAGGTCAGTAGCGGATGTTAAAGGGATGCTCCCTTCAGTGCTTAATGAGTTTAAACGCATCAAGCAAGAAGACCTCATCAACTATGAGGCCATCTACAGGCTTAAGATAGACACCCTTAAACAGGCTTTCGGGGAGTTTTACGAAAAACACTATCTTCAGGACACAGAGAGGGGTCAGTCCTTTAAAAAATACATAAAAGGAGAGGGCAAACTCCTTAAAGAGTTTGCCCTGTTTATGGCCCTTTATGAGTACTTTAGTAAAATCGGACTCTACAACTGGGCAGACTGGCCTGAGGGTTATAAAAGCCCTCAGGACTTTCAGATTAAGGACTTTCAGATGACCCACGAAAAGGACATCCTCTTTCATAAATACCTTCAGTGGCTACTTGAGATAAAGCTTAAAGAGGTAGAACAGACTGCCAGAGAAACCCACATGGCACTTGGGCTTTACAGGGACATTGCGGTGGGCTCCCTTTCCGAGGGTGCTGATGTCTGGTCTAATCAGGACATATTCGTCAGGGGCTGCTCCGTTGGGGCACCACCTGATACATTCAGTCCTCTTGGTCAGAACTGGGGCTTTCCACCGATTTCGCCTACTCACCTGAGAAGGACCGGGTACGAGTTCTTTATAAACCTGATAAGGAAAAACCTCTGCTCAGCCTCTGCCCTCAGGATAGACCACGCACCAGGACTTTTCAGGCTTTTCTGGATACCCGATGGATTCCCACCTGAAAAGGGGGTCTACATCAGATACCCTGCTGAGGAGCTATTAAACATCATTGCCCTTGAAAGCGCGCAACAGAAGGCAGTAATCATTGCCGAAGACCTCGGCACCGTGCCTTATGAGATAAGAGGGCTGCTTCATCAATACGGGATGTTTTCCTTCAGGCTTTTGTACTTTGAAAAGGATTACTCAACAGGTGAGTATCTGCCACCTGAGGCATATCCAGAGCTTGCCATTGTCTCCACCACAACCCACGACCTGCCCACTATCTATGGTTTCTGGGAAGGAAGGGACATAAAGATAAAGACCAGGCTTAACCGATACCCTGACGACGATATCCTCAGGAAGGACAGCACTGAAAGAGACTACGACCGATGGAGACTCCTCAGGGCATTAAACAACCAGGGGCTGCTTCCTGAAGGCACTGGATTAGACCCCAACAATGTAAAACAGCTGACAGAGCCCCTGTGCAGGGCCATTTATCAGTATCTTTCAAAAACCCCTTCAAAGCTACTGATGGTTAACCTAAACGACCTCCTTGGCTTGAAGGAGCAGACAAACCTCCCTGGCACTCTTACCGAATACCCTAACTGGCAGAGAAGGCACCCCGTAGCACTTGAAGATATCCTCACAAGACCCTTTGAGTGGCTGAAAGGGCTAAGATAGGGAGTAGGGGATAGCGTGTAGGGGGGTAGTATGTCAAACTCCGTCCATTGCGTTGGAGCCTGACAAATCTTTACACATCGGATGTGCAAGGATTTGGGTCTGCAGAAAAACTGGTTTATTGTTGTGGACGCCAATGATTTCCGCCGTATCATAAAGGCAAAAATTGTATTGACTGTTATCTATTTGATATAATTAAACATGCCTGTAATTGACATACCCTCAGAACTGAGAGAACGCCTTGGAGAAAAAGGCACAAAGGCCTTCATTGAGGTTCTTGAAAAATTTGAACATGAAATAAAAGATAGTCTTGCTACAAAAGCAGACCTTAAAGAACTTGAGTTGAAGTTAACAGAGCAAATTGATAAAGCAAAAATAGAACTTATAAAATGGGTAGCAGGAATGTTATTTGTGTTTTCTACCCTTATAGTTGGCGGAATTATCGGGATGTTAAAACTTTAAGGATTAACCTTTATGCTGTGGAAATATCCATCATAAATTGTTATCTCTTTATTATTATAAAGTTTCTTATAATTTCACTCCCTGGTATACGGAACTGTCTGTGCTCGATACTAAAAGAAGAAAGGGTTTTTTCGGAAACTATCTGGTCAATCTCTCGCTGAAAATCCCTGCCCTTACTAAGCAAAAGCACTGCTTTATCTGACTGAACTGAAAGGGTCTTTTTCAGAAGCTCCTTTGCTGAAAAAAGTGCACGGGTTGTTATCAGGTCAAACCTCTGGTCAGTCCTGCTTACAAACTCCTCTACCGTTGTATCAAAGACCTCTGTGTTGTGAAGAGAAAGCTTCCTTATCACTGCCCTTAAAAAGGCAGCCTTTTTCTTTGAAGGCTCTAACAGAACGACCCGTGCCTCTGGCCTTAGCACTGAAAGAACGCAGCCTGGGAAGCCGGCACCTGAGCCAACATCAAGGATACCTGAAAGAGCAAAATCCTTACTTAAGAGGTGATATCCAAGGGAGTCAACGAACAATCTCTCTGCTATGTCCTTTTCCTTTTTAAGGGATGTCAGGTTATATGCCTTTGACCACCTTTTGAGTTCGTCGTAGTAGGCCTGAAATCTTGAAAGGGTCTCCTCCTTTAGCGTAATACCCAGTGACTCAGCATCTCTTTTTAGTATCTCAAGAAACAGCGATGTCATGAATGGTTAACTTCTGGTAGATTCAAATCCCATGGAAAGGTTTTCAAGGGTGTAGTAAATGGTGCGGAAGGTCTGGTAGTTTATAAATTCTGAATCAGAAGGCACATACTCGGTGTTAAGTATCTCGTCACGGATGGTGTAAAGCATCCTTGTAAGCCGTGTATGGTTTTTGTAGCCTGAGTTTTCAACTATATCTATGCAGAGTTCTGCATAGGGGACAATCTCGTTCCTTGCATACTCAAGGTATATCTCAGAGACCTCAAGAAAGATGTCTTCAGGAAGCTCATAGACCTCCTTACCCCTGTATGGTTTTAAAAGAAGGAAGATGTCGTCACTGTAAAGCCACCAGCTTTCAAAGGGGAATTTTCTTAGCTCCCTTGGCGGATAATCAATTGGTTCGTAACTGCGGGGGCTGAAGTAGTACTCCTGTGGCTCAACCCCTTTCCACTTCATCATGTTTTTAAGAATAATAAAGTCCCGGTTTACCTCTTTCCCCTTTTTATAGCCCTGTTTCAGAAAGTGGTTTACAAGTCTTATCAGGAAGGGCTGTGGCACGCTGTAGTACTTTAAAGATGAGAGATACTCCTTTTTTATCTCCTCAAAGGACTCCCTTGTTAGATTGGTAAGAATGATGATATCCTTTATTCCCTCGGAGTGTTTCAATAAAAGGGACGCAAAGGTGTACGAATTCCTTGCAAACCTTTTTCCGATGTACGCACTCATTGCACCGTTTCCATCAATGAGGGTTACCTTGGTCTCTGTTTTATCGTTATACAGTTCAGAACTGTCAAGACTTACAGGCTCTGGTAGTTCCTGAATAAGAGATATGTAGGCCTCCTCCGCAAGCTCTCCAAGTCTTGTGTTAAGGCGAGAAACGCTGTAGAGCTTTTCAACCGATTCCTGCGTTGAAGCAAGCTCTATGGCCTTAAGGGCTGCATGGGCTACATCAATGTCTTCATGATAGGTGAGGATTTCGAAAAAGGAAAGCATCTCCTCATCTTCAGCTCCAAGGAGGTCGTCAATCATTCCAATCAGGACATCGGGGCTGCTTTTTTCAACTATCACCTTGTATATGTCGTATAGCCTTGACCTGTTTGAGAGCAGTTGCTCAAGTATAAAGTCCTCAAAGCTTTCCCTGTATTCGGTAAACTCCTCTATGAATTCATCAAACCCATCCAGTCTCTCAATCAGCTCTTCAGGCTCAAAGGCAGAAAGAATTACTGCCTTGTCTATTCCTGAGAGCTTCTCTGTTTTTATCATCCTGTTTAGCTCGTCAATCAACCACTGCGGAAGGGGTGGCTGAAAGTGCTTCTCCAGTATGAACTTCATAAGGGTGAGGATATTTTCCTTCTTAATATGGTTTAACCGTTCGGAATGGATTAAACCAAAAAGCAGTTTCAGAACCACCTCGGGTTTTTCGTAGATATAATAGGGTGCCTGCCGTCTCATGTCCTTTGGATTTAAGGAGATGAGCCTCCTGAGGTCTGCCAGTTGATTCTTCTTAGGCATTTACTGTCCCTTCTTTTTTTGTCTTTCCTGCTCGTCTTCTCTTCTCAAGGGCAACCATAAGCAGTGTGATGGCTGCAGGTGTAACACCAGGTATCCTGCTTGCCTGCCCAAGGCTCTCTGGCCTTATCTCTTTTAGTTTACTAATAACCTCACGAGAAAGGCCAGCTATATGTTCGTAGTCAAAGTCCCCCGGTATCTTTCTTCCCTCCAGCTTCTGCATTCGGTTTATGAGTTCAATCTGTCTCTTAATGTATCCACTGTATTTTACCTCTGTCTCTACCAGTTGTGCAATCTCGCTGTCCACAGGGTATCCAGGCCCTGAAATACCAAGTATATGATGATACCTTACCTCAGGCCTTCTTAACAACTGCTCAAGGCTCTGTGGCTCTTTAACAGGAGTTGTTTGAAGCTCCTCAAGCAGCTTATTTACATCCTCGGGTTTTACCCTTGTGTGCTTAAGCCTTTTAAGTTCCCTCTGAAGGGTCTCCTTTTTCTTTATAAACCGCTCGTATTGCTCTTCGGTAACGAGCCCTATCCTGTAGCCCTTTTCAGTAAGCCTCATGTCTGCATTGTCGTGCCTGAGAAGGAGTCTGTATTCAGCCCTTGATGTAAACATCCTGTATGGCTCTGTCGTGCCCTTTGTGACGAGGTCGTCTATCAAAACCCCTATGTATGCTTCGTGTCGTCTTAAAATTAGTGGCTCCATGCCTTTAAGTTTAAGGGCAGCATTTATTCCTGCCATTAATCCCTGTGCAGCAGCCTCCTCGTAACCTGATGTGCCGTTTATCTGTCCTGCAAGGAAAAGCCCCTCTATCTTTTTTGTCTCCAGCGAGTGTTTTAGCTCTGTGGGATATACAAAGTCGTACTCAATTGCGTAGCCAGGACGCATAATCTCAGCATCCTCAAGCCCTCTGATACTTCTTACCAGCTTAATCTGAACATCGTAGGGAAGACTCGTGGATATGCCATTTGCGTAGTACTCGGTGGTTTTCAGGCCCTCGGGCTCAAGAAATACCTGGTGTCTTGGTCTGTCAGCAAACCTTACGACCTTGTCTTCTATGGAAGGGCAGTACCTTGGCCCGATGCCCTTTATCTTTCCGCTGTAAAGGGGTGAACGGTCAAGACTGCCTCTTATTATCTCGTGGGTTTTTTCGTTTGTGTATGTTATGTAACAGGGTAGCTGTGGGTTGGTTATCTCAGTGGTGGAGTATGAAAAGGGCTGAGGTGGGTCATCTCCCCACTGCTCTGTGGTTTTTGAAAAATCGATCGTTCTTGCGTCTATTCGGGGTGGAGTGCCTGTTTTCAGTCTGCCCATTTTTAGGCCAAGGGACCTGAGAGAGTCAGAAAGCCCAATGGATGGAAACTCACCTGCGCGGCCAGCCTGGAAGTTTTCAAGCCCGATGTGAATCAGGCCCTTAAGGAATGTTCCTGTGGTAACTATTACGGCAGGTGCCTCATAAAAGGCACCAAGCGATGTTAGCACACCTCTTACCTTGCCGTCCTTTACAACGATGCTTTCCACTGTGGCCTGTTTTATCGTCAGCCTTTCCTGCTCCTCAAGCACCTTACGCATGTTAAGTCTGTAAAGCACCCTGTCAGCCTGAGCCCTTAAAGACCATACAGCAGGCCCTTTACTTCGGTTCAGAATGCGAAACTGTATCCCTGCTGAATCAGCCACCTTTGCCATCTCGCCACCAAGGGCGTCAATCTCCCTTACCAGATGTCCCTTTGCAAGACCGCCGATTGCAGGGTTACAGGACATCTGTCCGATGGTGTCAAGGTTAAGTGTGAAAAGACAGGTCTTCATCCCAAGGCGTGCTGCTGAAAGGGCAGCCTCGCATCCTGCGTGACCACCGCCGATTACTACTACATCAAACTCTGCCTCTTTATACATTGAAGTGCTCTCTCAGTCGCTGAAGCCTCTGATAGCCCACAGTGCTTAGTCTTTTAAGGTCCTCTTCACACTCGTTAAGCCGCTCTGTCAACTTAGGCTTCCATTCCGAAGGTGTGTTCTTTGCTGAAAGAAGCCCTACATACAGGGAAGAAAGCCCGTAGAGGAACTTTTCATTTTCTGGGTCCACACTCAAAAGCCTTTGAAGAACCAGGGTCGGAAACAGGGGGTTGTCAACCTCATAAACGATGTCGTACATCTTATCCAGTATAATCGTTTCATCTATCATCACATCCACATCAATGAAGGTCTTTCCCTCGTCGTCTCTGTCTATGTACTCTAAGTGCTTTGCCTCGTCAATGGTCCTGTTAAAGCACTCCTTGCTGCAGAAAAACCCAGGCAGATTGATGCAAAATAGCCCGTGAACCATGTAAACCCTATTACCCTGGGGGGCATCCCTTACTACCTTTATCTCCTTTCCACAACTGTCACAGACTGTCTGAAGTTCCTTTCTCATGTTTGGCTCCTTTTTAATGTTGTTGAAAACTCAGAAGGCTAAAGAAAAAGCCCTATATCTATGGTAATAGGTATATTAAAGAGAATGCAAGAAGGGTAAAGATAGCTTCTTTTCATTTGAGTTTTTCTGTGTTTTGGACGATAATGTAATTAAGGAGTAGAAATCAGTTTCTGAAAGGACATGCTCTATGAGTGAAGATGAGTACAAAAGATACATCAGGTACATAATCAGGGCAATGCTAAGAGGCATAGTGCTGTTTCTTTTAAGTATCAGCCTTATAATCGTTCAGAACAAACAATCCATCCTTCTTCAGCTTTTTTCTGCAAAGGGTAGCCTGAAGATAGCCCTTCCAGCACTGGTCTTTCTTTTCAGTGCCTCCTATCTCTGGTATTACACCTGTCTTGGTGCAAAGATTATGAGAAGGAAACTGCAGATCTACATCGGTTATACAAGGGCCATTATTCTGGTCTCAACCATGGCAATGGTCCTGCAGTACTTTTAGCGTTATTTGCGTTTATCGCGTTCCTTGCGTTGATTGCGTTTATTGCGTTATTTGCGTTAATTGCGTTCTTTGCGTTTTTTGCGTTGATAGCGTTAGTCGAGTTAATTGCGTTAATTGTGTTCATTGCGTTCATAGCGTTGATAGCGTTGATTGCGTTTGTTGCGTTTATTGAGTTAATTGCGTTAGCGAGTTTGTAATTTGGAATTTAGAGTTTGGAATTTGTTTAGAATTTAGGATTTAGAAATTAGGATTTGGTTAGTAGTTATCGGGTTAATTGTATTGGTAGCGTTGATTAGGGGTGGGTGTGTAGTTAGTGGTGAGTATTGAATTTTGAGTGTTTAGTAAAAACCCATTACTCAACATTATGCACTCAAAACTAAAAACTCCCCCCTACCCCCTGTCTTTAAGTTATTATATCCTTATGGGCATCCTGGAAAGAGACATGGATATCAGATTGCCAGAGGTCAGAGTCGTCAGGGCATCAGCAGGCTCTGGCAAGACCTGGGCGCTTACATTGAGGTTTGTTCAGTTACTCCTTTCAGACCGTATAAGAAACAACCGACCAGTAAACATCATAGCCCTTACCTTTTCAAACAACGCAGCAAGGGAGATGAAGGAGCGCATCTTTCAGTGGCTCAAGGTAGCAGTCCTTAATCCCTCCTCCAGAGAGGCTGAGATACTCTCTGAGGTGATTTCTGTCCCTGACAGAGAAAAACTCAAGAAAAAGGCAGAGCAGATGCTACAGGAGCTACTTGAAAACTACTCAGAGCTTCAGGTAATGACCATAGATAGCTTTCTTGCCACGCTCTTTAAGGCGTCCTCTGTAGAGCTTGGAGTGCCCCCGGACTTCGACATAGAGTTAGACAGGGAGGAACTGTTTCGTTACAGCTTTGACCTCTTTATAAGAGACCTCCTTGAAGACGAGCATAAAAGAAGGCTGCTTGAGGATACCATCGACAGGATCCTGAAAAACCAGCGTGACAGCTCTGCCTACCTCTGGAATCCTGCAGAGAGGCTCGTCAAAGAGTTTATTGAGCTACACGGTAAGATAACATCCCAGAGTGGTAATTACCTTATACAGTACCGTGATACCGAGATAGACGCACTTATGGAGTCCTGCAAAAACACTCTTGAAGAGATGTTTAAGATAATCAGAACCGAGGGGTTTGAGGAGTACAGAAACAGCAACCTTCAAAGGATAAAGAGTGCTTTGGATGAAAAACGCTACCCCGACCTTCTTAACCTTAGCTACGGAAGACTCACTGTGAAAAAACCCAGAAAACCCACTGCTTCGTTTGACAGGCTTAATGAACTCTGGGAGAGGGTTAAAGAGGCAGTCGGTCAGTACGCACTCCATTACATGCAGACCTATTACAGCCCCTATCTTGAAACCTACCAGAGTTTTATAATGACCCTTGATGAAACAAAACGACTGCTTGGAAAGATGCTTATAGAGGACATCTCCTTTATGCTGAGCCGTTACCTCAGGGATGAGATTGTTCCAGATGTCTTTATGCGCTATGGTGAAAGGGTAAGCCATTTTCTTATAGACGAGTTTCAGGACACCTCCCCCCTTCAGTGGCAGAACCTCTCTCCCCTTATTGAAAACAGCCTCTCTGAGGGTGGAAGCCTCTTTGTGGTGGGTGATACAAAGCAGGCAATTTACGGCTTCAGAAACGCTGACTACAGGATTATGAAATCTGTAGAGCAGAAAAATCCCTTTCCCTCTGCAACCCACAGGGTCATTACACTGAATGAAAATCACAGAAGCAGTGCTGAGATACTGGAGTATGTTGAGGAGGTTTTTAAGAACAGGCTGCCTGCAACAGGGTATCATGTAGCTGCCTGCCTGAGCGGTCTCTGCGATTACCTGCAAAGCCCTGCAAAGACCGAAAAGGGCTATGTAGAGGTGGTGGAGATTGAAGAAGATGACCAGTCAGAGCCAGAAAGACAGGCACTTCTTAAAAGGATAGAAGACCTGAAAAACAGAGGATACCGAAACAGAGACATAGCAGTGCTTACCATGGAAAACTACGATGTTGTAAAGATAAGCTCCTGGCTCAGTGAGGCTGGCATCCCCTTTCTCTCATACAGCAGTCTCGACATCCGAAGAAGAAAGATCACCTCAGAAATTATCTCACTCCTTCAGTTCCTTGACTCCCCTACGAATGATTTTGCCTTCTCCGAGTTCTTGCTTGGTGAGGTCTTCAAGAGGGCTTTAAAGTCAGGACAGTTTGAGGATGTCAACATCCGAAGGTTCCTCTTTGAAACCAGAGGAGAAAGTAACCGATATCTCCTCTTCAGGGAAGCATACAAAGAGGTGTGGAAGAGCCTTTTTGAAAGACTCTTTAAACTTACAGGTTACATGCCCCTTTACGACCTAATAATCGAGGCATTACGGGGGTTTGATGTAATTAAGAACTTTCCAGAAGAGGAGGCCACCATCGTCAGGCTGCTTGAGGTGGTAAAGGAGTTTGAAAAAGGAAAGGGAAGCGACATACAGGGTTTTCTGTCTGAATTCAATTCATCCTCTGACCGTGAGATATGGAACATAACCGTTCCGGAAGGCACTGATGCAGTAAAGGTGATGACCGTGCACAAGTCAAAGGGGCTTGGCTTTGAAGCAGTTATACTCGTCCTTTACGAACGGTGGAAACCAAAGGGGTTTCCCTACATAATTGAGGAGCAAAAAGAGGGTGTAAGGATTCTTAAGGTAAATAAAAATCTGCTCTCTCTTAATCCCTTCTATCAGCCCCTTTATGAGGAAGAGTTTTACAGAAGACAGTCAGATGAGCTCAACGCACTTTATGTTAGCCTTACAAGGGCCAAAAGGGAGCTTTACATCCTCTGTGTAAAAAAGGAAGGGAAAAGGGGTTATCCCTTTGACATACTTCCCTGCCCTTACAAAAGCAGTGAAGAAAGGCCCTCCATCACATCTAAGGCTTCAGAGGAGACAGTAAAGAGGCTCTTTCATCCTCACTCAAGCCCTGAGGTCTACCACACTGAAGAAAGAGACATAGACCTGTCAGCCCGAAAAAGGGGAGAGTTTTTACATGCCGTTCTTTCATCGGTGAAATACCCTGAAGACCTTAAGACCCTGGAATTAAAAAACAGGATTAACGGGTATATCAGAAAGTTTATGGTTGACACGACCATGGATGACACCCTTAGAGAAGTTACTGAATTTATAAACACACCCTCCATAAGACCCTTTTTTGAAAAACGCCCACAAAGGGAAGTCCTTACAGAGCAGGAAATGGTTGACAGACGTGGTAATCTCCTCAGGGTGGACAGGATGATTGTAGATGCTGATTCAATAACCATAGTTGACTTCAAGACCGGCTCTGAGATGGATGAGAAAAAAACAGAAAGCTACCTCTCCCAGATAACAAGGTATGTCTCAGTGGCAAGGGAGATTTACAAAAACAAACCAGTAAGGGGTGTTATAGTTTCCTTTGACAGAAGAGAGATCATCTTTCAAACTCAGTAGCTACTTCTTATATCAGGATGGCAACCCTTGCAATCGTTCATTGGAAAGGCGACCTTAAGGTGACAGGCTCCACAGAACTTTCCCTTTAGATTGTTTAACATGGAGAAGTGTTTGGTGGTTTTCTTCTTTATATTGAAGATGTCAGGATGACAGTTTGCACAGTCAAGCCAGTAAGAATGAGCCTCGTGGGAGAAGTAGGCTGGTGGAACGAGCGCCCACTCAGCCTCTAACTTTAGCTGTTTTTTAAAGGGAATTGGTCTGTATTCCTCATCGTAGATGGTCTGTTTAGGCTTTATAAGCCCCTTTCTTACGGCCTCTACCCAGTCAATCCTGTTACCAAACTCAGCCGGGGGAAGCTTTGCCCTGAGTTTTGGAAACTTTTCCTTTCCGTAATCTATGCGCCCATTGTGACACTTTTTGCAGTTTTTCTTTGTATGACCAAAGGCTATCTTACCATCATGGCAGGCACCGCAGAAAAGGCCGTTTTTGTTGTCCTCCTCGGTTATCTCTGTCTGGCCTGCTTTCATCGCAAAGTCGAGTTCAAAGTGGCATACTCTGCAGGTGTACTTTACCCTGTGAATCCAATGTGAAAAGGTAACTGGTTTTACTCCCTTCTTTGTTGAAAGCCTGTCTATGAGTAAGTTACCGTATAGCTCAGGCGGTGGCAGCTTGGGCATGTTCCAGTATTGTGTGTACACCTTTGAAGCAAACAACCCTGATAGCAATAAAGATATGGCCAGAAACAGTGCCTTTCGCATCCTAATAGACCTCTTTTGAATGACATAGTTGACAGTCATAGGTAGGGAAGGATACCTTACCATGGCAGGCACCACAGTACTTACCATTAAAGATATCCTGCATGGAAAATTTAGTAGAGCCCTTTTTCACTCCAAAGATATCGGGATGACATAATTCACATCCGTTCCACACAGCATGCTTTCTGTGAGAAAAGATTATGTCAGGCATGTCGATTTCCTTTGCCTTCAACTCCATGTCCTTGGGTATCTTAAGGGCCCTCCTTTTTATACTAACCTCTTCAAGATAATCCTTGAGCTTTATAAGACCCATTTCTTCTGCTTTAAGCCAGTCAACCCTGTTACCAAACCTTGCCCTTGGGAACCCCTTTGTAAACTTATAAAAATTGTATTTAAACTTTACCTTTTTGCCATAGGAATGACATCTGTCACAGTTCTTTATCGTCTTACCTGTTATGTGTCTTTCCTCAGCACCAAAGGCCTCTTTACCATTGTGGCAGGCCCCACAGTAAAGACCACTTTTGTTGTCAAGCTCGGTTATCCCTGTTCCTCCTGCCTTCATTGCAAACCCAATATCTACATGACAGAGCCTACAGGTGTATTTTGCACGGTGTAGCCAGTGATTAAATACAACAGGAGCAATATGCTTCTTTGTTGAGTAGTTGTCAATCACCACATTTCCATACTCGTCTGGCCTGGGCATCCTTTTTTTCACACCAAAGGTCTCGGCATTGACTAACGCATAAAGTAGCACTAAAAATAAGACTAATCCTGCAACTGCTGATACCTTTAACCCTCTCATCTTTAACCCCCCATAGAAGTAATTTCAGTATAAATATATCACTATAAATATATCACTAAATAGATTATTAGTCAAATGTTTTTTGTTTATTAATAAGTGCGATTTAAAGTATTTTGTTAAACAAATCCATCTAACACCTTGACAGATAAGATAAAAAATGATATGATGTTTTAGATTAAAATAACAACTGGTATAGAATCCAACCGGTATTTGCCGGGGTAGATTAATATCCGAATGAACGGATAATACTTGACCAAAAGGGTAACCATAAGCTTAGAACAGGACAGGGCAAGGGTGCTTTATGCCAGAAAAAGGGGGAGGGGCTATGTCATTGAAGACATCCTTACGCTTGATTACTCTGAATTAGACCGGTTTCTTGATTCTGAAAAAACCAAAGGCTTCTATGTATGTGCAAGCTTTTCTGATTACCTTCAGAACACCCTATATCTTCCGCCCACAGGCAGATCAAAACTCAGGAAACTGCTTGAGCTTGAACTTTCAAGAACAGTAAACTATCCAGAGGGCTTTGTATTTACCTATTTTGATCTTGGAAAGACTGTAATCGAGGGGCATACAAAAAAGGAGATATTCGCTGTTTCAGTACCCCAACGGCAGGTCAAGGAGTATCTATCGATCTTTAAACGGCACAACAAAAGGGTAAAGTGTCTTCTTCCTGATTTCCTTAGTCTCCTAAATATCGTGCCCTATACCGATTATCCAGTGCTTTACATCTATTCAAAACGCACCGAGCGAATAATGTTTCTCGTGGAAAGGGGAAGGCTCTACTTCTACCGCTCATTCAGTGCAATATCTGAGACAATAGATGACATTGATTTTCAAAACATAAACATGACAGTAAATTACTGTAAACAAAAGCTTGGCGCTGAAGCAGCTGTAGCTATGTTTATCGGTGATCCGGAGTTCAGCCAGAATCTCGCTGTTGATCCAGTGATTCCAGTGGCGAACATGGCCATGCCAGAAGACTTTGAGCTAAGAGGTAGTTCTTTAGCACTAAGCCGCTCTGATATTATTTTACCACTTTCTCTGCTAAGGAAAAAAAAGGCCCCGGATCTGCTACCATCAGAGTACAGACTTGAGGGTTATCTCCAGACATACCTTAAGGCTGCCTCCATTGTATTTGCCCTTTCAGCTCTGCTGTTAGCGGGACTCACGGTCAATAATGTCATAAATATCAGAGACAACCAGAGACAGATAAAGATGATAAGAAGTCAGTTAACTGGCCTTCCGGAGCTGATAAGTGAGTTAAATACCGTAAGGGCTGAATACAACACCTACAGGGTGCCTCTTAAGTATCTTATTGCCTATCGGGAATCCCCGTCTCCCCTTAATTTGCTGATTGCCCTGCCCAAGGCCTTAAGTGAAAGGATAAAGATAAAATCAATAAAGATTAACTCCTCAGTTCACGATAAAAAGATAAGCTTCATTATAGAAGGTCTGGTAAAAACCAGCTCCATGGCTGAGTTTCAGTCAATGGTTAATGAGTTTGTATCAGGCATCCGTTCAGTAAAGGGCATAAAAGACATAAGAACCAGCTATAATCTTGAAAGAAGAGACTTCATTGTTAAGGGTTGGTACTGAAAAATGGTGAGACTTATTTACATAAAAAGTGGAATTCTTTTATATCTCTTGACCGGTATTGCTGCAGGAGTCATGCTTTTTTCATACCTTCTTACAGGCACTTACAATAAAAACCTCTCAGCACTGAAGGGCAGTCTTCAGAAGGTCATAATCAAAAAGGGGATTATAAGAGAGGACATTAACCTTTACAGAAAAAACATAAGTCAGTTAGCCAGTTTCACGGATGGTGACATGGCTGCTGAACGAGCAATCCTTGAAAGGATTGACTCACTAAAGAGGCTCTATCCACAGATAACGGTTAAACCCTCAGGCTTTACAAAAAAGGAAGAAACCACTGAATTAGTTACAGAGATTAATTTTAAAAGCAAAAGTTATTACAGAACGGTTCAGTTAATAAATAGCCTTAATAGTGAGGGCATGCCCCTTTATCAGTTTGATTCAATCACCATAAGAGCAGCACCTGATACTGCAGTGGCATCAATCCAATGTCAAATAACAGGAAGATTTCTTTTTGCTGGGAAAAATGAGGATTGATGAGAAACAGAAAGTATATGGTCTTCTTGCACTGCCATTTTTTGTCATAGTGCTTGCCTTTTTGGCTGGAAAGACTATTGACATAACCGCACCGCTGGAGGATTCAGAAAAAAGCGTGATAGATTATCATACAGAGATACAGAAACTGCCACCTTTGCATTCATTCATGATTGCGGAAAGGCTTAAAGACCCCTTTGAATATGTGTATATCAGAATAAATAGACCAGCTAAGAAAGTTAAAAGGGTCAAGCCAGCAGTGACAAAAAGTCAAAAACCCATAAGGCTTACCCTGATTATCGTTGGCAAAAAAAGAAGTTACGCCATATTGGATGGAGTAACGGTCACAGAGGGCGGTCTGTTCAGGGATTACAGAGTGGAACAGATTTTGCAAGACAGGGTTGTACTGTCAAAAAACAGGACAAAAAGAACCATCTTTCTGGAGGAATAATATGTCATACAGGAGGAAATGGGGGTTAATAATCTTCTTTTTGATGGCCCTTTTGCTTGTTCATGGCTGTGCTGCCACAATTAAGAAGAAGGAGCCCCCTCAAAAAGCTGTTTTAAACACACAAAGTAAAGCCACAAAAAAGCCACCTGCTCAGAAACAAACAAAACAGAGGGCAATCACTATTCCAATCCCACCACCTGAGATACCCGAACCTGAACCAGCAGATGTAAACCTCTCACCCCTTAACGAAAGAATTATCTCCCTTTCTGTAAAAAATGCCACCCTTAGCGATGTGCTCCACTCCATAGCAGAAACGGTTAACCTGAATCTGGTGATGGAAAAGGGTGTTGACCCTGACACCCCTGTAACCCTAAACCTCCGTAACATCCCTGCAGGTGAGGCGATTGACATCGTTCTTTCATCAACCGACTATTTCTACCGTATTGATGGAAACATTCTCTATGTAACGGCTTACAAAACTAAGACCTTTGAATTTGGCTTTCCACCTGTTATACAGGACTATTCAATTGACCTCGGAGGAGACATCCTGGGAGCCTCCTCTGATGCCACATCAGGAAAGATAAAAGGGAACGTGACTCTTGGAGCCAAGGCTGATAAAAAGGGATACAAGCTCTGGGATGCCATTGAGGAGGGGCTTGAAAACATACTCAGGAAGCAATCAGAGAACGACCTTACGGCCTTTTCCATAAATCGACTGGCTGGCACTGTTACTGTACGGGCCACCAAATCAAAGCTAAGGGAGGTAAGAAACTACATAAACACCCTCAGGATGATACTTAACCGTCAGGTCATGATAGAGGCAAGGGTTGTGGAGGTAAAACTCTCAAAATCCCTTAAATACGGTATTGACTGGAGTTTTCTTGATGACTGGAAGGGGGTAGGTGAGTTTGATGTTGGAACACAAAACTTTACAACTGCGGTGCCCTCAAATGTGCCCTTTTTCCAATTTGGAATAACTGGCGCAAACTTCACATCCCTTATCAAAGCGCTTCAATCTCAAGGAGATGTAAAGGTACTTTCAAATCCAAGAGTGAGCCTCCTGAATGGGCAGACCGCCCTGTTAAGTGTCGGCAGAAGCGTAGAAATTATCTCCAGGGTTGAAACAACCACCACAACAGGGACAACCACCGGAGGACAAACGACATTCTCTGTTGAGACAAGCAATATTCTGTCTGGAATCATTATTGGTTTGGTACCTTATATTGATAGCAAAGGAAATATATCAATAACCATTACTCCCATTGTCTCAGATCTTGTTAAAATACAGGAGAGTCAGGTGGGACAGGTTGGTGAGAACAATATAAAGATCTCCCTGCCCACGATTGACCTCAGGGAAATGAGTACCACTGTGAGAGTCAAAAATGGTGAGATGGTAGTAATAGGTGGACTAATTTCAACAAAGAAACTCAGCTCAGACAACAATGTTCCTGCACTTTCAAAGGTCCCTCTCATTGGCTGGCTTTTTAAAGAACACGAAGAAAACCAAGAGAGGCTTGAGCTTATAATTATGCTCAAACCGAGACTCATCAAATCGTAGACATGGTAAAAAAGAAAAAGATCGGCCAGCTTTTAAAAGAAAAGGGGCTGGTCACCGAGAAACACATCAGTGTGGCCATTGCCCAGCAGAAGGTAACAGGCACATTCCTTGGAGAAACCCTGGTTGACCTCGGTTTCGTATCATCAAAGGAGATATGTCAGTGTCTTGCAGAGCAGGCAGGTCTTCCGTACATTGACCTCAGAGAGTATCCTGTTCAGGAAGAGGCATTAAGGATGATCCCAAAGGATGTTGCAGACCGTGGTGAGTTCATACCTATTGAGATTAGAGATGGTCAGATGGTAATTGGCATTATAGACCCATCAAACATCATTGCCATGGATACGGTATCAAGGATAATCAGAAGACCTCCGATCGTTTACATGGTTGACAAAGAGGCATTCTATGACACCATAGAAAAGGCCTATTTCTTCCTTGAAAACCCCATCCAAAAAAGAATAGAAGAAACGGTAAACCGACTTAAACAAAATGTAAGCACAGCAGACATATCAGCCTTAACCGACCTTATAGTGATGGATGCTATCAGAAAGAACACAACTGACATACACATCACCCCTGCTGAAGATACAGTCCATGTATTTAACCGTATAGACGGGATACTTCAGCACAACTTCTGCTTTCCAAAGAGTGCACATGCAGGGGTTATATCAAAGATAAAGGTAATGTCAAGCATGGACATAGCAGAGCAAAGGCTCCCACAGGATGGCTCCTTTACTTACGAGTTTTTTGGCAAGCAATATGATATGAGGGTTTCCACTATTCCAACGATATATGGAGAAAATCTTGTTATCAGAGTTCTAAGTGGCACAGGTCCGCTTACAAGACTTGAGGCTCTTGGTTTTGATCCAGAGGAAACCAAAAAGCTCCGCATACTCTTTAACAGACCCCATGGAATAATCCTTGTGACTGGTCCAACAGGAAGTGGTAAGACCACCACCCTTTATGCTGCTCTCAGAGAGGTCAATCTCCTTGAAAAGAATGTCCTTACCGTTGAAGACCCTGTGGAGTACCGTTTGAGTCTGGTAAAGCAGTCTGAGGTAAACCTGAAGGCAGGTTATGACTTTGCTTTGGCAGGAAGAAACTTCATGCGGCAGGACCCTGATGTAATGCTCCTTGGCGAGATAAGAGACAGTGAGACCGCAATAATAGCGGTTCGAGCATCCATTACAGGTCATCTGGTGCTTAGCACCCTTCACACAAACGATGCCGTGACCTCCATACCACGTTTGTTCGACCTTGGAGTTGACAGCTTTTTGCTCTCTGCCTCCCTTCTGGCAGTAATAGCCCAAAGGCTTGTAAGAAAGATATGTCCTGAGTGTAAGGAGTCCTATCAGATCACAGAGCAGGAAAAGGAACTTTTAGGCTTTTTCAATGTTACTGATTTCCCGGAGGAGCTTTACAGGGGCAGGGGCTGTAAGATCTGCAATGATACAGGCTATCTTGGCAGAACCGCCATTGGTGAGATATTCATAGTGGACGAAGAGATTAAGGAGATGATAAGCAAAAAGGAACCAACACAGGTTATCAGAGACAGAGCAATAAAGAAGGGGATGAAGACCATCATGGAGGATGGTCTTTCAAAGGTGCGCACAGGTATAACAACACTTGAAGAGGTATTGAGGGTCACAGGATGAGGATCTTTCGCTATAAAGCGGTAAATACGGAGGGTAAGACCGTCTCTGGAATGCTTAAGGCAGCAGATGTTAGGGGAGTTCAAGAGGGCCTTGTCTCGCTTGGACTACACCCACTTTCTATAAAGCCTGTCGGGAAGGGGCTTAGCAGGTTTCTTAACTACCTGTTTTCACGAAAGATAAAAAGAAAGGACATTATCGAGTTTTCAAACAACCTCTCCGTTATGCTTCGTGCAGGGATACCATTGCTTGATGCACTTCAGGACATTGCATCTACCACCGAAAACCGTTACTTCCAGCAAAACATCACCGCCATGGTAAGGGCAATACAGATGGGCTCAACCCTGACCGATGCAGTGGCAGCACACAGGGATATCTTCCCAGATATATTTATAAGACTGGTCTCAGTTGGCGAGGAAACCGGCAGGCTTGACCAGAGCCTCAAAGACATAGCTGAACACCTGCAAAGGCTCGAAACCCTTGCCTCAGCCATAAAGAGGGCACTCATATATCCTGTATTTGCAATCCTGTCCACCTTTGGTGCCATGCTTTTCTGGCTTGTATATGTGCTTCCAAAACTGTCTGCTCTTTTTAAAGAGATGAAGATCCCCCTTCCTGCCATCACGAGGACAATTATCTGGTTAAGTGATGTAACCACAAGGTGGTGGTATGTGGGGCTTTTATTTATAGGTTTGATTTTTGTACTCTATAAGGTAATGAAGCGTTACAGGAGGTTTAGGCTTCAGGCAGACAGGGCGAAGCTCAGGCTTCCAGTGGTGAAGTTGATAGTTCACAACAAGGCACTGGCGCTTTTTTCTGAGCAGATGAGGATACTGCTTGTGGCTGGCCTTTCCATTGACAGGATATTCGAGCTTGTTTCAGAGGTGGTTGAAAATGAGGTGCTTAAGGATGCCATAACGCAGACCAGGGAGGATGTGCTTTCAGGTTCTTCAATAGCAGACTCACTGAGGAAGCATCCTGTGTTTCCTGTAATGCTCGTGCGGATGGTACACGTTGGTGAAAAGACAGGTGACCTGGAAAACCAGTTTTCCTTTCTATCCAATCACTTTCTCGAAATCCTTGACGACATTACCCAGAAGATTGGAAAGATGCTTGAACCAATTGTAATAGGGGTGGTGGGGCTGTTTTTCGTGCTTGTAATCCTTGGACTTCTTGTGCCTGTTTACGACCTTGTGTCAAAGATAGGAACAGGATAAGATACGTTACACCCTGAAGTTAAATGTTATGGACTACCTTGAATACTACGGACTGAAGGACGACCCATTCAGGCTCACGCCTGACCCTGAATACTTTTATCCTTCAGAGGATCACAACCTCGGTCTTAAGTCTCTTGAATACTCTGTTAAACAGTCAGAGGGCTTTTGCTTGATTACCGGTGAGCCTGGAACAGGTAAAACCACGCTTTTGAATGTCTTTATTAAGGAATGGAATGATAGGGCTGCCATTGCATTGATTCTTACTCCAAGGTTAATGCCTGAGGAATTTTTACTTTCTGTGCTTGAAGACCTTGAGGTTAAGATAGAGGCAAAGACCAAAAACGAACTCATAAAGGCTTTCCGTGACTTTCTCATAAAACAGTCTGAATCTGGCCGCAGGGTAATTATAATAGTTGATGAGGCACAGAACCTGCCTGTAGAGACCCTCGAGGAGTTAAGACTTCTGAGCAACCTTGAAACGAGCAGGGAAAAACTCCTTCAGATAGTGCTTGTTGGTCAACCTGAACTTGAGAAGAAACTTACAAGGCCCGAACTGAGGCAGCTTAATCAGCGAATCACTACCAAGGTTCGGCTGGGCCAACTGGGTTTTGAAGAAACGAGGGACTATTTGAACTATCGTCTCATTAAGGCAGGTAAAACATTTCTTAGGTTTGACGACTCCGCAGTAAAACACATATACCGGCTCTCTGGCGGCATTCCTCGACTTATAAACATCCTCGCTCTGCGCTCTTTAATGGCTGCCTATATAGACGAAACCAACATCGTTACGAAAAGGCATGTGGAGAATGCTGAAAAATCCATAGGCTCAAACGAAGACCTTCCATCACCCGTCAGGACAAAACGAGTTTTTGTGCCTGTCCTGATTGTACTGTTAGTTGCGATTTCGGTCTCGGCTCTGCTGTACTTTAAAATCCCTGATTTTTTCAGCCACAAAATTGTAAATGCTGATACGAATATCAAACAAAACCTGAGCATTGCAGTGGTTAAGAAGGATGCCAACATTCGAATGGCCCCGGACCTTAATGCTCAAAGGGTCGGTATCCTGTTGAAGGGCCAGAGGGTTCCAGTTGTTGGAGAGTTTATTGACAACAGCGGGAATCGATGGTTCAAAATAAGGCTTTTTGGTGACAGGGAGGTCTGGATAGCAGCAGAGCTTGTCAGTCTGCTGCCTGAGAAAGAAGAGAGAGTCGTCCCCTGATCTTTTCCCTCTGTTCACTGGTAAGGTCTTTCATCTGGAGAGCCTCTCTGTAGTACTGAATGGCCCGTTTGGCATTGCCCTTTCTCTCCTGCACTCGTGCAAGCCCCAGCAATCCCCTAAGGTCATTAAGAAGATAAAGTCTGTTGTAAAAATCTCTTGCTCTTTCAAGGTCGCCCTCTTTCTCGTACAAAAGGGCGAGATTGTAGAGTATCCTTCTGTCTTCGGGGTTCTTTTTGAACTCTGAATTAAGCGTCTCAATAGCTTCATCTAACCTGCCACTCATCATCAATGCCACCGATAGATTTACAGTTGCATCCACATATCCAGGCTGTAATCGTAGCGCCTTCTTTGCAAAACTTATGGCTTCCTGAGGAGACTTTAGCCTTATATAAAGATAGGAAAGCTTGTTTAACAGCCGTGCCTTTTCCTTTCGATGCCCAAGGGCCTTTTTATAAAGGCTTACGGCATCGTAGAGGTGGCCTTCCCTTTCTGCCTTTATTGCCTGATAGAGATAGTAATCAACAGGGGTTGAATAATTAATGGGTCTCCTCTTTTGCTTTGAGGGCTTTTTTTCTTTTAAAACTAATTGCTTTTTCCTCTCTGTTTTTTTAGCAGTGTTCACAGGATTTTTTAAGGCAGTAGATGATGCCACTCTCTGGGCTTTTGTGGTCTTTTTCAATTTTATAGCTTTTTTTGTTTCCTTATCTTTAGCTCTAAAACTTATAGGTGGTGCCTTTTCTGACTTAGCCTTCACTTCAGACATCTGTTTTTTGGGCTTGCTCTTCTTTGCAACCAAAACAGCCTTCCGGGGATATACAATCCTCTTTTCTTTAATAAGCCCAACCACCATAAAACCTGCAACCACTGAAAGCGCCGAAGCTATCACCACAATGAGATAGGCCCATCGCCTCCGAGGAGACCTTCTATAGACCCTCTCTAAAAGAGGAGGCACCTCCCTTGAAGCCCTCCCTTTTTTGATCTTCTGAAGTAAATCAATAAGTAAACTCATTAATCCCTCTATTCCCTAAGTATACCAATCTCAGAAAATTGTTGCAATTTTGAGATTCTGGTGTGTTAAAAATATGACATATTTTGTCAACAAATGACATTTTTTTGAAGTATTTTATTATAAATACCCATTTAACATTGCTAAAATGCAGTATATTTTTCTGGCATAACATTTGCTATTTTATTCTTGAGCCTTTGAGCTCTATAGACATTTTTATGGAGGAGGATCAGATATGAAGCTTTTAAGAAACAATCAGAAGGGTTTTACTCTGGTTGAACTGGCAATAGTTCTTGTGGTAATCGGTTTGCTCCTTGGAGCTATACTGAAGGGGCAGGCGATGATCAAGAATGCAAAGGTCAAGAG
>WFMM01000095.1 GCA_015484595.1 Nitrospirota bacterium | reverse complement strand
GGCTCCCTTGCAAGGAGTGAAAGGATTGCAAAGTACAACAGGCTCCTCAGGATTGAGGAAGAGCTTGACGAGGCAGCCCAGTTTCCTGGCCTCAAGGCATTTTATAATTTAAAGACAGGGAATATGAAATAAGGAGTATGGAAAAAAAATTCGAAGCACTAATATCTAAATTCTAAACTACATTAAGGAATGGATTATTTGGCAAATTGGGATTTGAAATTTGTTTAGAATTTAGTGCTTGGAATTTAGAAATTTAAAAATGAGGAGGTTAAAATTGAAGAGATACCTTGTTCTGATTTTTCTGTGCCTGGGTTTAGTGGCCTTGCTTTCGTCACCACTGAAGGCAGAGGTTCGTTACAGGAAGTTCAGCAAGAAGGAGATAGAGGCCATGAAGAGAACGAAGGTAATCATCCATACGAAATTCGGTGACATAAAGCTCAGGTTCTTCCCTGAAGTGGCTCCAAACCATGTGTACAACTTTATCAGCCTTGCCAAAAAAGGATTTTACGATGGGACCATATTTCACCGCATAATCCCTGGATTTGTTATTCAGGGTGGGGACCCCAACACAAAGACGCCAAACAGGGCAAGTTATGGTCTTGGTGGACCTGGCTATACCCTTAAGGCAGAGTTTAACAAAAAACACCATCTTCGTGGCACCCTGTCAATGGCAAGAAGGGCAGACCCTGACAGTGCAGGCTCTCAGTTCTTCATATGCGTAGCACCTGCTCCACACCTTGACGGCAAGTACACGGTCTTTGGAGAGGTCGAAGAGGGGATGGATGTGGTCGACAGGATCGTCTCCCAGCCAAGGGACTGGCGGGACATACCACTGAAACGGATTGAGATGAAGATGGAAGTGATTGAAAAGTGAAATATGCTATAATTACTTTATGCTACAAAGAAACCTCCTTCGAAAACAGGTTTATCAGGAAAAGAGGAAACAGTCTCTAATCATATATCTTCTGCTTATTGCCGTAAATCTATATCTCCTCTGGAGCCTCATATTTGACGACAACGGCATCTTTAAGTACCTTAACCTGAAAGAAAAGCACCTTGAGTTAACCAACGAGATAAGTCTCCTTGAGGAGGAAAACAAACAGCTTAAAGCGGAGATTAACCGCATACAGGAAGACCCCTTCTACATGGAAAAACTTGCAAGGGAGCAACTGAACCTTTCAAGACCTGACGAACTGGTCTTTATATTTCAGGAGTGAACTCACAGGTATAAAGGCTTCAGATGTCAAAAAAAACCATATTATTAATCGACGACTCACCAGAGATAAGAAGACAGACAGGCTCATTGCTTAAAGAGGCGGGCTTTGATGTTATCACCGCAGAAGACGGTGACCAGGGGCTTGAGATACTTAAACAGATAAAACCTGACATTATCTTCGTTGACTTTATTATGCCAAGGGTAAATGGATACCGCTTCTGCAAAATGCTACTTTCTGACCCTGCAACCCGGGATATCCCCGTGGTTGTCCTTACTGAAAAGAAAGAGGATGTGATAAAGACCTTTCAGCAAAGACTCGGCATCTCCCACTACCTTAACAAACCCTTTCATCCAACCGAGATACTGTCAAAGATAAACGAGCTCATCTTTAAATCCACTGACAGAAAAAAAGAGGAAAAAACAGACATAGCTCAGTTAAGAAATACCCTCAGGACACTTTTCAGGGAAGAACTAAGGCCCTCCATAAAAACCGCAATCTACGAGGTGCTGAAGGAGACAGACACCATATCTTCAGGAAATGTTATCCTTTCAGGCCGCTTAGGACAGGTTTCAGTCTCTGACATAATCCAGTTTATCTCCATGGTAAAGCTCTCTGGTAAACTTACCATCATCTCCATCGGTCTGAACGCAGAGCTCTACTTTAAAGAGGGAGATATACTGTACTCAATCCTCAGCACTGACGAAAAAAGCCTCTCCTTTGTTGACTACCTGGCAAGGGAAAACAGGATAAACCACAAAGGGCTTTCAGAGCTCATTTCAGAGGCAGAGCACAATGACCTTCCAGTTGAGATATGTGCTGTAAACAAAGGCATCGTAAGCTGGGATGACACGAGGGCAGCCATAAAGGAGATCGTCCAGGAAACGCTGTTTAGCGCCCTCTCGATAAACAACGGGCACTTTCTCCTTGAAGATGTGGAGGTTCCCCAGGCAATTCAGAAGATTGGCTTCAGAGCCTCTGCCGAGGGGCTTCTGCTTGATACCCTGAGAAGGATTGATGAGTCAAAAAAAGACAGCGTCGCAAAATGAAAAAAACCCCATGGCATGACCACGGAATGGCACTCTTCGATTATTAATGGGTCAGGTCACTTCCTGAAAAGCCCTTCAGGTGAGTCTCTTTAACCGTGTGCATGACATCTTCAATCATGATCCTGTTTGCCTCCATTATCTCCTCCACTCCAACATCAAGTAAACTGGATATCTCATTGAAGGGCATGTTCTTTCCGTAGTGAAGCTCGGCAATCATTATCTTCAGCAGGTCATCCTTCAGAATCTGCACCATTTCCGGGTTCTCTGTCTTTATCCTCTTACAGGCATCCGGTATGGTTGCACCTTCCTTCACGAGTCTTAGCAGTTCGTTCATCTCACGGTCATAAAGCTCTTCTTCTTCCTTTGAAAATTCCTTGTACTCTGGCATACTCTGTTTCAGCACAGAGGTATCTGGATACCCTCTGCCTTCCTCCTTTCTTTTTTAAATCCTATAAATTATAGGGGGTAGCGTGTAAAAAGACAGGGGGTAGGGAGTACAAAACACCCACGCCCAATCCCTGCTAACGCATTTAACGCCATCACTCCCAACAAACGCTACCAACTTAATAACCAATAACTAATACACCAATATACCAATTTCTAATTTTTAAATCCTAAATCCTAAACAAATCCCAAACTCCAAATCTCAAACTACAAACTCTCTAATGCAATTAACGCAATAAACTCAATGAACGCAAATAACGCAATTAACGCAATAAACCCTGACTTTCATATTCTACCATAACCTCCCCTTTTATATCTCCTCAACCGGCACGACAAAGGTAAACTCACTGCCTCTGTCAGGTTCGCTCACAACCCATATGGCACCTTTATGAAGTCTTATTATCTCAGCACTCAGGGCAAGACCGAGACCTGTTCCACCGAAACGGCGAGAGGTGGAGCTGTCTTCCTGCTGAAAGGGCTCAAATATCTTCTTTATCGCCTCAGGTGCTATCCCAACCCCCGTGTCTCTTACGGTGACCTTAATGTATTGCTCCTCTGGTCTGTTAATCACCTTAAATACATCCTCTTTAAATCTGGAAGGCACATTATCCTTTATCCATTGAAAGTCCACAATTCTGACATGGATGTCTATGTTTCCACCATCAGGGGTAAACTTTGCTGCATTGGTTAACAGATTAAAAAGCACCTGCTTCATCTTTCTCTCATCAAGCATCACAACCTCTGGTATCTCCTCTATTATTGTGGTTATCTTTATCCCGTGTTTTGCAGCCTTCTGCTTTATCATAATAAGGGATCGTTCTATCAGTTCCCTGAAGTTTACATAATCCTTGTGGAGTTCCATCTTCCCAACCTCTATCTTTGACAGGTCAAGGATGTCATCAATCAGTGACAGCAGATGCCTTGCACTGTGTAGGATGTCGTTTATGTATTCCTCCTGTATCCTGTTTATCTCACCGTAGTGTTTATCTAACAGCACCTCTGAAAAGCCGATTATTGCATTAAGGGGGGTCCTGAGTTCGTGACTCATATTTGCAAGAAATGTGGTCTTTGCAAGGCTGGCAGCCTTTGCCTGTCTTGCCATCTGTAATGCCCTCTGTGATGCAGACTCAAGCTCCCTCGTCCTTTGCTTAACCAGCTCCTCAAGATGCTCTCTGTGCTCTTCAAGCTCCCTGTCACGAGCCTGTATCTGGGAGACCATGTCATTGAAACTCCTGACGAGCACTCCTATCTCATCAACCCTGTCTATTCCTGTCTTAACCCTCAAAGAGTAATCCCCTGATTCTGTTATGCTGCGAATCGTCTGGGTCGTCCTGATTATGGGCGTTGATATTACGCCCTGAATCCTTGTGGCAATCAGATAGGCAATTATTATGGAAGCAAAAAATACCACAAGTGCTATAAAGAGATAGCCCCCTATCCGTTTTTTCATCTCACTTAAATCGTATCTGACCTTTAAGGCACCTATAATCTTTCCATCAAGGTATATCTTCTGAAAGGCAACAAAGTAATCACCTTCAATCTTTACCTCATCCCACAGGCCCTTCCAGTTAATAGGCAGCCCTTCATCCTCATCACGGTCTGCCTCTTTTAAAAGATCACTGTTTCGGTATTCAGCAAATTTAATGCCCCTGTTATTGTAAAGTGTGGCAGAGGCAATGGTATGTTCGTTCTCCAGAGAGCTAAGTATCTCCTTTGCGGTCTGGCTATCTCTAAACTCAATCGCAGCCGTGCAATTGTTGGCAATTATCTTTGCAATGCTTTTTAGGTTTTCTGATATGTTCCTTTTGACCTTGTAAAGGTCATTAAGGACAAAGGCCACAGTGGCAGTAAGAAGCACTACAGTGCTCGTTACCATTATTATCAGGGTGATCTTGTCTCTAATTGAAAGATTCTTTAATATCTCTCCGAACTGATACCTTCTTTTCATCGTACACCTTCACAGCAAGCCTAAGTAATTTTGAGCTTATTCTAAGCCCTGCCCTTCGGGCATAGGCAAGGTTTATCTCAAACCTTATCCTGTTTGACACCCTTATAAGGTTGATAATAACCCCCTTTTTTGCAAACCCCTTCAGGTCAGCAACTGTTAACACAGGGGCGGTGCTAACTTTTTTTATTATTCTGTCGATCTGTTTCTTTCTGGATGGACTGATGTAGAGAATCCTGCAGTCTTTGACTTCCGATACCGATCGGATGAGTTTTATCTTCAGGGTCCTGTTTCTTACCTGCCGCTCATCAAAAACGAATATGGCATCACCAAAGGGGTTTTTGCCAAGGATGCAGAGGTTGAAGTACTCACTTTGTTTAAATAACTCCTCAGGCCAGTCAACGAAGTTTATAAATTTGTACAAAAAGGCTGCCTTTAACAGGTACTCTGAGGACACCACACTGTCAGATTCAACTGCAGCATGGGCTGAAGTAATGGTCAGGAAAACAATAAACAGTGTAAAAATCAGATTTCTGATAGCCCTTAATGTCTTCATTAAACTCTCGATAGATGTCGTTGTGCTTTCAGAAACACCCTTTAATCACCAGCAGATCCTTAAAAAAAGGCCCTCCAGAACTGCCGTGTGTTTATTCTTTAGTCTTTCCCTTCTGCAACTGGCAGGGAAAAGCTGAACTTACTTCCCAGAGAATCCTCTCTGTCCTCTACCCAAATCCTGCCACCATGTGCCTCGATTGCCATCTTGCAAAAGGTAAGCCCAAGGCCACAACTTCCGGATATTATACCCTTTTCCCTGATCTCAAGCTGCTCAAACCTGTCAAATATCTTCTGTCTGAACTCAGGAGGTATGGTATCACCGTCGTTTTCCACATCCACCCTGATGGTATCTCCACCTTCAGGATAGGCCCTGACCGTTATGTCTCCACCCCTTGGGGTGTGCTTTATTGCATTGTATATCAGATTTGAAAGCACCCTTGTAATCAAAATCCTGTCAATCTCCACAACTGGCAGTTCATCGTCAACGAAAACACCTATCTGCAGGTCGTTAAGCTCCAGTGAAGGAACGAACATCTCGGTGGTCTGATTTATTATATCGTCAATATAGGTCAATTCTTTATTCAACGAAAGCTTCCCCTCCTGCATCTTATAGATGTCGAGTATGTTCTGTATCATGGACTTCATGTGATCACAGTTGTCGATACCTATCTTTAGAAAGTTAAGCTGCTTTTCGTTGAACATCCTTTTGTGCTTGAGAAAAAGCTGCAAGATAAAGGACATCTCAAACAGGGAGTTTTTAATGTCGTGAACCACCATGTTGGTAAGTTCTTCCTTCATGTGCTCAAGCTCACGAAGCTTTCTGTTCTGAGCTTCAAGCTCCTTAAAACTCTGAATCAGTTCTTCATGATACTGTTTAATCCTGAGAAGTGACTTTACCCTCACCTGAAGCTCTGTTCTGTCAACTGGTTTTGATATAAACTCATCAGCGCCTGACTCAGCTGCCTTTATCTTGTCCTTTTTGTCAGTTAAAGCAGTAACCATGATTATGGGAATTATCCTCGTCTCTTTATCTGACTTTAACCTTTTACACACCTCGTATCCATCCATCTCTGGCATCATTATGTCAAGGAGTATGATGTCAGGGTCTTCTTCTTTAACGAGTTCGAGGGCCTTTTTACCACTTTCGGCAGTGATTATCCTGTATCCCTCGGGCGCAAGCATTGCAGAAAGAAGTTTGAGGTTGGTTTTTTCGTCGTCTACGATCAGTATGGTCCTTTGTTTACTCATGAGTTTTCATCCATTGTCTGAGGTTTTCATATAAAATACCATAACGGATTGTTTTTATGTAACACAGGCTGTAGATTTAGCACCTTACTTTTGGTTATACTATCCTATATGAACGGAAGGGTCGTATCAATCAATATAAGTGACCGAAAGGGTGTCAGAAAGAAACCCGTCGAAAAGGTGGTTATTCAGGAGAACTTCGGCATCTCTGGTGATGCCCACGCCTCATCAAGCTGGCACAGACAGGTAAGCCTCCTTGCAGTTGAAAGCATCCAGAAGATGAAGCATAAAGGGCTCGATGTAGGCCCTGGCGACTTTGCAGAAAATATAACCACCGAGGGCATTGACCTTCTCAGCCTACCTGTGGGCACAAGGCTTAAGATCGGAGAAACCGTTGAGGTGGAGGTAAGTCAGATTGGAAAGAAGTGTCACAGCCGGTGTGCCATCTATCACCAGGCAGGTGACTGTGTAATGCCAAAGGAGGGCATATTTGTAAAGGTCTTAAAGGGTGGTGAAATAAAAAAGGGCGACCCAATAGAGATAAAAAACTGACCTATGTACAGCGCTGCTATCATTACTCTCAGTGACAGGGGCTCAAGGGGAGAACGGCAGGACCTAAGTGGTCAGACAGTCAAGGAAATCCTGGAAAGTAAAGGCTTCAGGGTAGTCAGATACGAGATCATACCTGACGAACGGTCTCAGTTAAAAGAGCTCCTGACAACGCTTTCAGAGACCGTTGACCTTATAATAACAAACGGTGGCACAGGGCTTTCCCCGAGGGACATCACACCTGATGTAACCAGTGAAGTCATAGACAGGGAGATACCTGGCATTGCAGAGGCCATGCGGTTTGAGGGGCTTAAGAAAACCCCAAGGGCAATGCTTTCAAGGGCACTGGCAGGTGTAAGGGGAGAGTGTCTGATCGTAAATCTTCCTGGAAGTCCCAAGGCTGTTAAGGAAGGTCTTGATGTTATCATAGATGTATTACCCCACGCTATAGAGAAGATAAAAGGCTCGGAGGAAGAGTGTGCGAGGTAGATTAATTTCACTTTTCGTTATCGTCATTCTTTTTTTTCCGTCTTTGTGTCTTTCAATCACACCTGAAGAGGTCCTCGAGATAAAACCCTATTACGCTACTGATAAGGTTATCGCTGGAAGTGAATTCCAGATTGCCCTTGGCGTAAACATCAAAAAGGGATGGCACATTAACAGCAATAAACCTTCAAACGAGTTTGCCGTTCCCACAAAATTAGATTTTAAATTACCGGAAGGTATAAAGATAACAGCCATCACCTTCCCCGAACACGAGGTAATGACCCTCAAGTCAGTTGGCAGGGTAGAAATATTCAGTGGCAGGATAAACATAATAATTCATGCCCTTTCTGATAAAACCTTAAAACCTGGTGCCTACAAAATACCGGCAGTTCTCACATATCAGGCATGTAACGACCAGGTCTGTCTCCCTCCAACCAGAAAGACGCTGAATTTTACGCTAAATATTGCTTCAGCAGGCACTGAAGTAAGGCGGCTAAACAAAGACATCTTTTCAGAAACTCAACCCTCTGGAGAAAAGACGGTCAAAAGATCCACTGGATTTTCAGTTACTTCAGGGGGTGATGTATCAGCCCTGATTGCCCAAAAGGGGCTCTTACTTACGCTTTTACTTATATTCCTTGGTGGCCTTGCCCTTAACCTCACACCCTGTGTCTATCCGCTGATTCCCATTACCATCTCCTACTTTGGTGGAATGGAGCACAGAGGAAAGGGTTTTGTCAATGCCCTGTTTTATGTCCTTGGCATCTCGGTAATGTATTCTGCCCTTGGCACAGCAGCCGCTCTTTCGGGAAACATGCTCGGAACCCAGCTTACATCACCTGCAGTAAGCATCGCAATAGCAGCCATAATGGTAATACTGTCACTTAGCATGTTCGGGCTTTACGAGATAAGGGTGCCGTCCTTTCTTATGAGGCTTACCGGTGGTGAGGCACGCTCTGGAGTAGCAGGCTCCTTTGTAATGGGTGTTACCATGGGAATAGTGGCTGCACCCTGTATCGGGCCCTTTGTATTGGGGCTTCTTACCTATGTGGCAGCAAAGGGTGACCCCTTTACAGGATTTATCATGTTTTTCTTTCTTGCCATGGGGCTTGGCCTGCCCTATCTGATACTTGGAACCTTCTCAAGCAAGATATCTTCACTGCCCCGCTCTGGCGAATGGATGCTCGGGGTAAGAAGGATCTTCGGCTTTATTCTGATAATAATGGCAGTTTACTTTCTTGACCCAGTCCTTAGTAAGTCAACCTACAACCACCTTTTCTCTCTGGCACTTTTTGTAAGTGGTGCATGGCTTATCCTGTTTGACCGCTCTGGTCTGAATGCAAGGGGTTTTCACATCATCAAGTCCATCATAGCCATAGCCATGATAGTGGTTGCCACATGGGTCTTTGTCTCAGGCAGACAAACCCACACAGCAGAGATACAATGGAGACAGTACACAGAAACCCTTGTCAGGGATGCTCAGGCAAGCTCAAAGCCAGTGGTGATAGACTTTTTTGCTGACTGGTGCATACCCTGTAAGGAGCTTGATACCATAACATTTTCCGACCCTTCAGTGGTAAGCTATGACGGCAGGGTCCTCTTTTTAAAGGTGGATCTTACAAACGACAGCAGCCCCTTTGTTCAGAAGATAAAAAGAAAGTACAAAATAAAGGGCGTTCCAACGGTGGTCTTCCTTGGAAGGGACGGAAGAGAAATTGAAAGTCTCAGACTTATCGGATTCGTAGGGCCTGAAGAGTTTGTAAAGAGGCTTGAAAAAGCACTTGGAAAATGACTCTTCAGTTTTTAAACCTCAACTGCCCTTCTCTGTCTTTTCCTTTTCCTCCTTTTCTTTTCAACATACTGAATCCTGTAGCCCTCTAAAACACTGTCTTCAGCCGGTTCCACCTCTACATTATAGAGGTCTTCTTTTATGTTATAGATGAGCACCCTGACGGTGCTAAGGTTTTTTGCATCTGAGTATCTTGCAGTGATAGAAGCGGCAACCAGTATATCAGTCTGGGATGCCACTCCGGTTAGCATAGAAACAGGGCTTCCCACGCCTGGCACCCTGAGTAGCGTGTCATCCTTATGGGCCATGGAGAGTATCCTTTCGTTTTCTGAGCGGTTCCTGCCAACCACTAATTTGGTAGTCGGAGAAAGCCTGAAGTGCCTGCCCACTCTGAGAAGGTGGATATCCCTGATGTCAGGGTCAGGATTGTGCTTCAGTAAATCCCTTAGCCTCGTTGAGTAAGTGGGCTCAGTAAGCAAACATCCCCCTGCAGGGGAGGGGTAATCATCGAGCCCAAGTTCCTCGGCAAGTGCCATCTGTGGTTTACGGGTTCTTCCCTTAAAGTCGTAAAGCCTCTCACGGTCAACAAGCCCCCTCAGTTCAGGTATGGTGGGAGGCATCAGTTTGGCACTTAATGGCCTTAGAACAAGGCCCTCTACACCGGCCTCTCTGTCTATCATTGGAAAGCACTCCCTTCTCTGGCTCATCGGACGCTGCCCTAAAACCTCTCCTGTCACGAGGAAGTCCGCACCAATGAGGTCCATGTAAACCTTTGCTTCCTTAAGCATCAGTATGCGGCAGTCTATACAGGGATTCATGTTCTTGCCATGTCCAAACTTCGGGTTTTTCACTATCTCCATGAACTTGTCTGATAGATGACAGAGCTTAACCTCAAAGCCAAACTTCCTGGCAGCAGGAAAGGGGTTCTTTGAGCAGGAGGAACTGTCCGTTATATCACAACCAAACTGTGTGAGAAAGGTAATTGCCTTTACCCTGATGTTCTGTTTAAGGAGCACCAGTATGGCAAGGGTGCTGTCAAGCCCCCCTGACAGAAGTGCAACCGCTGTTGGCTGTTTTTTTTCCATCTTACCTGCTTACCTCCCTTATCTCTGTGCTGTTTTTCTTCAGTGATTCCCTTATCTCTGACGGTGTAGCCGTCGCAGTGCCGAGTTTGCTTACAACCACAGAGGCTGCATGGTTTGAAAGTATTGCAGCATCCCTGAGGTCGGCACCAGCAACATGGGCAACCGTCAAAGTGGCAATGACCGTATCACCAGCTCCTGTAACATCATATACGCTTTTTGCAACCGTTGGGATGTGGGTAATCCTGTCTTTTTCAAAAAGGCTCATCCCCTGTTCACCACGGGTAATCAGCACTGAATCAAGCCCCATTTTCTTCATAAGCCTTTTACCTGCCCTGATCAGTGTGCCTTCGTCCTCAATCTCAACAGAGGCTCCCTGTGATGCCTCTTTCAGGTTTGGAGTGATTATGGACACCCGTTTATAAAGGTTGAAGTGTCCCACCTTTGGGTCAACCGAGACAAAACCACCGTTATCTCTGAACTCCTTTACAATAAATCGCATAAGGGCATCAGTAACTATCCCCTTTTTATAGTCAGAGACAATGATTGCGTCAAATCTGTTTTTGTTATCACCAAGAAACTCCTTTATCTCCTTAAACCTCTTTTTGCTTACCCTGCGGCGGTCTTCTCTGTCAAACCTCACAACCTGCTGGTTATGGGCAATCACCCTGGTCTTTACAGTCGTTGGCCTGAGCCCGACAAACAGGCCCTCTGTGTCTATCTTTCTCTCCTTAAGTAAGCCTTCTAACACATCACCATGAAGGTCATCGCCCCTTACACCGACAACAGTTGCCCTGGCACCAAGGGCTACCACATTGGACGCTACATTTGCTGCACCGCCAAGGCTGTAGTCTTCCCTCTTTACATCCACAACAGGCACAGGTGCCTCAGGTGATATCCTTTCAACCAGTCCCCAGATGTAATGGTCAAGGATAAGGTCACCAACCACAGCTATGTTTACCTTTGAAAACCTCTTTATTATTCTGCTAAAATCCATCTTTATATTTTAACCTAAATGTTTTGTCAGAGGGTAGGGGGATTATAGGGTGTAGGGGATAGGGGTGAGTAGATGATTGCCTGTTCTTTGTTTCATTTAGTATCCTATATCAGAACTTACCATAAAGGAAAGGAGTATATTCAATGGCTGACTGGCTTCGCAAATTTGAACTATTCAGTGACCTTGACGACGAGGAGCTAAAAGAGCTAAGCAAGTACATCAAGGTGGAAAAATACCCAAAGAAAAGCACCATCTTCCATGAAGGTTCACAGCCTGACAGTTTCTATCTGATAAAATCAGGCAGGGTTAAGATCATCAAGTACTCCAATGAGGGCAAGGAACTCATACTTGAGATTATCTCTGAAGGTGAGTTCTTCGGAGCAGTGGCTGTCATGAAGGGATTTCCCTACCCTGCTTCTGCCATAGCCATGGAAGATACAGAGCTTGTAAGGATTTCAAGGGCATCCCTTATGAAACTGCTTGACAGGTTTCCTCAGTTAATGATGCGTCTTGCCATGGACATTGGAGAAAGGATGAGGGGCTCCCAGGAGATGCTAAAAAACATAGCCCTCGAGCGTGTAGAATCCCGCATAGCATCCCTGCTTGCAAAGCTTGCATCAAAGATGGGAAAAGAGACAAGCGATGGCATCTTGATAGACATGAGGCTTACCAAACAGGACATTGCTGACATGGTTGGGACCACCGTTGAGACCTCCATAAGAACCATGTCAAAGTTCAAAAACAAGGGGCTCGTCAAAGAAGAAAAGGGCCGGATAATAATAACCGACCCTGAAACTCTGTCAGAACTCTATGAATAAAGAACACTTAAAATTGTTCCTCTTTGGGCACAATGGTGGCAAGCATGTTGTAGAGAAAGAGGACAATACTCAGCACCTCTGTAAAACCACCGATAGCAATCAATGTGGTGTAAATGCCTGCCTCAGGATTGTATATTCTCATGGTGTAAAATACCGTTAGCATTATAAGCCCTATATTTGAGAGCCAGAACTGAAGCTCACCAATGGTCTTGCTCTTTAAGAGCCTGCCTGAAAACCTTGGAAGTATGTGATACCCCACGCCGTAAATCATCATAGAGACCCATCCAAGAAGCATAAAGTGGGAATGCATGAACTTAAGTGTCTGAAAGTCTGTATTTACTGCCATCAGCACACCTATAACCGATGAAAGTGCAAGATACACAATGCTTGCTATAATAAAGTTCTTTACAAACCTGTCCATAACCGAACCTCCTGTTTAACCTTTTTGTTGTTTTTAGGATATCAGAAAAAAGGGGTGTTTTCTATGATAAAAATCATAACAGTCAGGCAGGAATGAAAACCCTCCAGCCTTTTCAAAGGGGGTCTTCGATATGCGTGTAAGGGTTTTATTTTACTAAATTGGCTCCCTCTGCATACCAAGACTTTTAAGGAGCCCAAATAATTTAAAGGAGCCTTTTAGTTAAACCAGGACTAAGCCTTTCTCCACTGGAATTTATCACAGAGATTATTACCAGAAAGATATCTGTCGGAGACACTGCATATCCCGTCGTCTCTTTTTACCGATGCATAACCAGAGCTCAACACTATTAGCCCCTTAAAGACCTCCTCAAGATAGGCAGGGTCATTATTGAAATATAAACAATTAATGCAGCACCTCTTCATCGTACCCTTCACTTTCATACTCAACTTTATAATGGGGGTGGCCTCCGGGCCACCCCCAGGGTTATTAGCGCCAGGTTACCTGAACCCTATTTCCCAAGACTCGACCAGTAATGACCAAAGATATACACCGAGAGGATGAAACCGAGAATCACATTAACCACAACACCTGCCGTAAAGGTCCAGAAGGGTTTTGCACCTGTTTTCGTAAGCTCCCTGAACCTTGTGGTAAGACCTATGCTGAAGAAGCAGAATATAAACGACCAGGTTCTCATGGTCTTAATCGGACCCACAAGCATTGGTTTGACCACCTTGTTGTAGGTCTCAAGGGTATAGCCACTTGAGATGGCGGTCATGAGAAGTGATGCCACAAAAAATCCAAGCACAAACTTTGGAAATCTCCACCATATCTCAGCAGGGCTTGGCTTAACCCCACACTCCTCTACTTCCCACTTCATACAGGATATAAGGGCAAGCACGAAGGCCCATATTCCAATCCAGATATCCCTTCCGATGACCTTCATAAGGGTGAAACCCCAGACCGCGGCATCCTCTGTGCCTGGGATGTTCGGCAGGTTCTGTGCCATGGTTCCATAGGCCTGGGCTGCTGCAAAACCTGCTGCATCGGCAAACTCTGATGTGCCTACCCATGCACCCACGATACCTGAGTGCAGATGCATGGCCCTTGAGACCAGAGGCAGGAAGAAGATCATAATGATAGCCCAGATAATAACCATCGTAATGGCAATCGAGGGATACTCCTTCTTTGCCTTAACCGCACCACCTATGGCAATGGCTGCAGAAACACCGCACACCGCACCGCCTGCACCAAGGCAGGAACTGAGCCTCTTGTCAAGACCGAACACCTTTGTCCCCACAAAATAAATAACCAGAAATGTGGTTACTGCAACTATAGTAGCCTGCACAAAGGCGATAGGACCTGCCCAGACTATCAGAGTAAATGGAAGTGTTGCACCAAGGAGCACTATACCTGTCTTGATGTAATACTCCACCCTGAATCCAGTATCCATCCACTTGGGTAGCCTGAATACATTGGATATAATCATACCAAGAGCAAGTGCAACGAGTGGTGGTTCGAGATTGTAGTGGTGGGCCTTGTCCCATGCACCGATCATGAAGATAATGACCGAAAAGATGTAAACAAAGATGAAGGACGGAATGAACTCAGACTGTTTGAACCCCAGTATGGCGGTGCTTATGGAAAAGATGACTAACCAGATGATGAAGTTAGCGATGTAGGCTCCAATGTGTCCGATGAAATGTGACCACAACTGTGCAAAGGTGTGCCACTTGGCAGGCTTGATGGCAATGGGTTTAATGGTGCTTCCACTTGCAAAAAAGATGTAGGCCACGATAACGATACCAAGTCCAAGCCAGACTGCCCACCAGTCCTCCTTAAGCCATAGCTCCTTCCATCCCATACTCGAGGATGGAGGCTGCACTGTCTGTTTTTCCTCTGCCATAGACACCTCCCTTCCCATGATCTGAGCTGTAAAACAGCCCCTTCCCTGAACTGTGTCAATGCAATTGTCATACCCAAAGGGGAAAGGAAGGCTATCGCTTTATTAATTAAAGATATTTTATCTATTATTGGGTTTACACTACATACTTTAATGCAAAAAATTCATTGCGATATGCAAGGTTATTTTTGCACCTGGAGGGCAGGTAAATCAGGATTAAGGAGAAGGTCTGTATTCTGATGGGTCAATGCCATAACGCTTCATTAGCTGCTGAAGGGCCTGTCGTTCCATGCCTGCCATCTTAGCTGCATGGGTTATATTTCCACCTGTCTTTTTAAGGACATGGCTTACATACTCCCTTGTGAAGCGCTCAAGCACCTTCTGCTTTGCCGTCCTGTAATCTATGTTAAGCAGCCTTTCTATAACATCATCAGAGCAGGGATTCTCAAGGACTGGTGACTCAAAGTCAGCCCTTCCTATCCTATTACCCTTTGAAAATATTACCGCCCTTTTAACCACATTTTGTAACTCCCTTACATTGCCCTTCCAGCTTCGGCTCATAAGATACTCCATGGCATCCGGGTCAAAACCGCTTATGTCCTTTCCATACTCTATCACATACTCCTTAAGGAAGTGGTTTGCAAGCATCGGTATATCCTCTGCTCTCTCATTCAATGATGGCATCCTCAGTGTAATCACATTGAGTCTGTAATAAAGGTCTTCCCTGAACTCTCCCCTTTCTATCTTTGCCTCCAGGTCCTGATTGGTAGATGCAATAACCCTTACATCCACCTTAACGGTGCGGGTATCACCAAGGGGTTTAAATTCCTTTTCCTGCAATACCCTGAGTAGCTTCGTCTGAACTGATGGAGGTATGTCGCCTATTTCATCAAGGAATATGGTGCCACGGTCTGCCTCTTCAAAGAGCCCCTTTCTGTCAGTAGTGGCTGATGTAAAGGCGCCTTTTCGGTAACCAAAAAGCTCACTTTCGAGTATGCTTTCAGGGATGGCAGGGCAGTTCACGGTAATAAATGGCCCCTCAGCCCTGTTGCTCAGACGGTGGATGGTCCTTGCGGCAAGCTCCTTGCCTGTTCCGGTCTCACCCCTTATCAGTATGGTCTCGTCAGTCACTGCAACGGCTGAAATCTTCTCAAGCAACTCCTTTATTGCCCTGCTTTCACCGATAATCTCCCTTTTCAGGGTCTCCTGTGCGATCCTCTTCTCAAGGGCTGACTTTTCATCAAGCACCCTTCGGTACTCAAGTGCCCTCTTTACCGTGTGGACGAGCCTTTCGTTATTTACTGGTTTGGTAAGAAAATCATAGGCCCCCAGTTTCAGGGCCTCCACTGCCATCTCTACAGTGCCAAAACCGGTAAGAATTATCACTATCAGGTTGTTGTCAATTGCTCTTAGCTCTTTAAGAAGTGTTATGCCATCCATGCCAGGCATCTTTACATCAAGGATAGCAAGTGCTGCTTGCTCTTTGTTCATTATCTCTACTGCACTGGTTGCAGACTCAGAAGTAAGCACCTCCACCTCAAGCTCAGACTCAAGGAGTCTCTTTAACATCCTGAGCATATCCCTATGGTCATCAACCACCAGAATCCTTTGTCTCATGCCTCTCCTCCCTGTTCTGTGGGCAATTCTATCACAAACACCGTTCCCTCACCAGGGGTTGAATTAAGGAATATCTCTCCACCGTGCTCCTTTACTATACCATAACTAACCGAAAGTCCAAGCCCTGTTCCCTCACCAGGCTCTTTGGTTGTAAAAAAGGGCTCAAAGACCCTGCTTTTGTGCTCAGGTTTTATGCCACAACCATTGTCCTCTATCTCTATTATTGCCCTGTTCATATCTCCGTTCATGTAGGTTCTTATCCATATGCTGCCGCCCTCATTTACGGCCTGCCAGGCATTGACTAACATGTTAACCAGTACCTGTTTTATCTTTTCTGCGTCAACCATAATCTCTGTCATTCCTTGGTCGAGCTCTTTGTAAATGTTCACATGCTTTTCCTCAAGCCTGTAGGAAAGAAATTCCACCACCTCATCAACAATCCTGTTTAGGTCTGTTCTCTGTGGTCTTGTCTCAGTCTTTCTTGAAAACTTAAGCAGGTCTTCAACTATCTTTTTACAGGCCTCGGTGTTTTTATAAATTATCTCAAGGTCATCCCTTTTTGGGTCATCCCTGTCAAGGTCTTTTAACAGTATCCCGGTGTAACCCATTATTATGCTCAGGGGGTTGTTGATCTCGTGCGCAAGCCCTGCAGCCATCTCACCTATGGATGCAAGCCTGTCTGCCTCTTTTAACTGCTCCTGAAACCTCTTCCAGGAAGTGATGTCCTTTATTATGGCCTCATAGCCACATACATTTCCCTCTTCGTCGGTTCTGTAGTTTGCGGTTATAAGTGCGTCTATCTCCGAGCCATCCAGTGCCCTTAGTTTAGTCTCGTACTCCTTCACATAACCCTGGGATTCCATCTTTTTGATAAATCTCACATACTCATCGTGGGTGGTAAAAAGGTCATTGAGGGCAACGGAGTTAAGCAGTTTGCCCTTGTTGTTACACTTAAGCATCTCAAGGCCTGAGGGGTTTATGTCCTGTATTATTCCATCACAACCTGCCACGATTATGGTGTCCTTTGAGCCCTCAAAAATCCTCCTGTACTTCCTTTCGGAATTCTTTAACTGCTCCTGATAGTCTCTTAGATACTCCATCATCTGTTTGAAGGAATGGGCAAGCTCGCCTATCTCGTCCTTTGTCCTTACAATAAGTGGTGCCTTAAGTGGTTCCTTTCCCTCAACCACTGACCTGAAGTACCGGCTCATACTCTTTATTGGACTTACAGCGAGAATGTTTATGTAATAGTTAAGGGCAAGAAACAGAAACATCATTCCAAATATCCCCATTATGAAGATGGAAAACACAAGCCCCTGTATCTGTGAAAAGGTATCTCCAAGAGGGATGGTTATTGACTCAACACCTATTATCTCACCCAGTTTTCTGTTAAACCCACCTCTGGTGCCATAGGTCTTTATAATCTCAGGTGGGGCATCCTCTGGTCTTCCGTGGCAGTTTAGACACTCCTTTTCCACCACCACAGGTCGGGCATGAACATAATATCGAAGTCCTCTGCGCTTTATCACCCCCCGGTATTCAAGGAGTTTTCTTTCTCTGAAGTTTCTGATTAAACGGAGCTCAAACTCTGTTGGGCTGTTTTCAGGATTAAGAGGATTTATGGCGACCCTTCTGTACTGAAAGCTCGGGAAGTTCTTTCTAAACTCTGACATGATACCCTTGTTCAGTATGGATACACTCATGGCCTCCTTGATGAATTTATCCCTTGGCAGGACATGAAAAAGCCTTGGTCTCAGCACCCTTCTTACATAGTTTACAGTGGCCTGAATGTGTGCAAACAGGATGTCGGTCTTCTGGTAGGTCTGCTCAATTATGTTATCCTTGAGGTTAAGATAGATGAGCACATTAAAGAGTATCCAGAATATCAATACTATCAGACCGATGCCAATAAAAAACTTTACTCTTAAAGGCAGGTCCCTGAGGGGTTTCATGGAAAGGGCCTTCCTGAGGTGTTCAGAACTGCCTTAAGAATCTCAGGTCATTTTCAAAAAACAGTCGGATGTCGTCAATACCGTATTTGAGCATTGCAAGCCTTTCTACCCCCATACCAAAGGCAAATCCCCTGTATCTTTCTGTATCATACCCCACGGCTTCAAAAACCTTTGGATGAACCATTCCAGAGCCAAGCACCTCAAGCCAGCCAGTGCCCTTACAGACCCTGCATCCCTCACCACCACAGAGTATGCAGCCTATATCCACCTCTGCTGATGGCTCAGTGAAGGGGAAGTAGCTTGGCCTGAACCTGACAGGGGTGTCAGGGCCAAAGAGATGATGCACAAAGACCTCAAGCACACCCTTAAGGTCTGCAAAGGTCACATCCTCACCAACCATCAATCCCTCGACCTGATGAAACATCGGGGTATGGGAGACATCAGAGTCGCAGCGGTAGACCTTGCCCGGAGCAATAAACCTCAAAGGCGGTGTTCGCTTCTCCATTCCCCTTATCTGAACAGGTGAGGTGTGGGTGCGAAGTACCACATCACTAACGATCAGGTCATCCCGGGTTTCGGTCTTTACGTAAAAGGTATCCTGCATGTCTCTGGCAGGGTGGTCTTTTGGGATGTTTAATGCCTCAAAGTTGTAGTAATCAAGCTCTACCTCAGGCCCCTCCTCAACTGAAAAGCCCATGGTAACGAAAATATCTATTATCTCCTGAAGAACCTGACTTACGGGATGATAACTTCCAGGTGGAACAAACTTCCCTGGCAGAGTGATGTCTAAAAGGTCCTTTTGTAATTCCTTCCTTGCCTGCCTGCTCTTTAAATCCGCCTCAAGTGCCTTTAGTTCAGCCTCGATGAATTTTTTAAGCTCGTTTATCTGTTTGCCTGCCCGGGGACGCTCCTCTTTTGGAAGTGCAGAAAGTGATTTTAAAAGCTCGGTTATGGCTCCCCTTTTACCAATATACCTTGCCCTGAACTGTCTGAGGTCGTTCAGGTCAGAAACAGAGCCCTTTTCCCTATTAAATGCCTCTTTGATTTCAGAGAGCTTTTCCATCAACTATGCAGCAAGGGCAGCCTTTGCCTTTTCAATTAGCTCGGAAAAGGTCTTGGGGTCGTTGTAGGCAATGTCAGCAAGCACCTTCCTGTCAAGCTCTATGCCAGCCTTTTTAAGACCGTAAATAAACTCACTGTACTTTACACCTGCCTGTCTCGCAGCAGCATTGATTCTAACGATCCAGAGCCTCCTGAAATCCCGCTTCTTTGCCCTTCTGTCACGGTAGGCATACTGAAGTGCATGCTCAACTGCCTGCTTTGCTACCTTATAGCAACGGCTACGGGCACCATAAAAGCCCTTTGCCATCTTCAGTACCTTTTTTCTTCTCCTTCTTGTCTTGAATCCACCTTTAGCCCTTGGCATACATAACCTCCAATATGTTTATAAATTCTAAATTCTAAGCCCTAATCTCTAAACAATTTCCAAATTCTAATTATTCAAACTTAAAATAAGTCTTTTCAATTAATGTAGTTTAGAAATTAGAATTTAGTGCTTAGAGTTTTGCCCTACCCGTAGGGCAACAGGGTCTTGACCTTTTTCACCTCTGTCTTATCCACAAGACCGGCCTGTCTGAGTCTTCTCGTGCGCTTTGCTGGCTTGCCGGTAAGGAGATGGCTCTTGTTTGCCTTGTATCTCTTTACCTTGCCAGAGCCTGTTATCTTAAACCTCTTTGCTGCTCCTCTGTGGGTCTTGAGCTTGGGCATCCTGTCCTCCTTTCTACTTAGGCGAAATTACCATTGTCATGCTTTTACCCTGAAGTTTGGGCTTGTTCTCTATATTGTACTTACCTTCCAGGCTTTCGATTATCCTTTCAAAGACCTGCATTCCAAGCTCAGGTCTGACTATTTCTCTTCCCCTGAAAAACATGGTAACCTTTGCCTTGTTACCCTGTTCGAGGAATCTCTTTATGTTCCTTATCTTCAGTTCAAGGTCATGCTTGTCAATATTTGGCCTTACCTTTACCTCTTTTACATCAATCGTTTTTCTGTGTGAATGTTTCTTGCTCTGCTGATATCGAAACTTCCCATAATCCATTATCTTGCAAACCGGTGGGTTTGCATTGGGGGCAACCTCTACCAGGTCGAGCCCTCTTTCGTCAGCCAGGTCAAGGGCCTCTCTCAGGGAAACTATCCCTACCTGCTTTCCGTCAGAGTCAACCAGCCTGACCTGTCTTGCCCTGATACGCTCGTTTACTCGATAATCCTGTGCTATAACCTCACCTCCTACATATTTTTTAAGAAATTAACTCAACACTCAAAACTAAACACTCAACATTCCCTACTGCCTACCCTTTTTACTAAATATTCAGTTCAAGTGATTTTGTGGCGATCTCCTCTTTAAGCCTCTTGATAAAATCCTCAAGTCTGTAAGGACCGCTCTGTACCCTCCCGCGCTTTCTTACAGGGAGCTCTCCAGACTGAACTTCCCTGTCACCTATTATAACCAAATAGGGTATCTTTCTTAAAGATGCCTGTCTGATCTTGTAGTTAACCTTCTCGTTGTCGAAATAACCCCTTGCCCTGATCCCCTCGTCCTTCAATCTCTTAAGCACCCTTTCAGCGTACTCAACATGCCTTTCAGCCACGGTAATAACACCAACCTGAGTGGGCGAAAGCCAGAGGGGAAAGGCCCCTGCATAATGTTCAATCAGTATGCCGAAAAACCTCTCAAGGGAACCCATAAGGGCACGGTGTATCATTATCGGTCTGTGCTCCTTGCCATCCGGGCCACGATAGGTTACATCAAAACGCTCAGGGTTGTTAAAGTCAACCTGAATGGTGCTACACTGCCACTGACGACCAAGTGAGTCCTTTACCTTTATGTCTATCTTTGGCCCGTAAAAGACACCCTCACCAGGGTCAACCTCGTAGTTAAGGCCCTTATGTTCAAGGGCAAGTTTCAGGGCATTGGTTGAACGCTCCCAGTTCTCCAGTGAACCCACATACTTTTCAGGCCTTGTTGAAAGATAAACCTGATACTCTGAAAATCCAAAGGTCTGAAGTATAAAGAGGGTAAAGTCGAGCACCCTTAAAATCTCGTCCTCTATCTGATCTTCACGACAGAAAATGTGTGCGTCATCCTGTGTAAAACCTCTTACGCGCAAAAGACCATGGAGGACCCCTGACCTTTCGTATCTGTACACCGTGCCAAGCTCAGCGTATCTTATCGGGAAATCCCTGTAACTTCGAAGGGCACTCTTATAAACAGCAATGTGGAATGGGCAGTTCATGGGTTTTATCTCATAGTTTATCCCCTCTATCTCCATGGGTGAGTACATATTCTCACGATAGAAGTTCCAGTGACCACTCCGCTCCCAGAGGTTAAGCTTTGCAATGTGTGGTGTATAAAGGAGCTGATAATCTGCCTTCAGGTGTTCATCACGCCAGAAATCCTCTATGGTCTTTCTTATAAGTGCGCCCTCTGGGTGCCAGAGAATAAGCCCTGGGCCTATCTCTTCGTTTATGCTGAACAGGTCAAGCTCCTTTCCAAGCCTTCGGTGGTCACGCTTTTTAACCTCTTCAAGGAAGTCAAGATACTCTTTCAGTTTCTTTTTATCAGAAAAGGCGGTGCCGTATATGCGTTGAAGCATCTTGTTACGCTCGTCTCCACGCCAGTAGGCACCTGCTGTGTTGAGCAACTTAAAAGCCTTTATGTAGCCTGTTGAAGGGATGTGGGGCCCCCTACATAGGTCTATAAAATCCCCTTCTTCGTAGAGCGAGACCTCGTCATCTTCCATCTCCTCAAGGAGTTCTACCTTGTACTGCTCCCCTCTTTTACGGAAAAACTCCACTGCCTCATCTCTTTTCATTGTCTTTCTTCTGAATGGGGTGTTGGCCTTTATTATCTCTTGCATCTTCTGCTCTATCCTCTCAAGGTCTTCCTGAGTAAATGGCGCCGGGACATCAAAGTCATAGTAAAAACCATCTTCGATGGCTGGACCTATGGCGACCTTGGCATCTGGAAACAGCTCTTTTACAGCGTGTGCCATGATGTGCGATGTACTGTGACGGTATATCTCAAGCCCCTCAGGCTCATCAGGCAGTATGGCCTCAACAGTGGCACCCTGCTGAAGCTCACTTAGGATTGACAGGTCACACGCCCTGCCATCAACCCTGATGGCAACTGCACCTATACTCTTGAGGAAATCCTGAACCCTGTCTTTTTCTACTTCCTTTTCTTTTCCCTTATAAATGACCCTGATTTTACGCCTCCAAGCACCAAGGATTAACTGAAAATTATACCTTAAAAAATACTCTATATGCAAATTTAAAAATCCCTCTTGTTGTTATAGTATAATAAATAAAAAAACACGGAGGTCTTTATGAAGATTGAGCTTGAAGGAACATTGATTAAGATGATTCCTGAAAACGACAGGGAAAAGGAGGAGTTAAACCAGCTCTGGAACATAATTATTGACTGTGTAAACCAGAATAAAAAACTCGTTCCTGTTGGTGAGTACCTGCCTGGCATGAAGGAGGTTGCCACCTTTCACATTGAAGAATAAAAAAACTCCCCGTCTTCTATAACCTTGAAGAGGACGGGGAGTTTTAACACCCCTCAGGTCTCGATGGTTATCTTTTTTACATCCTTCAGGGTCTCCTTAGATTTTGGAAGGTGCACTGTAAGGAGACCGTTTTTAAAGGTTGCCTTAACTTTGTCTCTGTCTATGTCATGGGGAAGAGGTATTACCCTATGGAAGCTACCAAAGCTTCTTTCAGCATAGTAGTAACCCTTTCTGCTTTCCTCTTTTTCTTCCCTTTTCTCTCCCCTTATTGTGATGCTATCTTCGTCCATGGTTACATCAATGTCCTTTTCTGAAAGCCCTGGCAGTTCTGCCTTCAGGAGGTACTCCTTGTCTTCTTCAACGAAATCCACTCTGGGAACAAAATCACCCCTAAGCGTGGTTGGCTCAACAGCAAGGTCACTGAAAAACCTGTCAAACAGGTCGTGAACCTCGGAGATAAAGCTCCTGAAGGGGTCTTCCACTCTCCTTACAGGCACCTCCTTCCTGGTAAACCTTGAAGGAATGAGATCCCTGATGGACATAATCACACCTCCTTTCTTTAAGTTTAACCTACTTTAACAGGCTTAAAATAATCTTCCTCTTTCAAAATCCTTCACAAGGGCTTTGAGGGGGCTAAGCCCCCTCAAAATCCCCCTATATGGTCAAATTATTATTCCTTATCGGGGTTTCAAAGGGGCGGAGACCCTTTGAGTCCCCACCCTACTTCGCCTCAATCGCAATCTTTTTGGTCTTCATCTGCTCAGCCTTTGGAATGTTAAGGCTCAGCACCCCGTTTTTGTAATGAGCCTTTATGTTTTCTCTGTCAATGTCATCGAGTATCCTGAAGGTTCTCTGATACCTGCACGGTCCATACTCGTTGTAATGCACGGTCATACCCTCAGGACTGGCGATATTAGCCTCAGCAGTAATAGTTAGAAGGTCACGATTTACAGTAACATCAATTGTATCTTCCTTTGCACCAGGTATGTCAGCTAACATCTCATAGTGGTCATCCCTTTCTATGATGTCTATAGCTGGCACAACCGTCTTAAGTTCATGTTTTAGCACTTCAGCCATAACTGCTCACCTCCTTTATTTTAGGGTGTAAGGGGTAGCGTGTAGGGTGTAGTAAACTACCTCACCTACACAAAACTAACCCAATAACCACTAACCAGATTCTAATTTCTAAATCCTAAATCCTAAATCCTAAATCCTAAATCCTAAACAAATCCCAAACTCCAAATCTCAAACTACAAACTCTCTAATGCAACTAACGAGATTAACGCAAAGAACGCAATGAACTCGATTAACCCAATCAACGCGATAAACGCAAAGAACGCAATTAACCCAATAACCAAGTCTCTTATGCCTTCTCAATGGCTATCTTTTTAGGTTTGTCCTCCTCAGCACGGGGAACCTCAATCGTCAGGATACCCTGTGAGTATCTTGCCTTGATACCGTCAATCTGAGCCCTGAATGGAAGCTTTACGGTCCTTGAAAACTCACCCTCGTAACGCTCCCTTAGATGATACCTCTGGCCTTCTTTAAGCTCCACAGGCTCTCTCTTACCCTTTATCACGAGGGTGTCTTCGTGGGCAGTGATGTCAATCTTATCTGGCTCTACACCTGGAATCTCTACCTGCACCAGGGCCTTATCAGCATCACTTAGCAGGTTAACCCTTGGATACTCAACCTCAGCAACCTCACCAAACTGTGAAAAGAGGTTATCAAACTCCCTGTGAAGCCTGTCAAACTCTCTTTCAAACTCTCTGAGCATCCTCCATGGATTTAAGGTCCTCTCAATGTCCCTGACTAACATAACTACCACCTCCTTTAATGATTTTTATTTCATCAAATTGACTCATCTTTTTGACGATTTCATTAAATAGAATAGCAATAGCCGTGCCAGTTTTATTTTTCCTTTAATTTCAAGAGGTTAGGAACAGCTGTCTGGAATGCCCTCTCTTTTGTAGGTCAATTTGGCCTAATTAATTATTTATTCAAGGAAGGTCAGGATGACCGCAGTAGGTCATTGTGGCCTATTACTGTACTTATTCAGCTTTCTTCTGATCGTCCTGATACCGATGTTAAGAATCCTTGCAGCCCTGCTTTTATTGCCCCTGGTAAATCTAAGGGTCTCTTTAATGATTATCTCTTCAGCCTTTTCAAGGGGAGTGCCAATTGGAATAAAGATACCCTCTTTATGATGGGGTATGTCCTGATGCTCCATAAGGTATTGAATAGAGAATTCGTCAAGATGGTGAAGGATGTCAGCAGGAAGAACAGGTCTTTTTCGGGGAGCAAAAAAGGTGGCTACCCTGGTCATAAGGTTACGAAGTTCCCTTATGTTTCCTCTCCAGGGCAGTCTTTCGAGCATGTCAATAGAGCCGTTAGAAAGTTCAGGGTGTGGAGGGCTAAGCCCAAGCTCAGACAGTGCCCTGTGAAAAAAGTGTATTGCCAGCAAAGGGATATCCTCTGTCCTTTCCCTTAAGGGTGGAAGGTGTACCTTCAGGACATTCAATCTATAGTAAAGGTCGTCCCTGAAAAGCCCTTCCTGTACCGCCTTATGCAGTTCTCTTCTCGTTGCAGCAATCACCCGGACATCAATCTTAACAGGCCTTTCCGCACCGATTCGGTATATCTCTCCCTCCTCAAGCACCCTGAGCAGTTTTACCTGAAGCGAAAGGGGCATATCGCCTATCTCATCAAGAAACAGGGTGCCCCTGTTAGCAATCTCAAACTTTCCCTTATGTGTCCTTAAGGCACCTGTAAAGGCACCCTTTTCGTGACCGAAGAGTTCACCCTCTATAAGGGTGTCAGGAATAGCACCGCAGTTTACTGCAACGAAATTTCCCTCCCGTCTTTTGCTTAGAAAGTGTATTGCCCTTGCAGCCAGTTCCTTTCCAGTTCCAGTCTCACCGGTTATTAATACAGGCTGCTCAGAGGCAGAAATCCGCGGCAGAGTCATCATGATGCGTTTCATCTGGGGAGAACGAAATATCATGTAGGGTTTTAGCTGCTTAACATAACTCTCAACAGGTGTAAGAGAGGTGCTCACATCAGAACTCCTGTATGATGAAGATATGTTAAGGGCTATGCGCATTGGGTTTACTGGTTTTAAATATATATCATGAAGCGTGCTGAGGTCATCTTCGTCAAGCTCTTCAAGGAGCTTTACATCTGCAAGCAAAATCAGTCTTGCCCTCTTAGGGGTGTCTCTTAGTATGCTGTTTATGATGTCTAACTCAGAGATACTACTGGCTGAAAAAAAGAGGTAATCAAAATCCTTTTCCCTGACTATCTCTCCAAGTCTTGATACATCACTGGTCGTGTAAATCTCGGCACCATAGGGTGCCATTTCATCAATAAAGGACTCGAGCCTTTCGTCATCTTCATCCACTACAAGGACAGAGATCCCCCTTAGCCCCTCTCTGATAGCACCACCTCTGTGGGTTTTACTCATAATTAAGATTATAATTTATCTGCTAAAAAATATGAAAACGAAGGGGATTCGGCAAGGCGTTGTCTCTCAGGGGATGACTGCTCTGATACCCCCTCCCCTTTTCCTATGCCTTTAAGGGCATCTATGTGCTCTACTATGGTCTTACTTGTCCTGTCAACCTGCTCTATCAGCTCAAGACACCTCTGTCTGTCACCTTGCTGAAATGCCTCAACTGCTGCCCTTGCCAGTGCGTGTATCTCTCTGTGAGGTGACTCTATCTCTCTGAATTGCTTAAGGTCACCCAGGACCTCAGCCCCGGAGCCGTAATACCACTTACCAAAGGCACAGGCAGTGTGGTCTGTAAGCTCCGAAGGGTCTATGTGCTCACCACTGTAGTACATCCTGTAAAGTCTGATTACCCAGTTTTTGTGTGCCGCCTTTGCCCTGTCAAGTTCAATATGCATATCCTCGGGGAGTTTAAACCTGTCGATTACTCCAGAAAGGTATATCAGCCTTTCTGACATCCTGTTTGCCTCACTGATGGTTGACTTCAGGTTTTCAAAAAGTTCTCTCGAAGCACTTACAGAGGCCTCAAGTGTCTGGCTTATCTCCTCAGTAGTGGCTGACTGTTGCTCAGTTGCTGCAGCAATCTTTGTGACCTCATCCTCAGAAAGCCTTGCATGGTCAACTATCCTGTTAAGGGCAGCCTTGGTTTTGTTGATAAGTTCGATTGATCTTCCCACCTTGCTGATGGAATGCTCAACCTGCTCTTTGGTTTTAAGGGACTCCTCCTGTATGGATTTAATAGTTTGAGCTATCTCGTCTGTGGCCTTTACGGTCTTTTCAGCGAGTTTTCTTACCTCATCGGCAACCACCGCAAAGCCCTTTCCGTGCTCTCCTGCCCTTGCAGCCTCAATGGCTGCATTCAGTGCAAGAAGATTGGTCTGGTCAGCAATGTCATTTATTATACTAACCACACTGCTTATCCTGGTGATGGAGCTATTGAGTTTCTCCATCATTTCACCAAGCTCTCCGCTTGAAAGGGCAAGCTCGTTCATAACATCCATGGTGCTGTCCATGTCGGTCATGGATTCATTGGCTACCCTGGTGACGGCAGTGGTCATCTTTACAGCGTTTGAGGCGTTCTGTGCAATATCCACGGAGGTCTTACTCATCTCCTCTGCTGCACTGGCTATCTGCTGAGCCTGATTGTTCTGAATATTCACACCCTTTATGTTGTTATTCATCTCAGACCATACATTTGCCGTGCTATCTGAAAGAGATGCAGAAATACTTAAGAGCTCTCTCAATATCTTCTGCCACGACTCTGAGAGCCTTCCTGTTGCAGAGCATAGAGAGGAAAGTTCATCTCTGCCAGTGCATATCACCTCTGAGCTAAGGTCATAGCGAGCCAGTTTATCGGCTTTATCAAGGATATAGTAAAACCTCTTAAGTATGTGTCTCCTGAAATAGTAATAGGCAACCATGGCTAAGGCTAAAGAAAGGACAAAAAAGCCAAATGCAATGTCCACTGTAGCCTCGTAAGCCCCTGCAGAGCCTGCTGAGCTTTTTACTGTCAGATAATTCCCAAAAAAGAAGATCACGAAAAGGGCTAATAGAGACACAAACTTAATCTGTAACCCCTTCATAATGCCTCCTTTTTTTCTGCATTTTCATTGAATTAAACCCTGAATCAGGCTCTTAGAATATCCATAAAAAAATACCCTGTTTTGTTAAGTAAGTCATTCAGTACGATTATGCTCCTATAGCAGTATCGGACAAATTCTTACAATCTTTAGAAATCTCTTACAGCCAACTGTCAAATCTGTGTCAGATGTCTCTGGCCCAGACCGTGTCAGCCTGTTGACAATGAACGGCTAATTTATTGATTTTTCAAGCTTTTTAATTCAGGCATGGTCTTTGAATATCAGGTGGAGCAAGTAAGCCCATCGCTTTGGGGCAGAAAACCTTCAAGGAGGTAAACAAAGATGGCAGATGAGGAAAAAGACCAGCAGCAAGAGGAGTCATCAGAGGAGGCAAAGCCCAAAAAGGGCAAGTCAAAGCTCCTGATAATAATCATAGTGGCAGTGGTGCTTGTTGGTGGAGGTGGTTTTTTTGCTTACACAAAGTTCCTTGCAAAGCCCAAGCAAGCAGAAGCAGACCAGCAGCAACAGCAGCAAAAGGTTAAGGAGGAACAGCCCGTGCTGTTTGCCCTTGACCCCTTTGTGGTAAACCTCTCAGAGCGAGGCAGGTTTCTCAAGTGCACCATGCAGCTTGAGCTGATTGACAAGTCCTTTGAAGACCTTGCAAAGGAAAAGACCCCTCCGATCAGGGATGCCATTATCACTCTGATAAGCAGTAAAACCGCTGATTCCATCACCACACCAGAGGGAAAGTTTCAGTTAAAAGACGAGATCCTGATGAGGGCAAACGCGGCAGTTGGAAAGGACATCTTTAAGAATGTCTATTTCACAGAATTCGTAATGCAATAAAAAGGAGAAACAGGTATGGGTGACATCCTATCACAGGACGAGGTGGATGCCCTTCTTCAGGGCGTAAAGGAAGGAGAGGTGGATACAGAGCCTGAAGAGGCTCCCCACTCTGAAGACATACAGCCCTTTGACCTTACATCTCAGGCACAGATAATTCAGGCAAGTCTTCCAGGGCTTGAAAGCATAAACGAGAGGTTTTCGAAGATTCAAAAGGTCTCCATCTCAAACCTTGTTAATCAGATTATAAAGATAACCCCTGACGGTCAGAAGTTTGTAAAGTACGGAGAGTTCATGCAGTTTATTCCCGTGCCATCAAGCATAAACATAATCGAACTAAAACCCCTTCCTGGAAAGGCCCTGGTGGTCTTTGAGGCACCCCTTGTCTTTGCTGTCCTTGAGTTCTTCTTTGGTAACAGCAGCGTATCTGAGATAAAAACCGAAAACCGTCCATTCACTGCCCTTGAGCAGAGGGTGATTGCAAGACTGCTTGAGATATGTCTGAATGACTACAGGGCTGCCTGGGAGCCCGTACAGGAGATTAACCCATCCTTTGTTGGTAGTGAAACAAATCCAAACTATGTAAACATCCTTAACTCCTCTGACCTGGTCATAAAAAGCACCTTTAACATAGAGTTTGGTGAGTTTGTTGGAAAGTTTCACATCGTTCTACCCAATGTAATGATCGAACCTCTGAAGGAACAATTAAACTCAGGTGGACTTGGCAGTAACCCATCCAGTGATGACAAACAGTGGATGCAGAGGCTCATCAACAACCTGCTCAGGGCACCTGTGGAGATATCTGTGGAGATAGACAGGGCAGAGCTTACGGTGCGTGACATACTTAACCTCCAGACCGGTGATGTCATAACCCTTGGAAAGTCAATGAATGATGAATTCCTCCTCAAGGTTGAGGGGATAGAGAAGTTTTACTGTTTGCCTGGATTTCACAGAGGAAGTCAGGCTGTAAAGATAACAAGACCAGTTAATACATATATTTCAGAAAGGAGTGAAAAAAATGGCTGAGGAATTAAACACACAGGTTGCCACTGATGGTCATCACAATAGCGATGAGTCAAAGGAGCCAGAGGAGGCAAAGTTTTCAGAGCTAAAGGGCGATGCCGAAGAAACAAAAACCTCAAGGGACATAGACTTTCTGCTTGACATTCCCCTTGAGATAACGGTTGAGCTTGGAAGGACAAGGATACTCATACAGGATCTATTGAAGTTAGGCCACGGCTCTGTCATTGAGCTTGACAAGATTGCCGGCGAACCAATGGAGATACTGGTAAACAACAAGCTGATTGCAAAGGGGGAGGTTGTGGTGGTAAACGAAAAGCTTGGCGTGAGGCTTACGGAGATTATAAGTCCTGAAGAAAGGGTAAAGAAACTGAAATGACCATGGAGCTTCTAAAGATAGGGCTTTCTCTTTTATTCGTGCTTGCCCTTATAGTTATTGGCTCAAGGGTTCTTATGAGCAGGATAGGAGCAGGCCAGAGTCAGTTTATAAAGACCCTGGGATTTCTTAACCTCGGGCCCAGAAAGGCAATCGCCGTTGTTAAGGCAGGAAAAGAGGTGATACTGATTGGTGTTACCCCAAACGACCTCAAACTCATCAAGGCCTATCCTGAAGAGGAGTTTGCCACAGAGCTACAGGGCCTGAAAAGGAATATCAACCACCTGAAGGTCCTTAAAGACACCCTAAGGAGTGAGATTAAATGAAGAGCCTAAAAGGGATAGCCCTGTTAGCAGTTGTTTTTACATTGATTTTTGCAGGTGCTGCCTACGGCTTTGACTTAAAAGAAGTGGACAGTCCACTGATAAACCTCTTTATCTTTCTTAGCATCATTACCTTCGTGCCTGCAATACTCATTATGTTTACCTCCTTTACGAGGGTGGTTGTGGTTCTTGGGTTTCTAAGACACGCAATAGGGGGGCAGCAGATACCACCAACACCTGTAATTATCGGGCTTTCTCTTTTCCTCACCCTCTACATCATGTCACCTGTGGTTGACAACATCCAGCAAAACGCATTGACCCCCTATCTGGATAATCAGATTACCTTCACCGAGGCACTTAAAAAGGCTGAGCCGGGCATAAAGGCATTTATGCTAAGGCAAACAAGGGAAAAGGATATAAAGCTATTTTTAAACCTGGCAAAGCTTAAAAAGGTAAAGACCCCGCAGGAACTGCCTCTCAGGGTTGTGGTGCCTGCCTTTGCGATAAGTGAGCTTCGCACTGCCTTTGAGATTGGCTTTCTCATATATCTGCCTTTTTTGATTATAGACATGGTGGTCTCAAGCGTGCTCCTTTCTCTTGGTATGATGATGCTTCCACCTGTGCTTATCTCTCTGCCCTTTAAGCTGCTGCTATTCGTGCTGGTTGATGGATGGAACCTTATGATAGGTTCACTGGTAAGGAGTTTTCAATGACAGTAGAGCTTATAAAACAGATATCAGCAGAGGTATTTAAAACCATGCTTCTTGCATCTGGACCAGTTTTGCTTGTAAGCCTTCTTGTGGGTGTGCTTATAAGCTTTATTCAGGCAATCACCCAGTTACAGGAGTTCACCATAACCTTTGTGCCTAAGATAATCGCTGTGTTTCTGTGTCTTCTGTTTTTTATGCCCTGGATAACCAATGTGCTTCTTGACTTCACGAGAAACATTATCAATAACATACCGGCTTACATAAAGTGAGGTGCAGCGAATGCTTCAGCAGTTAGGCATAAGGAATGACCAGTTGATAGGCTTTCTGCTCGTGCTACTCAGGGTCTCTGTGGTGTTTGCAGTGCTTCCGCTTTTTGGCTCAAAGAGCTTCCCTGCACAGTTCAGGATTGGGATGATACTCACCCTGTCCCTTGCCCTTACCCCCCTTGTCAATGTAAAGGCAGGTGTGGACGAGATAGGTATGCTCGTTATAAGAGAGACGCTTTTTTCCGTTGTCCTTGGTCTTACCGTGAGGGTTCTGTTTTTTGCAATTGACACAGCAGGACAGGCAATAAGCACGGTAACGGGCATGTCAATGGCAAATGTCTTTAATCCTGAGATTGGTCAGTCCACTGAGATATCAAGATTTTACAGCATACTTGCCATATTTCTGTTCTTTGCCCTTGACATGCATCACTACTTTATCTATGCCCTTACGAAGAGCTTTAGCTTCGTTCCCGTGGGAAGTGCAAACATAAAGAGCATGGCAGAGACAGGAATAGAGCTTGGTGCAAAGGTCTTCGTGCTTGCAGTTAAGCTTTCGGCTCCTGCCATCACCATAGTGCTTATTACAAACATACTGCTTGGCGTGCTTTACAAACTGATTCCACAGTTTAACATCTTTTTTGTGGCCTATCCACTCTACCTTGCACTTGGTTTTCTTGTAATCCTGCTAACCATTCCAATGGTGATGGTGCTTTTAAACGGATACTTCTCAGACATGAAAACAGACCTTAACCTGTTACTTTTAACAGGAGGCAAAAGATAATGGCAGAGGATCAGGAAAGAACTGAAAAAGCGACACCCCGAAGGAGGCAAAAGGCAAGAGAGGAAGGACAGATCCCACGAAGCAGGGAATTCAGCGGGATGCTGGCCTTCGGTGGAGCGGTGCTGTCCTTTATGCTTTTAGGACACTACAGCATGAGGATAATCATGGAGACCTTTTATCAGGGTCTTCAGTTTTCTGCTCACACAGACCCTGTACACAGGTTTAACGCACTGCTTACAAAGGGGATGCTCTCTGTAGTTCCTGTGCTACTTTTTACACTCGTCCTTGGTGTGGCAGGCGGCTTGATACAGGGTGGCTTCGTCTATAAGCCCTTTAAGCTTTCGGTTGAAAACATAAACCCCATGGCTGGCCTTAAGAAGCTCTTTTCACCCAATGCCCTTATGGAGTTCGTTAAAGGGCTTGTCAAGTTCTCAGCAGGTGGCCTCATCCTGTATCTGATAATCAAGAAGGTCCTTCCAGTTGTGATAAACATGTTCTTTCTTGACCTGAACCAGATGGCACTTACCATGAAAGACATGCTCATTTACACGCTGAAGGTCTCCTTTGTAGCCTTCTTCGTTATCTCCTTTCTGGATTATGTTAACGAAAAGTGGCAGTTTGAGCGGTCAATCCGCATGAGTAAGGAAGAGATTAAGGAGGAGTTCAAGGAAACAGAGGGTGACCCGCAGATAAAGGCACGCATCAGAAGCATCCAGAGAGAGATGGCAAGAAAGAGGATGATGCAGGAGGTGCCAAAGGCCACGGTGGTTATCACAAACCCTACACACATTGCAGTGGCACTTAAGTATGAAAGAGGAAGCACTGGTGCCCCAACTGTGGTTGCCAAGGGAGCAGGCTTTGTTGCACAGAAGATAAAGGAGATTGCCCAGCTTCACGATGTGCCAATAGTGGAGGAGCCACCCCTTGCAAGGGCACTTTATAAGCTTGAGCTTGGTAGCGAGATACCTGAGAGCCTGTACCGTGCTGTGGCAAAGATACTTGCATACATCTATAAACTCAGAGGTGTCGGGCTATGAACTGGCTTCAGTTACTAAGACAGCGTAGTGATGTGCTTCTTGGAATCAGCGTGCTAATGGTTTTGGGGATCATGCTTCTTCCCATGCCGTCCTTTGTGCTTGATATACTGCTTTCAATCTCCATATCCGTCTCAGTGGTGGTGCTTCTTACATCGGTCTACATAAGAAGACCCCTTGACTTTTCGGTCTTTCCCTCACTGCTTCTCATTGTCACCCTTTACAGGCTCTCTTTAAACATAGCAACCACCAGGATCATACTGCTCAGGGGAAGCGAGGGACCAGAGGCAGCAGGCAGGGTCATCAGGTCCTTTGGTAACTTCGTGGTCGGTGGAAACTATGCGGTTGGCCTGATAGTGTTTTTGATACTTGTGATTATCAACTTTGTGGTTATCACAAAGGGTGCAGGTAGGATAGCAGAGGTGGCAGCCAGGTTTACGCTGGATGCCATGCCAGGGAAACAGATGGCCATTGATGCAGACTTGAACACAGGGCTTATTGACGAGGCAGAGGCAAGACGCAGAAGAGAGGAGATTGCCCGGGAGGCAGACTTCTACGGTGCAATGGATGGTGCAAGCAAGTTCGTAAGGGGTGATGCCATAGCAGGACTGGTAATCACAGGGATAAACATCATAGGCGGCCTTCTCATTGGTATCCTTCAGAAGGGGATGCCAATAGGTGAGGCAGCCCAGACCTACACCATACTTACCATCGGTGACGGTCTGGTCTCACAAATACCAGCACTTCTGGTCTCAACCTCTGCAGGCATCATAGTAAGCCGTGCAGGCAGTGAGGCAGACCTTGGCGAGGAGTTTAAAAGGCAGGTCTTTGTAAATCCAAAGGCCCTTTCCACTGCATCGGGGATCCTCTTTCTGCTTGCCCTTGTGCCAGGGCTTCCACATATCCCATTCTTCATCATAGCCCTTACTGCTGGCTCCCTTGCCTATCTGATGGCAAAAAGGCCCCCCCAGGAGGAAGCCACAGAGGAAGAGACAGAAAAGCCCCCAGAGGAGCCTCCAATCGAGTCTTACCTTGAGATAGACCCTCTTAGTCTTGAGATCGGCTACGGTCTGATATCTCTTGTGGAGGAGCCAGGTGGTCAGCTGCTTTCAAAGATTAAGGCCATGCGTCGTCAGATTGCCCAGGAGCTTGGTTTTGTAATACCCTCCATTCACATAAAGGACAACCTGCAGTTAAGACCACATGAGTATGCGTTCCTGATAAAGGGCATAGAGATTGCCCGTGGAGAGCTCGTTGTTGGCAAGTGGCTTGCCGTTGCCCCAGACGAAAAACAGGAGCCTCTGGATGGAATCCCCACAAAGGAGCCAGCCTTCGGGCTTCCTGCTTACTGGATCGACGAACAGCAGATTGAAGCTGCCCAGCAGAGGGGCTTTACCGTGGTTGATGCCTCCACAGTGGTGGTGACCCATCTTACAGAGCTTCTAAGAAAACACGGCTGGGAGGTGCTCACCAGGGCAGAGGTTCAAAACATCCTTGACAGTGTCTCAAAGGTCTACCCGAGGATAGTTGAGGAGCTTATTCCAAATGTCCTTCCCCTTGGCACGGTGCAGAGGGTGTTACAGAACCTGCTTAAAGAGGGTGTTCCTATTAAGGACATGATAACCATCCTTGAGACCCTGCTTGACCACGGCCAGAGCATAAAGGACCCCGAGATGCTTACCGAGGTGGTAAGACAGGCACTCTCAAGGGTCATTACCCGTCAGCACATGCTTCCTGATGGGACCGTGCCTGTCTTTACCCTTGACCCAAGGTTTGAAAAGGAGATAGTCCAGTCCATGCAGGACGGAACGGGCCTTAAACCAGAGCTTATCCAGAACCTTATGAGGTCAATAGAGTTTGCCCTGAAAAAGACAGGTGCAAACAACATTAAACCCGTGATAGTCTGTTCTCCTCAGGTGAGAAATCACTTAAGAAGGATTGCAGAACGGATCATGCCAAACCTCTCTGTAATCTCAAGTGCTGAGCTCTCACCTGAGGCTAAACTATATTCACTGGGGATGGTGACCTATGAAGATTAAAAGATTCAAGGCAAAACAGTTTTCAGAGGCCCTTTTCAGGGTGAAAAAGGAGCTTGGAAGCGATGCGGTGATACTTTCCTCTGAAGAGCTTGCGGACGGCTCTGTGGAGATAGTGGCTGCTGTGGATTACGGAGAAAAGAACACTAAAGAGCAGAAAATGGTAACAGAGCAAAGGGAGCTTAACACCCTGAGGGAAGAGATCCAGCGGCTAAGGGATGCTCTTTTTGAGCTTAAAAAAAGCGGCTACGAGCTAAGGCTTCCCGAGAAAAAGAGAAGGCTCCTCAGGGCACTTATCAGTCAGTCAATCAAGGAGGAGTTTGCCCTGAGGTTATGTGAAAGGGCAACAGACTTTGAGACACTTATGGATGCCCTTAACAGAGAGTTGAGCCTTTACGATCTCAAAAACTCAAAAAAGATAGTGATGCTCGTTGGAGCAACTGGCTCTGGAAAGACAACCACCCTATGTAAACTGGCAGCCAACGAGATAAGAAAGGGTAAGAGGATTGCAATCGTAACACTTGATACCCTGAGGCTTGGAGCAACCTATCAGCTTGCCTCCTTTGCAAGGGTGCTTGGGCTACCGCTTGAGGTTGCCCATAACATCTCAGAGTTCAAAGAGCATGTAAACAGGCACATCGGTAAAGACAGGATATTCGTTGACACCGCTGGCACCAATCCAAAGGACGAGCACTATCTGGAGGAGCTAAGAGAGATTCACAGCCTTGAACTCCCAGTGGAGACCCACCTCATCGTCAGTGCAAGCTCTGACCAGGACTTTATGATTGATGCCTACCATAATTACCGTAAACTCAACATAGACTGTCTTGGGTTTACAAAGATAGATGAGGTTTCAAAGAGGGGATGCATCTACAACATCTCCACGGTGTATCAGAAACCCATAGCCTATCTGACCAATGGACAGAGGATTCCAAAGGACATAATCTTTCCTGACAGAGCAACTATCTCAAACCTAATACTACCGAAGGAGTGTTGAGATGATAAAGACCATTGCCATAACAAGTGGAAAGGGTGGAGTTGGAAAGACCAACATCGTGGCAAACCTTGCCATCTCTTTAAGCAAAAAGGGTAAAAGGGTGATGGTGCTTGACGCAGACCTGGGGCTTTGTAACATCGATGTCCTTTTAGGCATGGCACCAAGGTTCAACATACAGCACATGCTTAATGGAGAGAAGTCCCTGAGCGAGATAGTAGTTAAAGGCCCTGCGGGGATAATGGTGGTGCCAGCAAGCTCTGGAGTGGAGGAGCTTACCCACCTTGATGAGTTTAAAAAGCTCCGTCTGATAGACGAGTTTCAGGCACTTCAGGAAAACATTGACTATCTGTTCATAGACACGGGCGCTGGCATATCTCCAAATGTAACCTTTTTCTGCATTGCCTCGCAGGAGACAGTAGTGGTGGTAACCCCTGAGCCTACCTCACTTACCGATGCCTATGCATTGATAAAGGTTCTAAATACCCGATATCAGGAAAAGGAGTTCAGGATACTTATAAACCAGGCAAGAAGCTCCAGTGAGGCTCTGGAGATATTCAAGAGACTGCACATGGTTACAGACCGATACCTTAATGTCTCACTTGATTACATCGGGTTTATACCCTACGACAGGGCTTTGCAGAAGGCAGTAAAGAGCCAGAAGGCTGTGGTGTTACAGAGCCCTCACTCACAGGTATCAGAGGCATTTTCATCCCTTGCAGACAGGATAAGGAACATGAACAGCTCATCCCCAAAGGGAGGGATTCAGTTTTTCTTTGACAATCTCTTTGAGGTATCAGGAAATGTTGGGGTATAAAAACTACATAGTCACGGAAGAGGAAAAAGAAAAGATAGTAGAGGAGATGCTTCCCTACATAAAGTACACTGCCTACAGGCTTTCCTGGCGTCTCCCTCCCCAGCTCACTGTTGACGACCTGATAAGCGCCGGTATCATAGGTCTTTTAGATGCGATTGATAAATTCAATCCATCAAAGAAGGCCACCCTCAAGACCTATGCAGAGTACCGCATCAAGGGGGCAATGCTTGACGAGCTCAGGGCTGCTGAGTGGATACCAAAGCACCTTCAGAAAAAGATTAACGACCTCAAAAACACCTATTCAGAGCTTGAGAAGAAACTCGGAAGACCCCCCTCTGAGGAGGAGGTTGCAGAAGAGATGGGGCTTGATGTGGATGAGATTTTCAAGCTCTTAAACAGTGCCCACAAATCAACCACACTGAGCATTGAGGGGATTGGCCAGAGGATAGACAACAAAAACGACGGTGACTACAACATCTATGAGCACCTTGAAGACGAAAACTCCCTGAATCCCTTTAAACAGATAGAGGACAAGGAAAAAAAACACATACTTGCAGAAAAGATAAAGAACCTTCCTGAAAGGGAACAGCTCATACTGTCGCTTTATTACTGGGATGAACTTACCTTTAAGGAGATAGGCGAGGTCCTTGGAGTCTCCGAGTCAAGGGTCTCACAGCTTCACTCACAGGCACTCATGAGACTAAAGGTAGCAATGGAGGAGATTGCTTAGAAGGATAAACACTGAGGGGGCTTCACTTAGCTTTTAAGACCTTCAGTTAAAGTTTTAAAAAATTTTTCCGATTAAGTAACAGGGGATTAATAATCAGGATGAACAAGAGCATTAAAACACTACTAAGGGAACTACAATCAGGTGACCCTTTAAAACGAAAAAGGGCAGCCCTTCAGCTTGGCACAAAAGACATAAGGGCTGTCTATCCGCTTATCCAGTCTCTTTCAGACAAAAACCCTGCTGTCAGAGAGGCAAGCATTGACGCCCTTATACAGATTGGTGGTGAAGCCACGGCCCTTATGTTACTTCCCCTGTTAAGGCAGAAGCCAGAACTAAGAGACCCTGCTATTCATATCCTTAAAAACATCGAAAACCACAGCGCTGTAAAGCTGCTTCTTACAGACAGGGACCACTACATGAGACTCCTTGGACTTAAAATAGTAAGGGACTTTCCTGAGGATTCAATATACCTCATAGAGAATCTGCTTAATGACCCTTCAGCAAATGTAAGGGCTGCCTCTGTTATGGTGCTTGCAAGACTGAAAAGGGCAGACATCCTTTTAAAACACATAGACCAGCTCCTTCACGATGCAGAGTGGGTTTGCCTCTTTACCCTGAGGGCAATTTCCATATTAAAACTCCCTCAGACCGTAAAAAGTATTATTCACCTACTGAAAAACCCCTCTGCTTCGGTAAGGCTCCTTACTATTGAAGCCCTTTGTGAAATTGATACCAGAGATTCAAAGACCTGTCTGCTAAAGCATTTAAAAGAGACTGAAAGCCCTGTAGAGAGGGACTACACCATAAGGGCGCTCATCAAACTGGGTCTTTCAAAAAGGATACCAGGTCTAAAAAACATTGTATCCCAATTGCTCAAAAGCCCTGATAGAAATGATCTCAGCCTGGCTATAAAGGCAATCACTGATGCAAGGTTAAAATCATTTACCGAGGAGCTTCTCTTAATTGCCGGTTCTTTGGAACCAGGCAATCCTTATGATACAGAGTTCAGGGATTACATATTAAGTTCTCTACAAAGGATAGCACCTGTAAAACAGATATGTAGAGTGATACAAAAGCCTGACATTCCCTTTGTTGCCCGCTCGCTTGCAATTGAGCTAAGTGAAAGACTTCAGATAAAGGAGGCAGTAAAAAGCATTATTCCTCTTTTGAGGGACAAATCAAGGGATATAAGGAGGGCTGCCGTGAAGGCACTGGGGAAGATAGGACCTTCTAAAAATGTTCCGGAGATCGTAAGCCTCCTTAACGACCCGGATGGTCATGTAAGGAAGGAGGCATTGATTGCTCTACGAAATGTCAAGACTAAAAAGGTTTTTGACAGCATTGAGTCCATGCTTGCTCGTGAGCCCTATTCAGATGTGCTTGAGGAAGCCATCAAGACCCTTTCAGTAATAGACAGAAAAAGGTTTATGAAATTGATACCCTTGATAGATCAGTCAACGAAACTCTTTATTGCCCAGTACTCAGACTCTGTAAATGTGGTGCTCGAGCTTACCCATGATGAAGACTGGGATGTAAAGATAACTGCCATTACAAGGCTTGGCAGGTTTAAAAGCAATAAAGTGGTCTCAAGGATAAAGGAGCTCATCAAAGACCCCTCTGCAGAGATACGAAGGGTGGCTATCATGAGTGCCTACAGGTTAGGCTGCTGTAAAAAGGAGCTTGCCCTTTTACTTGAAGACCAGGATGAGTGGGTCAGGTACTATGCCCTTAAGATTCTAAAAAAGAACAGGGCACTGACTGAAAGGATAAAGCGAAAACTCCTGATGGATAGCTTCCCACCAGTGGTGCTTGAGGCATTAGAGACACTTACTAACTCAGATGTAGAAAGGTTTAAAGAGGAGCTTTTAAAGCTTCACAAACATCCCGACAGGGAAATCAGTGAAAGGGTAAGAAACCTTCTGAAGAAACATGGTACACTATGAGCTTGACAGGGATACCTTCTTAGAGTTAAGAGACTTTGTATATCAGCAAACTGGAATCTACATCCAGGACAGCAAGAAGTATTTACTCGAAAACCGCCTCCAGAAAAGGCTCAGAGAAAACAAGTTTGACAGCTTTAAGGATTATCTATATCTGCTCAAATACAGAAAGAACCAGTCAGAACTGAATTATCTTTTTGACGCTATAACCACAAATGAAACATACTTTTTCAGAGAGGACAAACAATTAAACCTGTTAATAAACAAGATCATCCCTGAGCTTTTATCAAAACAGCAAAGGGTTCGAATATGGTCAGCCGCCTGCTCCACAGGCGAAGAGCCCTACAGTATTGCAATACTCATTAATGAAAACAGAGAGATTAATCCTTCAAAGGTTGAAATCATAGCTTCAGATATCAGCAATTCTGCCCTTAATAGTGCCAGAAGGGGCATCTACAGCTCCTATTCTATCAGAAAGGTTCCATCTCATATACTGAAAAAATACTTTACCGAGTCTAATGATTTCTACAAAATCTCCGATAATATTAAAAGAATGATAAAGCTCTATCAGATAAACCTGATAGACGAAAAACAGATGTGCTTTGTAAGAAATGTGGATATAGTGTTTTTAAGAAATGTGCTTATATATTTTGATGATGAGGCAAAGAAGAAGGTCCTGAGTGTTCTTTATGACCTCATGAAGGATGCAGGTTATCTCTTTGTAGGCGTATCCGAGAGTCTGCACAATGTAACAACCCTTTTTAAACCACTGATGATTGACCACACAGTGGTTTACAGGAAGGTTACAGGATGAAGGTCTTGGTAACAGAGGAAGATGTGACAACTGCTGAGATTGTATCACTTTACCTAAAAGGCAAAGGCCACCAGGTCGTCTGTGCAACTGGTGGCATAGAGGCGCTTGAGAAGTTTGTAAAGGAAGGTCCCTTTGATGTAGTGGTTTCAGCACTGGATATGCCCTATCTAAACGGAATTGAGCTCCTAAGAACCATCCGAAAGGATTACCAATCCGACACACCTGTGATTATAACCTCGTACATAGATGATGAAGCAGAGAAAAATGTTGCAATACAGGAAGGGGCAGACGCATTCCTGATAAAGCCTCTTACCGAGACAATGGTAAACATGACCATAAAGAACATCTTAAAAGTTCCTAATACAGGGAGGTGAGCCATGTTTGACAGTGGAATTAAGATACTCGTGGTTGACGATTTTGCCACCATGCGAAAGATAGTAAAAAATGTGCTTCAGCAACTCGGATTCACCAACATCGAAGAAGCTGAAAACGGTGAGGAGGCATTAAAGAAGCTCCGCTCTGATAAATTCGACTTTGTGGTCTCTGACTGGAATATGCCTGTTAAGGATGGGCTCGAGATGCTTAAAGAGATAAGGGCTGATTCAAACCTTAAGTCAACCCCTGTTTTGATGGTCACTGCAGAGGCTGAAAAATCCAAGGTAATAGAGGCAATAAAGGCAGGGGTGAACAACTACATCGTCAAGCCCTTTACAGCTGAGACCATGAAGCAAAAGATTGAGCAGATATACGAAAGACTGAAAAACTGATGGGAGGAAAGTCATGTCTTCTGAGATGGATGAAATCCTGCAGGACTTTATTGTAGAAACAGAGGAGATCTTAGAGGCACTGGACGAAAAGTTTGTTGAGCTTGAAAAGGACCAGTCCAACAAAGACCTGATAAACGAAATATTCCGTGCAGTTCATACCATTAAGGGTGCAGCAGGATTTTTAGGTCTAAATCAGATAGTTGATCTTTCACATGCATCGGAAAATGTGCTTAAAAAACTAAGAGACGGTTTACTTTCACCTTCACCAGAGATAACAGATGTAATTTTAGAGTCAGTTGATAAATTAAAGATACTGGTTGACAAGGTAAAAAACAACGACAAGACCCCTGAAGATATAGATAGCTTGCTTACAAAGCTAAAAAAGATCGAAGAAGGTCAGACACCTATTTCTGAACCGATTAAAAAAGATGAAATAAAAGAAGATCCAGAATCTAAAGTTGAGTCAGAAGCACAAAGGGAAGATAAGAAAGTCGCCTCTGTTGTGTCATCAAATCAGAAAATCGACACAGCCCTGAAGGCTCCCCTGAAGCAGGACACAGAGGAGCATAAAGACAAACCACAGGTGGAAAAAACCATAAGGGTAGATGTAGAGAGACTTGACACAGTATTTAATCTTGTGGGAGAGCTGGTTTTAGGGAAAAATCGCTTGACAAAGCTATCAAATGTTCTTGCAGATAAATACCCTAATGACCCAGATGTTATAAACCTCAATGAGGCTGCAGAGTTTCTCCAGCTAATATCCACAGAGCTTCAAACTGCAGTTATGAAAACAAGGATGCAACCTGTCAAGAAGGTATTTAATCGTTTTCCAAGGATGGTAAGAGACCTTGCCCGTTCCCATGGAAAGGAGATTGAGCTAATCATCAGAGGTGAAGAAACAGAGGTTGACAAGTCAGTGATTGAAAACATCGCTGACCCCCTGGTTCACCTTATAAGAAATGCAATTGACCATGGGATAGAGCCCCCTGAGGAAAGGAAGAAACTCAATAAACCCACGACAGGAAAGATAATACTGTCTGCATCACAGGAAGGAAACAACATCGTCATATCTGTGCTTGACGACGGAAGGGGAATAAACCTTGAGAAGGTCAGGAAAAAGGCAGTGGAAAAAGGCATAGTCAGCCCTGAAGAAGCAGAACTCCTAAGCGAAAGGGAACTGACTGAATTTATATTCCACCCTGGGTTTTCAACGGCAGACAAAGTTACCGATGTATCAGGAAGAGGGGTTGGGATGGATGTTGTAAAAACAAATCTTGCAAGAATCAATGGTTCTATAGATACTCTGACTCAGCAAGGCAGAGGAACAAAGTTCACCATTAAGCTTCCACTAACACTTGCGATTATCCAGACCCTGATGGTTGAGGTAAACAATATGGTATATGCGATACCCATCACCTCTGTACTTGAAGCCGTAAGGATAGATAACTCTGAAATCTCATCAGTAGATGGTCAGGAGATAATAAAGTTAAGAGGTGAGATACTGCCCATTGTCAGACTGTCAGAGCTTATCGGATTTAACCATTCAAATGGAGCTGACAGTCACTATGTGGTAGTCGTCCAGTCTTACGACAGAAGGTTCGGTATAGCAGTGGATAGACTGGTGGGTCAGGATGAGGTGGTAATCAAATCAATTGAAGGAAACATAATCAACCTCAACGACTCAAACATCTTTGCTGGTGCAACCATTACAGGCGAAGGAAAAGTAGTATTGATAATAGACATACCTGCCGCCATGGAATTCATCAAACAGGGTGAGGCACAGTATGTCTAAAATGAACGGAAAGATAAGAGTCCTCATCGTGGATGACTCAGCCTTTATGAGGAGTGCCATTTCAAGGATGATAAGCTCTGACCCTGCCCTGCAGGTGATAGGCACAGCAAGAGACGGAGTTGAAGCAGTAGATAAAACCATCTCGCTGAGGCCTGATGTGATTACACTGGATGTGGAGATGCCCAGGATGAATGGTCTTGAAGCATTGAGACTTATCATGGACAAGCAGCCCACGCCGGTCGTTATGATTAGTGCCTATACCACAGAGGGTGCAGTGGAGACCCTCAAGGCACTGGAACTGGGGGCAGTGGATTTTATTCCAAAAAACATCTCAGAAGGCTCTATCAACATACTTAACATCAAAGAAGAGCTGATTAGCAAAATAAAGCAGGCCTCAGGCTCTAATGTAAAAGAACCACAAAGGACTGAACCTTTGCAATCTAAATACACTTCCACGGAAGTAGAAGGCAAGTCAGTTACTACAGACCTGATCGTTATTGGCTCCTCCACAGGTGGCCCAAGGGCATTACAAAAGATCATACCCCTGTTACCTAAAAACCTCCCGGTTCCGGTTGTAGTAGCCCAGCACATGCCACCAAAGTTTACAAAGGTGCTTGCAGAAAGATTGAACGAACTCTCAGTGCTTCAGGTTAAAGAGGCAGAAGACGGTGAACTTGTAATACCAGGCAAGGTGCTCATAGCCCCAGGTGGCAAGCACATGATAGTTACTGGAAACTCAAAACAAAACATAAAAATTAAATTGGTTGAAGAGGCAGCAAAGGCAATCTATAAACCATCGGTTGACATGCTATTAATCTCTGCTTCAAAGATCTTTCCATCAACCACCCTTGCAGTGATACTTACCGGAATGGGACACGATGGCCTGCAGGGTGTTAAGAGGATCAAAGCAGGAGGCGGCAGATCAATTGTACAGGATAAAGACAGCTGCACGATCTACGGCATGCCAAAGGCAATTGTTGAAGCAGGGCTTGCCGACAGGATTGTTCCTTTAACAGAGATTGCCTATGAGATTATAAACTCTGTCTAACCCTCCTATCTCCCCTTCCCCCTCCGTTCTTGGCTGGTCGCTCCCCCCGGCGGCCAGCCCTTTTTATTATTAAAGTTTTGAGAACTTTGACCGATATAACAAGTAAAGACACTTAAAAACAAAAAGAGGATCATAGTATGGAAACAACAGTATTTGATAATCAGAAAAAGCAATCCCGTGAGTCAGTACAGACTGTAACTTTCTTTATCGGCCCAGAACTTTACGGTATTGACATCAGAAATGTGTTGGAAATAATCAAACACTATGACATCACCCCTGTACCCAACTGTGCTGAATACATTGAGGGGGTTACAAACCTAAGAGGAAGGATAGTTCCCATAATAAACATGAAAAAGAGGTTTTTTCTCGAAGACGACGGACAGAGGAAAGAAGGTCTTATCATCGTGGTTGAAAGCAGTGATTCTACAGCAGGTTTAATAGTGGATAGTCTGTCAAAGGTCGTTGACATCCCAGGTGAAATGATCGAGCCAAAACCGGACATAAAAAACGGTAAAAACAGCAGGTTTATAGAGGGCCTGGGTAACCTTAAAGACAAAACTGTTATCATACTAAACTGCGAAGAACTGCTAAGGCCTGAAACAGAAAGGAATTATCAGTGACTGCAAGCACAAAGATAAATCTAAACAAAATTAAAGACCTTCCAACATTACCTGATATTTTCAGGGAACTACTTGATGTGCTGCAAGACGAAAACTCCACCTTTAATGACCTTGCAAGGGTTATCAAACATGATCAGTCCCTTGTTGAAAAGATCCTCAGGGTTGCCAACTCCCCCTACTTCGGTATCCCTGGCAATGTAAGGTCAATTGAACAGGCAATCATGCTCCTTGGTTACGACCTCGTAAAGGGTCTCTGTCTTGGAACCAGCATCTTTAAACTCCTTGGTAAACACAGCAGAAAGTCGGTCAACAACCTCTGGAAACACTCAAACGAGGTGGCAGTTATTGGCTCAAAGATATCCGAACATGTAGCCGATGTGGAGGCATCTGAGGTATTCGTTGCAGGGCTTCTTCACGACATCGGCAGGGTAGTGCTTCTCACCATAGACAGGGACAGATATCTCCAGATTATTGACTCGGATGACCTGATTATTCAGGAGTTAGACTATTTCGGAATACATCACCCTTCCATCGGGGCTGAGTTTTTAAAAAGGGCCTTCCTGCCTGAGCCCCTGATTTATGCAGTGAGGTATCACCACACCCCTTCAAAGGCAGACAGTTATAAGAAAGTGGTGGCAGTGGTATCCTTTGCAGAGGCACTGTCAAGAAACTTCTTTCCCAAGTTTGAAGACGATGGTTACTGGACAGAGGAGCACGACGCAATAATGCTTGAGCTTGACCTGACAGAGGAAAAACTATCAAACATCAGAGAGCAGTCAACGGAAGACCTCTCACAGATGTCATCCATCCTTTCAGAACTCTAAGCATCAGTAGCCTTTAAAACAGTGTGATGGGTCTATCCTTTTTTCAGGGTAGCATCCTGTGACGCTGCAGACTCCGTGGCACATACCACCTGTGCAGATTATAGGTTATCCCTATTGGAGAGGGTTTTATGCCCCTGAATCTCCTGTGAACAATCGGCAGTGCATCAGGCACATAGAGAAACACATAGGGGACATCCTCTGCGAGGATCTCCTGTATCCTGTAGTAGGCCCTCTTCCTCTTTTCAATATCAAAGGTCCTTCTTCCTTCTTCAAGGAGTCTATCTACTTCGGGGTTTTTATAGGATATAAAGTTAAATTCCTTTTCACCTGTCTTGCTTGAATGCCATATGTCGTACTGGTCAGGGTCAAGCCCAATTGACCAGCCAAGTATGACCGCCTCAAATCTTCTTTTGTCGATAAACTCGTTTATAAAGGTGCTCCACTCCAAGAGTCTTATGTTTACCTTGATGCCAATCTGTTTTAGCCGCCACTGGATAATGGTGGCAGTCCTTTCGCGGAGGCTGTTACCCATGTTGGTTATAATGGTAAACTCAAACCTCCTGCCATCCTTGTCAAGCCATCCATCGCCGTCAGTGTCGCGCCAGCCTGCCTCCGCAAGCAGTTTACGGGCCTTTGCAGGATTGTATTCGTATCTCTTTACATCTGGATTATAGGGCCAGGTGTTTGGCACATAGGGGCCTGTCGCTACAGTGCCGAGCCCGAAGAGGACCACATCAATAATCTCCTGTTTGTCTATGGCATAGGCTATGGCCCGTCTTACCCTTACATCTTTGAAAAAGGGATGCTTAAGGTTAAAACCAAGATAGGTGTATGCAAAAACAGGATAGCGAAACTTCTGAAAGTTCTTTCTGAAATACTCGGTATTGGTCTGCCTTCTGTACTGAATGGGGGTAAGGCCCATCATGTCCACTCCGCCTGTCTGAAGCTCCATAAACATGGTTGCCTGGTCAGGTATTATCCTGTAGATGTAGTAATTCAGGTAGGGTCTGCCCTCAAAGTAATCAGGGTTAGCCTTTAAGATGATCCTCTGCCCTGGGACCCACTTTTGAAAGATAAAAGGCCCCATACCAACAGGGTTACGGCCAAACTTGGTCTTCGTGATGTCCTTTCCCCTCAGTAGATGCTCAGGCAGAATGGGCAGGTTTCCCCAGCTGCTCAGTGCAGGAGCAAAGGGCTTTTTATAGGTGACTCTGAAGGTATATTTATCAAGCACCTCTGCCTTTTTTACCTGAAGAAAGTCCTCCTTATAGGCAGTGGGTGTTTTGGGGTCAATGATAGTCCTGTAGCCAAACATCACATCCCTTGCAGTAAATTCCACACCGTCTGTCCACCTGACACCTTTACGGAGGTGAAATGTTATAGTAAGACCATCCTTTGATATGTCCCAGGATTCTGCAAGGTCTCCTATTATGGAAAGGTCTGTATCGTACTTAACAAGCCCGTTGAATATAAGACCTGCCACTTCATGGGAGGCGCTGTCTCCGGCAAGCATGGGTATCAGTATGCTTGGCTCACCAATGGAGCCCACCACGAGGGAATCTCCATAGGCAGGTCTTTCATCGTCATGCTGTTTTGTGTAAGCAGCAACGACCGTCAAGATTAAAATCAGAAAGCCTAAAAGCACCACCCGCTTCATGATGAATATTTTAACCTAAACCACCTAAGTCTTTACAGAAGCACCTTTAAAGCATTATAAATAAATACATGAAAAAGAGCATCACTATGCTTTTTCTGGTGCTTTTGACACTTCTTTCATCCCCTGTTGAGGCATCAAAAAGTGGAGACTTCTTTTCAATTCAGACCGGTGCCTTTCATCACCTAAGAAATGCAAAAAAGCAGTTTAACCTTTTAAAAGAAAAACTTGAGCAAGAGCAGTTGAGGTTTCTCAGGATTGAAAGGTCAGGAAGGCTCTACATTGTGAGGATGGGTAAGTTCAGGAATATAAGAGAGGCCCGAAGTTTACTAAAGAAGGTAAAGAGGGTTATAAAAGAAGGCAGTATCATCAAGACCAGAGGCGCCCGTGAGATTGTAGAGCTTTTTAGTCCAGAGCAATCTCTTCTTAATGAGAGACTTACAGAGATAAACGAGCTTATCTCAAAGGGCAAACTCACAAAGGCACGTGGTATGATACAGGAGGCATTCAGGCAGTTTGGAGAAATCCACAGTTTATACGGGCTTCTTGGTGCAGTAAACCTTAAGGAGTCCCGTTACGACGAGGCATTCAAAAACTTCTCAAAGGCCATCTCTCTTAATGATCATGTACCGGAGTATTTTAACGGTGCAGGTTACGCCCTGCTTTTTAGTAATCGTCCCAGAGAGGCCCTCTTTGACTTTGAACGGGCCCTTAAGTTAAGACCCCGATACAGTGACGCCCTTGCCGGGACAGCCTATGCCTACCTGGCCCTTGGGTTAAAGGATGATGCCTTAAACATCTATCAGAAACTAAAAGAGATTGACAGAAGGGCTGCCTCAGAGGTTTTCAGGGCAATACTGAGGACACCCTGACAGGAGACTGTTCAGAGTAAGGGGGACAGCCCCCTACCCTTAAGCCTTCATTATCTCAAGCTCTGAAAAGAAGTAGCTTACCTCAAACTGGGCTGACTGAGGGGAGTCAGAGCCATGGACGATATTTCTCTCTATGTCAGAGGCAAAATCCGCCCTTATTGTTCCAGGTGCTGCCTCTTTCGGGTTGGTTGCACCCATTATCTCCCTTACCTTTGATATCGCACCTTCACCCTCAACCACCATTACCACAATGGGTCCTTCGGACATGAAGTCAGTGAGGCTATCGTAAAAGGGCTTATCCTTATGGACAATGTAAAACCCCTTTGCCTCTTCCTTTGTCATCCAGAGCATCTTTAGGGCTGCGATTTTAAGACCTGCTGATTCATACCTTTTGATAACCTCTCCAATGACTCCCTTCTTCACTCCATCAGGTTTGACAATAGACAGCGTTCTTTCCATTCATAAACCTCCTCTTTATTGGGTTATTTGCGTTAATAGCGTTATTAGCGTTGATTGCGTTAGTCGCGTTAATAGCGTTCATTGCGTTTCACTATATTCTTAATTTCTCCACCAGTGCCCTGACTGCCTCAACAGACCGCTGAAGTGCCTGTTTTTCTTGGTCTGTCAGGCTTAGCTCCACGACCTTTTCTACCCCTTCAGCACCAAGCACAACAGGCACTCCCATGTATATACCTTCAACTCCGTACTCTCCTCTTAGATAGGCTGCTGCAGGAAGAAGTCTTTTTTCGTCAAGCAAGATGGCACGCACCATCTGAAAGGTAGATGCTGCCGGTGCATAGTAGGCACTGCCCTTT
>WFMM01000094.1 GCA_015484595.1 Nitrospirota bacterium | reverse complement strand
TATTTTAAGTGGAATTATTTTTATTTTTTTGTGATAATAAAGATGATGAAGAAACTATCCAGCATAATTATTGTCCCCCTTTTTCTGTTAATTTTCAGCACCGTTTCCTTTTCTGCCAAAAGCAGCGTCTATGTCTTGACCATTCAGGGGGTTATCAATCCTGTGTCTGCAGAGTATATACAGAGGGGTATTGACCTTGCAAATACCGAGAGGGCCTCGGCACTGGTCATAGAGCTTGACACCCCCGGGGGGCTTGATACATCAATGCGTAAGATTATTAAATCAATCAACCAGAGTGCCGTGCCAGTGGTGGTGTATGTTTTTCCTTCTGGTGCCCGAGCTGCTTCAGCAGGTGTGTTTATTACAATGGCAGCTCATGTGGCAGCAATGGCACCTGGCACCAATATTGGTGCAGCCCATCCTGTTGGAATTGGTATCGGGGGAAAGATGGACAAGACCATGGTTGAGAAAGTAACAAATGATGCCGTGGCATATATCAAGTCCATTGCAGAGCGCAGGGGGAGAAATAAAAAGTGGGCAGAAAAGGCGGTAAGGAAAAGCGTATCCGTTACTGCTCGGGAGGCCCTTAAGCTCAGGGTAATTGACTTGATTGCAAAGGACCTTGATGATCTGATGAAGAAGATCGATGGAAAAACAGTAGAGACAGTATCCGGAAAGGTAAAGCTCAAAACCAGAGGGGTACCGACTAAAAGGGTTCCCATGGGGTTGAGGCTTAAGATTTTAAGCATCATAGGAAACCCCAATGTTGCTTATATACTAATGCTTCTTGGCTTTTACGGGCTTTTCTTTGAGTTAACAAATCCAGGGGCAATATTCCCTGGAGTTTTCGGTGCAATCTGCCTGATACTTGCCTTTTATTCCTTTCAGACATTGCCTGTTAACTATGCCGGACTGCTGCTCATCATTCTTTCCATCATCCTTTTTGTTCTTGAGATAAAGATAACCTCCCATGGTGTGCTTACCATTGGTGGCATTGTATCTATGGTAATAGGCTCGTTGATGCTCTTTAAGAGTCCAGGGCCCTTTTTCAAGCTTTCGCTTTATCTGATACTGCCTGCTGCTCTGGCAACTGCCCTGTTTTTCACTGTTACCTTCTCCCTTGCCTTCAAGGCATGGCGGAGAAAACCTGTTACCGGTTCAGTGGGGCTTTTGGGGCTTGAGGGTGTGGCACATACGGATATAGACAAAGAGGGAGGAATGGCACTCTTAAGAGGTGAGTACTGGCAGGCATTCAGCGACGAACCGATTAAAAAGGGTGAAAAGATAAAAGTGCAAGAGGTAAAGGGCTTAAAAATAAAGGTTAAAAGGGGGTAGGTTATGATTTTCCCACCACAGTTTTTAAGTGCAGTGTTTGTTATTTTTCTGGTGCTTTACTTTCTGGTAAGCGCAATCAAGGTGCTTAAGGAATACGAGCGAGGCGTGGTCTTCAGGCTTGGAAGGATAATACCTGTAAAGGGCCCTGGTCTTGTTATCATCTGGCCAATTATAGATAAGATGGTAAGGGTAAGCTTAAGAACCGTGACCATGGATGTTCCACCACAGGATGTAATTACAAGAGACAATGTTTCTGTTAAGGTAAACGCTGTAGTTTATTTCAGGGTAATGGACCCCATAAAGGCGGTCACAGAGGTAGAGGACTTTTACTTTGCCACAAGCCAGATTGCCCAGACCACCTTAAGAAGCGTGGTTGGACAGAGCCACCTTGACGACCTTCTTTCAAAGCGTGATGAGATTAATGCCGAGCTACAGAGGATAATCGACTTTCAGACCGAGCCCTGGGGAATAAAGGTCACGGCAGTGGAAGTGAAGAATGTTGACCTTCCGCAGGAGATGTTAAGAGCCATAGCCCGTCAGGCAGAGGCAGAAAGGGAAAGAAGGGCAAAGGTCATCCATGCAGAGGGTGAATATCAGGCTGCAGAGAAACTAAAAGAGGCAGCCGAGATACTGGCACCAGAGCCCATGGCACTACAGTTAAGGTATCTCCAGACCCTCACGGAGATTGCCACAGAGAAGACCTCTACCACGATATTCCCCGTGCCTATTGACCTTCTGAAACCCTTTTTTGATAAGATATCCGGGACATCTAAAAACAGGGAGGGAACCGCCAAGCAATAAATGCTTTCCAGGGTCCTTAGTGCAACGGTTATTGGCATAGAGGCACGCACCGTAGAGGTTGAAGTAGATATTACATCTCGCGGGCTTCCCCACTTTGCAATGGTGGGGCTACCTGATACCACTGTAAAGGAAAGTCGTGACAGGGTAAAGGCTGCACTTAAAAACTCTGGATATGTCTTTCCTTTAAAACAGATCACCATAAACCTTGCACCAGCAGACCTCAAAAAAGAAGGCTCTGCCTTTGACCTTCCCGTGGCTATTGGAATCCTCTGTTCAGAGGGTGTGCTTTCACAGGAAGACTTGGAGGGGTACATGCTTACGGGAGAGCTTTCCCTTGACGGAGCATTAAGACCCATAAAGGGTGCACTTTCAATTGCAATGGAGTGTAAGGACAGGGGGCTTCGAGGTCTGATAATACCTGAAGAAAACGCCCCTGAGGCAGCGGTGGTAAGAGGGGTGGATGTGTATGGATTTAAGAGCATCCTTGAGGTGGTGGAGTTTTTAAAGGGCAACAGCGTCGAGCCCTTCAAAGTGGATATTGAGGACATACTGAAGGAGGCATCCCGGTACGAAGAGGACTTTGCTGAGATAAAGGGGCAGGAGCATGCAAAGCGGGCAATGGAGATTGCAGCAGCAGGTGGCCACAATATCTTAATGATAGGTCCGCCAGGCTCGGGAAAGACCATGCTTGCCCGTCGGCTTCCAACCATACTGCCAGGGATGACCTTTCAGGAGGCACTTGAAACAACAAGGATACACAGCGTGGCAGGCACCCTGAACTCAGGCCATGCCCTGCTTGCTACAAGACCCTTCAGGGCACCCCATCATACCATATCTGATGTGGCCCTCATTGGAGGTGGAACCTATCCCCGGCCTGGTGAGGTAAGCCTTGCCCACAATGGAGTGCTCTTTCTTGATGAGCTTCCTGAGTTCAAGCGAAATGTGCTTGAGGTCTTAAGACAGCCCCTTGAGGATGGAGTGGTTACTGTCTCAAGGGCATCTGCAACGGTAACCTATCCTGCCTCTTTCATGCTTGTAGCAGCAATGAACCCCTGAAGTTGCGGTCACTATTGCAAAATTCCATCAATTCTGGCAGGTAGTAGAACTCAAATATCAGCTCATCTTTCGTGACTTTGATCGACTGAACCAGCTCCTTGATAATCTCTGTCTGGCTTTCGTATTCGAGGCTGTCCCACAGGGAGTATAGGGTCGTTGCCTGTGTCAGCAGGTAATCTTTCCCTTTTTCTGATACCTGATGGAAGGATATCTCCGCCTCTATTTCCGGTATTCTCTCCTCTATCTGGGCCTTTCGCATCTGTATATCGTTTAGCTGCTCTCTGAAGATGTCTTTAGGGATGACATCGTCGTTGTAAAGGTCTATTAGCCTGCTTATCTTGTTTTTTATTTTTCGGAGCTCTTTTTTCAGGGTTTCCAGCTCCTCTGTCTTCTGTTTCACTATCTTTTCTTCGCTTTCAACTTCTGCCTGTAGCTGTTCGGGCTTTATCACCATGCACTTTAAGCCCTCTTTGAACTTCTCCATCAGGACGTCTTCGTTTATCTTGCTGTTACACTTCCGACAGCGGTATCTGGGGGTCTTCATTCCCCTGTACTTCATTACGTACATCTTGGTACCGCATTCACAGTATACGAGGCCCGAAAAAGCATACTTCGCAGCCAGTAAAGAAGGGGGGACTTTGGGATACTTCCGGGAGTTGTTCTCTATTATCCTGTTCACTTCTTCCCAGACCTTCTTTTCAACAATTGGTTCTACATTGAACCATACCCAGTCTTCTTCAGGCTTCAGTATCCAGGACTTTTTGTTTCCTTTGCTTTTGGTGTAGTTTGCCCGCTTCTGGCCCTTGTAAACGGGGTCCGTCAGGATTCTTTTTATCGTTGTTTTTCCAAATTTAGCACCCTTACGGCTCCTGAACCCCCTTTCGTTGATGATTTTTGCGGTGGTAAGTAACCGTTTTGTCTCAAGAAATGTTTTGTATATCTCCCTGACTATGACTGCTTCATCCGGCTTGGGGACCAACTGCTTGTTTACCCAGTGATACCCGAAAGGGCCCTGACCGCCTGTAGGCTTACCCTGCATGGCCCTTATCGGGATCGAGGCTGATACACGAGCGGATATCTCCTCACGCTCCCACTGTGCCAGTGCCCCTATGACAGTAAACAGAAGCCTGCCGGCAGGGGTGCTGGTGTCGATTGATTCCTCTATGCTGACCAGGTCTGCCCCGTTGGCCTGAAAGTGGTCGGATATTTCGAGAAGCTCCCTTACGTTCCTTGCTAGCCTCGCAAGCTTTGAGAAAATCAGGGCTTTTATTCTTCCCACTGAAACATCCCGAAGCATTCTCTGTGCCTCTGGATGCTCCAGCACAGACTTTCCGGATACGCCACAGAGGTCATAGACTTCGACGACCTTCCAGCCTTTAAGCTCGGCATACAACCGGGCTCTTTTTTCGTGATTCTTTGGTGACTCACCCCTGGCCTGATCCTCTGTAGAGACCCTTATCCAGATACCAACGTGCATTGCCTATTATTTTAAAAGATTTTGGCTTTCATTCGCATCTATCGTGCGTGCTTTGGGGAACCCCGATCATGCTATTGAGTAACCTCATTCGTGCTTGTAGCAACCTGTCGTGCTATTGGCAACCTACACAAAACGATAAAAAAGTTTTTGTGGTGTGTGTCTGAAAAACAGGTTACTCAGGTAACAATGGAAAATATTATTTAATTTCAATATGTTAATTAAATTATAGGCTGGAAACAACAGGTAACACGAAGGGTAACACAAGACTTTGTAAATGCTCTAAAAGACACGAAATTGCCATTCGTGCTCGTAGCAACCTCTATTCGTGCTATTGGCAATCTCAATTCAGTCAACTATTTGTTTTTAAAAGGTTTTATAGCCTTTCTGCGTTACCCTGGTATGCTTCCGACTGCATTCTCTGGTAGTTTATTTTGGTGAGATTTACTCTTTCTTTAACCACTTCGTTGAGCAACTGAGAGAGTCCTGGGTAGTTTATTCTCTCATGATTTTTGATTAGCATCTCTATGGCAATACCAAGGTCTTCTTCTGTATAGGGGCCGTTAAGAATACGTTTATATAGCTCTACAGCAGCATCTTCTTTGTATCTAAAACCCAGAAGGAGATGTGCGTTAAATATACTCTCCGCATACTTCTGTGGGCTTATTAGAG
>WFMM01000093.1 GCA_015484595.1 Nitrospirota bacterium | reverse complement strand
CCCTGAGGGTTGTATCGTAAATCTCTATCCTTTTCATAATATTAAATTTAATCAAAAACCCTTTGAAAATACAAGCTTAAAAACTCAGAAATAAAAAATATCGGCAATTTATAAAGATGGCACATGGGTATAGAGTTTTCACCCATGCACCCTTTCCTTTTATGTCAGATAATTTATCAAATAGTTCTGGATGGTTTTTTGTGTATAATAAACTAAAAAGGGGATGGTGCGAGGTGTTATGAGGCTTTCTGGGCTGATTGCTATTGTTTTTCTTTTATTATCATCTCCGGTCAGGGCTTCATCATTAAGTTATCAGGGTACCCACATTCTGACCTACAGGACCATGTATGAGCTTTCAGAGGCTTACTATCAAAAAACAGGCATAAAGGTGCAGGTGCGGGGTGGTGGCTGTGCTGATGGCATATCCTCTGTGCTTCACGGACGGGCTCTCATGGGTGGGCTATGCTGTCCTCTGCCAGAGGAGTTTTTGAAGAAAAAGGGGCTTGTTGCTTACAGGGTGGCATCAGACATAAAGGTGGCTGTGGTAAACCCTGAAAATCCGATTAACTCAATAACCCTTGATGAGCTGAGGGCAGTTCACAGGGGAAAGATAAAAAGCTGGTCCTACTTTGGATGGATAAAAAAGCCCATTGCACTTATTTTCAGAAAACACTGTCTTGACATGAAGGAGCCCCTTCGAGGTCTGCTCGGCATTGATAGCCGATTATCGGTGCTTTCAAAAAAGACCATCATAGTCAGAACCGACAAGTCCCTGATAGATTATGTATCGTCCTTTAAGACCGCCCTGGGAGTGACGAGCAAGGTCTTTACAGAGGGTAGGGCGGTAAAGGTCCTGAGGATTAACGGTATTGAGCCAACCGCTGAGAATGTGATAAAGGGGCTTTATCCCCTTTATACACCGCTTTATGTGATAGTAAAGAAGGAAAACCTCTCCAGGGTATCTGATTTTATCAGGTTTATGCAAAGCAAAGAAGGCAGAGAAATAATAAACAGACACCTTTCAGAGGTAAGACGATGAAAATTCTCAAAGGACTAACGCTTACCAAAAAGGTGATAGCCCTGGTGATACTTATAAACATCGCTGCTACCCTGACGGTAATCCCCGTGATATTTTACACCATAAAGGATGGGTACAAGGGGCAGCAGAGGGCCTATCTTCAGGGCATAAAAAACCTGGTTCAGAGCATAATGGAAGACAATACCCGTGCAATCAAAAACTACGCAATCCTATTTTCAAGAGACCGCCAGCTGATGGACAACCTCTACTACCACACAGAGCTTGCAGGTGAAAGGACTCACCCCCTGAGGGTCATTAAGCAGATAGCAAACACCTTCAACATTGACTTCGTTGAGCTCACAGACCGTAACGGCATGGTGGTGGCAAACAGCAGATACCCAGGTGTGTTTTATGTAAGCCGCCTTGGAAATCCCCTCATCAGGCAGGCTCTTCAGGGGAAGGTGCTTACAGGAGTGGAAAGAGAGGGCGACCTTTATGTAATCAGGGCGGTCTCGCCGGTTTACTACGATCAGGGACAGCTTATCGGGACCATCACCACAGGCATAACCATGGACAGGGCATTTCTTTCAAGGATTGAGGCATTAAGTGGTGTGAAGATAGGGATACTGGACAGAAACGGAAGGGTATTGCTACCGCCCATCAAAGGGGCAAAACCCCCCGAGCTTTTAACTGCTGATGACTCTATAAAGATAGAGGGCACAAGATACACGCTAATGAAACTGCCCTTTTACGACGAAGAGGGAAGCCTCCTTGGCGCATTTTTAATCATGAAAGAAGACAGGCTCAAGGACATCATGAAAAAGGCACACATCAGGGTGGCAATGCTTCTTGGACTGATTGGGCTTATTTCTGTAACCATCACTGCACTTATGCTAAGGAGAGTGCTGATGCCTGTGAGAAGCCTAAAAGAGGGGGCAGAGAGGATCGGAAAGGGTGATTTTTCATACAGACTTAAGGTTACATCCCACGATGAGATTGGTTCTCTATCTGAAGTGTTTAACCGCATGGCTGAAAACCTGCAAAAGTTAAAGGATGTGCAGGAGAGGCTTCAGCACTCTGAACGGCTTGCCTCGATAGGCAGGTTCACGGCAGGCATTGCACACGAGCTTAACAATCCGATAGCAAACATCATCGGTCTTTTAAAATTAATCGACCGTGAGATAGACGAAAAAAGCCCTGCTAAAGAGGACATAAAGATAGTGCTTTCTGAGGCAGGCCGCTGTGGCAACATCGTCCGTGACCTCCTCGTTTATACCAGACAATCACCACCAAGAAAGGAGCCCACTGACCTTGTGCAACTGGTTGAGGGCATTGCAAGCGTGGTAAGACAGGGGCTTAATGGAAAAGCTGTTAACATAAACATCACCTGTTCGGAACACCTTTCTCCTGTGATGGTTGACCCTGTTCAGATGGAGCAGGTTGTGAGGAATCTGCTACTTAATGCCGTTCAGTCAATAGAAGGCGAGGGCAGGGTGGACATTGGCCTGAGCAGAAAGGACGACGAAGTGGTGCTTACGGTTACTGACACGGGCTGTGGCATCAAGGAGGAGGACAGGGAGAGGATATTTTATCCCTTTTTCAGCACAAAAAAGAACGGTCAGGGCACGGGGCTTGGCCTCACGGTGTGTTATAGTATAGTGGAGAATCACGGCGGCAGGATAGAGGTGGAAAGCACCGAAGGTGCTGGCTCCACATTCAGGGTCATCCTGCCCATAATTCCACCTACGAGGTGGAAATAAAGATGAAAGAGATAGAGATAATGGTAATTGATGATGAGCCTGCCATGCTGAGGGTTATCAGGAAGACCCTTGAGGCAGAGGGCTTAAGGGTGTCTGTCTTTTCAGATGCCTCTCAGGCACTTCGAGAGATGAAAAGCTCACCACCTGATGTGATAATAACCGACCTCATGATGCCTGGAATGGATGGCTTTGAGATAATACAGAGGACAGCTGAGATTTCAAAGGATACGATGGTAATAGTCATCACTGCATACTCATCCATCGAGACAGCGGTAAAGGCAATGAAACTTGGAGCCTACGACTTCGTTCCAAAGCCCTTCGACCCTGACCACCTGTTGATGATAGTAAAGAGGGCAGTTGAAAACAGGCTTTTGAGGCTTGAAAATATTGGCCTTAAGGAGAGGCTTAATCGGAGAGACTATCTTGAAGCCCTGATAGGCACGAGCCCTTCAATCAAGCAAATAAAGGAGACCGTTAGAAAGATAAGAAACACCGATGCCAATGTGCTTATCACAGGAGAAAGCGGCACTGGTAAGGAGCTCGTGGCAAGGGCAATCCATTACGGAAGCCTGCGGGGAAGCAAGCCCTTTCTCCCCATAAACTGTGGAGCCCTTCCAGAGGAGCTTTTAGAGTCAGAGCTCTTTGGTTACGAAAGGGGTGCCTTCACGGGTGCTACCACTTCAAAAAAGGGTTTATTCGAGATTGCCCACGGCGGGAGTATCTTTCTTGATGAGGTTGAAAGCATAAGCCTGAAGATGCAGGTCAAGCTTTTAAGGTTTCTTCAGGACAGAAGCTTCATCCCCCTTGGCAGTAACACCCCCAGAGAGGTTGATGTAAGGGTGATTGCAGCAACCAACGAAGACCTCAGCGAGGCCATAAGGGAAGGCAGATTCAGAAAAGACCTGTACTATCGCTTAAATGTCATACCCATTTCAATTCCACCTTTAAGAAAAAGACCTGAAGACATACCCATCCTTACCCGACACTTTATAAACAGGTTTTCCCAAAGAGAGGGAAAGACCATCAAGGGCATAACCGAAGAGGCAATGAAAGCCCTTATGACATATAGATGGGATGGTAATGTAAGGGAGCTTGAAAACACCATTGAGCGCATCGTTATCCTTACTGAAAAAAAGACTATCGACTACGATGACCTGCCCCCTGAGATAAGGGCTCGGGGCTCAGAAGAAACGGTATTTGACCCCTCTTTCTTACCAGAGATGACACTTCAGGAGCTTGAACTTCACTACATAAAAAGGGTTTTACACTCAGTGGGTGGAAACAAAAGCAGGGCTGCAAGGATCCTTGGCATTGACTATACCACGCTTTTAAGAAAACTTAAGACCATGGGCTCGTAGTATGTTGTATTTTGCCATAGCCTGCCAGCCTGCCTCTTGCAATTAACCATAGGCCTCTTTTTCTCACAATCTATAACCCCTTGTAATTACTAAGAAATAACCACTGGCATGTAAGTTGTATGGAATGCTTCAGAAAGGAGCCTTGCTCCGTAAAAAACGAAGAGGAGGTGCGAGGTATGAAAAGGAGCTATCTTTTGTTTCCGGCGGTGGTCGTTGTCCTTCTGTCGCTGGTTTTTGCTGGGTTTGCTGCTGAAAAGGAGATAGTGATTAATCCGGGTAAACAGCTTATGCTTGGTGGAATTATGCATGCCATTAAGGCCTTTGAGCAGGAGACTGGAAT
>WFMM01000092.1 GCA_015484595.1 Nitrospirota bacterium | reverse complement strand
TACTTCTCCACATAGGTGTAAAAGGTGGTGCCGTCTTTAAGCACCCCTGATACCTGGTTGTCCTTTATCTCGACCTCCTTAATCTGCCCTTTTTCAAGCTGTTCAATAAAGCCTGAGAAGCTTAGCTCTTTTGCAGCCTTTTGAGGGGTGTTAAGGAGATCAAAGAGCAGGATCATCAAGGCACCTATGAGGAGCCATACAAAGATACTTCTGTAGATGTTCAAAGGTCCTCCTTAAAATTATCTATAGTCTACTTAAATTTTAACACAGCCACTGTGGTTTTTTCATTAGCCAAAGAACAGGTTGAAAATTAACTCCCCTTTTGGCTATTATTTAGTATCATGCCTGAGGTTTTAGACACTCTTATACAGAAAAACGACACAAAGATCGTAATGGTTGTGCTTGACGGCCTCGGTGGTCTTCCCATAAATGGCACCACCGAGATGGAGGCTGCAAACACACCAAATCTCGACTCCCTTGCACGCCGCTCTGCAACAGGGCTTCACATACCGGTAGCACCAGGCATTACCCCGGGCAGTGGGCCAGGACACCTTGGCATCTTTGGTTATAACCCTATGGACTGGCAGATTGGAAGGGGTGTGCTTGAGGCACTGGGCCTTGGTATGGAGCTTAAAAACACTGATGTTGCCATGAGATGTAATTATGCAACCATGAAAGACGGTCTTATAGTGGACAGAAGGGCAGGAAGGATACCAACAGAGCAAAGCAAAAAGCTTACTGAATTACTGCAGAAGGAAATCCCTCAAATAGATGATGTTAAACTTATCTTTGCCCCTGGAATGGAGCACCGCTTTGCAGTTGTCTTCAGGTTTCCCGATGAACTGCCCGATGGTGCTGACCTCGTAAACGACACAGACCCTCAAAAGGAAGGAAAACCACCGCTTGAGCCTGTTGGTAAAAACGAAAGTGCCCGGAAGGTGGCCGAAGTTGCAAAGAAACTGATTGCCAGGGCGCAGGAGATACTGAAAGACCAGGAAAGGGCAAACTACATCATGTTAAGGGGTATTGCCCGAGTTCCAGCCATTCCTTCATTCCATGATAAATTCGGACTTAAGGCACTTGCCATAGCGGTTTATCCAATGTACAGAGGACTTGCAAGACTCATCGGAATGGATACCCCTGTGGTGCAGGGTGATATTGCCGAGGAGATAGACTTTCTTAAAAAACACTACGACCGGTACGACTTCTTCTTCATGCACATTAAAAAGACCGACTCCTATGGTGAAGACGGAAACTTTGAGGCAAAGGCCAAAAAGTTAGAGGAGTTTGACCGTTATCTTCCCGAGATACTGTCCCTGAAGCCCGATGTGCTGGTCATTACAGGTGACCATTCAACCCCTTCACTTCTAAAAAGCCACAGCTGGCACCCTGTGCCGGTTCTTATAAACTCACCCTATGTGCTTGGCGGCTTAAGCAGTGCCTTTACTGAACGCGAATGCGCAAAGGGTGAACTCGGCATCTTTAGTGCCTACCACATACTGCCTCTTTCGCTTGCCAACGCTGGCAGGCTTAAAAAGTTTGGCGCCTGATACTGAAGTATGATACTTACCGACACCCACTGCCATCTTGACATGGATGCATATAAGGATGACCTGCATGATGTGATTAACAGGGCAAAGGAGGCAGGTGTAGAAAGACTTATATGCATAGGTATTGATGGTGAAAGCTCACAAAGGGCAATAGAGCTTTCAAAAAGTTACGATGCCGTCTTTGCAACAGCAGGTCTTCACCCTCACGATGCAAGGCATTACTCAGAGGAATTTGAAAATAGCCTTCTTCAATGGGCAGAGGAAAGGCTTATCGTAGCCATAGGTGAAATCGGACTCGACTATCACTATGACCACTCACCACGGGATACCCAGAGAAAGGTCTTTGCCCGACAGCTTGAACTTGCCAGAAGGTTAGACCTTCCTGTGGTCATCCACTCAAGAGAGGCACAGGAAGACACCTATCAGATTCTTAAGGACTCAGGTGTTACATCCGGTGTGTTGCACTGCTATTCAGGCACTCTCGAGATGGCAGAGCGGTTCATGGCATTAGGGTTTTACATATCCATAGCAGGGCCGGTTACCTTTAAGAAGGCTGATAAACTTAAAAGAGTAGCTTCATCAGTGCCGGATGAGTATCTGTTAATCGAGACAGATTCACCCTATCTTACACCTGTTCCTTACAGAGGAAAGAGAAACGAGCCCTACTACCTTAGATATGTAGCCCTTGAGGTTGCCAGACTCAGAGGAATAACCCTTGAAGATGTTGCCCGCATCACCTCTGTTAATGCTGCAAGGCTATTTGGCATAGCCCCTTCCACTGACCAGCCTGCCATTGCTTACAAGATTAGGGACTCCCTTTATCTTAACATCACCAACCGATGCAGCAATGCCTGTAGCTTCTGCGTTCGCTTCCATACTGACTATGTAAAGGGACACAATCTAAGGCTCAATCACGAGCCAACCCTTGAGGAACTAAAGGAGGCAATCGGAGAGCCAGGGAATTACAAAGAGGTGGTCTTTTGCGGCTATGGTGAGCCCACCATCAGACTTGACCTGCTAAAGAGCCTTTCTGCTTGGATTAAACAAAAAGGTGGCAGGGTGAGATTAAACACAAACGGCCACGGAAACCTGATACACAAAAGAAACATCCTGCCTGAGTTAAAGGGTCTTGTTGATTCAATATCCATCAGCCTTGATGCACAGGATGAGAAAACTTATAACAGGATTTGTAAGCCCCTTTACGAAGACGCCTTCAGAGCAGTAGTTGAGTTCATCAAGGAATCTACCAGATACATCCCCGAGGTTACTGTAACAGTGGTTGACCTGCCTAAGGTGGATATAGAAAGATGCAGGGAGATTGCTGAAAGCTCAGGTGCCCGATTTCGTGTCAGACATTACAATGTGGTAGGTTGATTCTATCCATCTAAGAAAGGCATCAACCACCAGAGGGTCAAACTGGGTGCCCGAGTTACTGACTATCTCCTTTACTGCGTAGTCAACGGTCTTTTTCTCCCTGTAGGGTCTGTCAAAGGTTATTGCATCGAAGGCATCGGCAACAGCAATGATTCGGGCTGCAAGGGGAATCTCCTCAGCCTTAAGCCCTATAAGCCCTGTGCCATCGTAATGTTCGTGATGACACCTTATACAATCGATAATGTCAACAAACCCCACGAGCTCTGAAAGAATATCTGCTCCAATTACCGGGTGTCTTCTTAGCTCCTCCCACTCAAACTCATTTAGTGCACCCATCTTGTTCAGAAGCTGGTCAGGGATGGCTATCTTTCCGATGTCGTGAAGCAGGCTGCATATCCTTAACTTCTCAAGCTCCTTCCTGGACAGGCCAAGCTCCATTCCAATCTCTACAGCGTATCTGGTCACCCTCTCGGTGTGACCTGCTGTCCAGAGTGAACGGGCCTCGAGTGCCTTTACAAAGGACCTTATCGCACCGATAAAAAATGCCTGTATCTCCTCTGCAAGCATGGCGTTTTCTATAAAGAGCCCCGCAAAGGAAGAGATGGTGTTTAAGAGCTTTACATCACCTGAGAAAAACTCCTCCTCTTCCACCTTATCTGCAACAACGATAAGCCCCACAGGGCTCTTTTTCCCTGAAAGGGGGGCAAGAAGGATTGACTTAAAACCAAGGCCCTTCATCTCCTCCATGGTTGTAACATCACAGATAGTGGTAGCCCTACCCCTTGAAAGCATATCCCTGAAAAGCCTGATCCTCCTTAAGGTCTCCTCATCAACCTGCCACCTTCCAACTGCCTTTTTTGTGTAAAGCTGCTTCAAGGACTGATTATAAAGGAGCACTGCAATGGTTTTTACATTAAGCTGCGTGGTTATCTCCTCAATAATAATGTCGCATAGTTCATCCACCGTGGCACCAGAGAAGCTCTCTGTTAGCCTGTAAAGGAGGGAGAGTTCCTCGTAGGTCTTGCTTAGTTCGTTTATCGTAACTCTGAGGTCTTCCCTCAGTCTATTTAGTTCCGACTCGCTCAAGTACGATCTCCAGAAGGCTTCTGGGGCTGAAAGGCTTTGTTATGTATCTCTCAACCCCTGTGCTTAAACCAAGCCTCTCGTCGTCTTCCTGCCCCTTTGCTGTAAGCATGAAGACAGGTATGTCAGAGAGTTCAGGGTCGCTTTTTAGTTTTTTACATATCTCGATGCCACTGACCTCCGGCATCATCCAGTCAAGTATTATGAGGTCTGGCTTTTCTTCTCTTATCCTACTGATGGCTGACTTGCTTTCCCTGAGGGTAACGACCTGGAGGCCTGCCCTTTTTAGTTTGTCTTCTATCATCATCAGGATAAAGGGCTCATCATCTATCACCATTACCTTTGCCATATTCCCTCTCTTTTGGAAGGAGCACTGTTACGGTTGTCCCCTTTCCAAGCTTGCTCTTGATGTTAAGGGTTCCGCCGTGTAGCTGTATTATCTTATTGCAAAGAGACAGTCCAAGACCCGTGCCCTTTGTGCGTGCTGCGAGTTTTCCTCTGTAAAAGCTCTCGCCGATATGGGATATATCAGTCTCAGATATGCCCCACCCCGTATCACTTACCTCTATTATAACATATCCTTCGTGGGGCCTAATCCTGAGCTCTATGCTTGAACCCTCGTCAGAGTACTTGATTGAATTGTCTATGAGATTGGCTATCACCTGAAACAGTCTGTCTGCGTCAGCAAAGAACTCCCTGACATTGTTTTCAAAGTCCACCCTGAAGTGGATGTTTTTCCTTTTGAAGGAGGGCTGAAAGAGGTCCTTTATCTTTCTGATAATGTCATTAAAATCTATCTCTGTATAAATCAGCTGTTCCCGTCCACTGTCGATCTTTGAAATGTTCAGCAGGTCTGAGACCATCTCAGACAACCTCAATCCCTCGTCGTATATGGTTCTTAAGTACTGTTCAGCCCGTTCTCCCTCAACCTCCTTATCAATGAGCATCTCCGTAAGCCCCACTATTGCAGAAAGGGGTGTCCTGAACTCATGGGATACTGACCTAATCAGGTCAGTCCTCATACGGTCGATCTCCTTTTCCCTTGTAACATCTCTCATAACCTGAACAGCTCCATAGATACGGCCAGAGGGATCAATAAGGGGAAGGGACTGAACCTTTATGGTATGGGGCTCTGCATCTCTTAACACCACTATCTCACCCTCTGCCTCTTTACCCTGCAATGCATAGGTTACTGGGCATTCTGTGGCAGAGTCAGACACCCTGCTGAAGACATCGGTGTAGTGCTGACCGACAAGGGAGACCGCCTTTTCACCAAGTAACCGCTCAACAGATTTGTTTACCGAGATTATCCTTCCAGTAACACTGACGGTGCACACCCCTTCAG
>WFMM01000091.1 GCA_015484595.1 Nitrospirota bacterium | reverse complement strand
TCAAGGGTGAATCTCTGACGGCTCCAGTCGCAGGATGCACCAAGCCGCTTTAGCTGATTGATTATCCTTTCACCATACTCCTGTTTCCACTTCCATACACGCTCAATAAAACCCTCACGACCGAGGCTGTAACGGTCAAGCCCCTCCTTTGCAATCTCCCTCTCCACCACATTCTGTGTGGCAATCCCGGCATGGTCTGTCCCTGGAAGCCAGAGCGCCCTGAATCCGTGCATCCGCTTCCATCTTATCAGGATGTCGTGAAGTGTGGCATTAAGGGCATGACCCATGTGGAGGGAGCCGGTCACATTTGGAGGTGGAATAACGATGCAGTAGGGCTCACCGTCAGGGTTTACTTCTGGCCGAAAGTAGCCCTCCCTGAGCCACATCTCGTACCATCGCATCTCGTTTTCTGATTCGTATGTCTTCGGTAGTTTGCTCATAGTTTTAACAATACAAAGCAAGCCATCTGGCTTGCCCTGATTTTAAAGTTCCTGTATTTTAAGGCTGGTTTTACTTATAAGAAATTCAAAAGGAAGACTTTATCTTCTCTATCTCCCTTGTGATTATGGTCTCAGCAAGGTCCGGGACAGTCTCCCAGACGACATTCTCTATCCTCTGTTTAAGGGATTCGCTCATCTCTTCAATGGCCTTTTTAACGGTGTTTTCCACTATTTCAGGAGCTATCTCCTCTAAGATCCTCTTAAGGTCATCCCTTAAAAGGGCATCTATCTTTTCCTCAAAGGCACCCTTAAGGTCTATACCCTGAATAAGCCTGCCAAGCTCACTGGTTATCCTTTCGTCAAGTATCTCCCTTATGCTTTCCTTTATATCCTCTGTGCTTAGTGCTCCTGTTACCTCTGAAAGCCTCTCAGACAGGGAGCTCTCTATGGCAGACCTTACAAGGCCCTCATCAACACTTACACTGCCAACTAACTGGCTTAACTGTTCATTAAGCTTCGCCTCTATCGATGCCATCAGCTCCTCTTTTGAAGGCAGGGAAAGCTCAAAAGAGGGTGCCTCTGTCTCTGAAGGAAGAGGCTTTTCTGAAGGAGCAGGCTCTTCTGAAACTGGCTCTTTTAATTCCTCAACCGAAGGAGGTTTCTCTTCAGTTAAATTCTCCCCAGGCTCCTCGGTCATAGATTCTTTTGCCACCTCTGTTACTTCCTCTGCTACAGATTCTGCCTCTTCTGCACCAAGCTCCTCAGCAAAGCTTAACTCCTCGCCAAGCTCCTCTGCCATTTCCTCAGCCTCTCTGTCCTCTTCTGGCAGGGCCTTTTCAACTGTCTCAGCCACCTCCTCAACTGCCTCTGCTTCTACTGGTTCAGCTATCTCCTCAATATCCTCTGTTTCTGTAACTGCAACTGCTTCTGCCACTTCTATGGGTTCTTCTTCTGAAGAGACCTCCTCTACAACCAATGCTTCCTCAGAGGGCTGCTCCTGTTCAGCCACTTCTTCTTTCTGAGGCTCTACTGAGGGGAGTTCTTTTTCAGCAATAAGGGCATTTATCTTGCTTATTAGCTCTTCTGATTCAAAGGGTTTTATAAGATAGTCATCGGCGTGCACATCCTGATAGAGTTCCTCATCTATGGGCTCAAAGGCACCTGCAAGAAGCACCACTGGTATGTCCTTTGTGGATTCATCGTTTTTGAGACGCTCACACAGCTGATAGCCATTTAGTTTTGGCATTTCTATATCCGCAAGCACTATGTCAGGTCTAAAGTCCCTTATTATCTCCATTGCCTCTTCACCGTCGGATGCAGTGCGAATCTCAAAGTCCTCATCAGCCAGTACCAGCTCCACCACCTTTTGAATGGTCACACTGTCGTCTGCCAATAGAAGCTTTTTAGACATTTTACACCCCTCTTTTACGAGCCTCGCTCGAAATAAACTAACATATTATGACAAATTTTGTTTTTTAAATCAACAACTAATCAGATGTTTTTAGGGAGGACGAACAACGACACAGGGTGCTCTCTATCCTTATTCATTGAACTTTCAAAAATTTACTAAAAAGAGTTAACAAATTTTCAGATACAGAAAGATTAAAAAGTATGTTATAATAAAGTTAATAAACATAGTGAAAGGTTTGTAAAATGAAAAAAGCAATCTTAATATTCTTTTTTGTCCTTGCTCTATCAGTAACGGCTCATTCCTCAGTTGCACCTGATTTTACCCTTAAGTCTTTAGATGGAAAAAGATATACCCTTTCAGCACTTAAAGGAAAGGTGGTTATACTTAACTTCTGGGCATCCTGGTGTGGAGCCTGTATAGAGGAGATGCCCTCTCTTGATGGCTTTTACAGGCAATACCGTAAAAGAGGGGTTGAGGTGCTCGGCATTACCAGTGACAGAGATGAAGAGCTGGTAAAGAGGTTTTTAAAAAAGCACCCTGTTTCCTACCCAATTTTGTTAGACAAAAGGGGTGATGTCTTTGTTGATAAGTATGTGGTGAGCCTTCTTCCAATGACCTTTATTATTGACAGGGAAGGCAATGTAGTGGAAAAGCTCATAGGAACACAGGATTTTCAGTCAAAGGACTTTAAAGAAAAAATCGAAAAACTTCTTGGAGGCGCTAAATGAAAAAGACATTGATTGTAGTGTCAATTGGTTTACTGATGATACTGTCTGCCTGTGCAAGCACAGAACGGACAGCCTTTATCATCAGTAAAGGTAACAGAGCCTATTACTTTGGCAGGCAGGAAAAATCCCTTAAACTCACCCTTTGTGACAGTGGAGATTTCAGAAGGGTTTTAAGGGATGCACAGATTCGTAAGGACCTGAAGAAAAAGCTTTATAGGTATGTTTGCACAAAGGACGCTTCACCTGAGAAGGCAAGGGCAACCTATGCCTATCTTACGCCTGAGGAGAAGAAGAGTCTTAAACACTCCTTTGTGCTTCATGGTTACGCCATCAACTATGTCCCCTGCTGAGGTGGTATAGACTGATCTCCCTGGAGGGGAGAAAAGACGGAGTTATTAGTTTTGAGTGTTGAGTGTCAGGTTTGGGATGTCATATTTAAGATTACTCTGTGCTCTCTGTGTCCTCTGTGGTTAAAATAAAGCAGAAGCGCAGAAGTCAGGAAGATGGGATTTGGATTCTGGGATTTGTTTTGGATTTAGAGATTAAGATTTAGGATTTTTAAAAAAAGGGAAGGTCAGCGGTGACCTTCCCTTTTTTATTTATACTGCTTCAACAGGAGGGTTAGAAAGTAACATCAAAGGTAAAATATATGTCTTGAGCATGTTTTAAAGGAGCCATGAACTGGGATGAACCATTTCCGCCGCAGCTTTGCTGAGGGTCATTACAAAGGTCTTCAATCTTTTTAGGCTCACCTATCCAGGAATTACTTCCAGTGTATTTAAACTTGTAGTACTGATATCCGAGCCTGAAGAATGCCTTGCCCATTCTGGCAATTGGCAAATCAGGGAGTTCCTGAATGAGGTAAGCCTCATATACATCACCGCGAGTGCCAAGCTTGTTTGTCCAGAGGTCATCAGAGGCTGGACCAAAGGTTATCCAGTACTTGGAGCCGTGATTATACTCAAGACCAAACTTGGTTCCCGTATCTTTTAAGTCATACCTTGCACCAAGATAAAAGGCTGAGCCAGTACGCGATTTTTTATTAACAGGATTACCATAAACATCTGCGTCATACAAAAGACCTGCAATAGGTTGATTCTGGACATAATATAATGTCTGTTGAGTCTTATCGCCTGTAATACGAGGGTCGTTGGTGAGGATATTCATCCTTAACATCTCGTCAGAAGGATGGGTTTTTGAAATTGCAGCAGAACCAAAGAGATTAAGGTCACCAGGACCAATGTCATTCAATACATAGGTGCCTGTTATACCGTATTGATCAATGTCACCAAGGTTTGCTTTTACACCTGAATCAGGGAAGGTATCAAATATGTCGAATGCCCTGTCCCACTGAAGCTCTACATGGAAGGTATCTGTGTCCACAGGCACAACATTTACACCAACAAAGTTTACATCCTTTGGTGTATTATCACCGGGCAGGTCTGTCCTGAAGCCACTGTCAAAACCCTTACCATAGCAGACCTTAGCGTAAAAGCCAGGAAGCATCTCAATGTCAGGTGCCACACCAAGGGTCATACCATCAAAGGCATAGTCTATCATGAGGCCAGGCACACCTGCTGTGCCGACCTTTTCCCTGTTCTGCCTAATGTTTGTGGGAAGTCCCTCTGTGGATGGTCTTCTACCGACTGAAAACCACACTGGCAGGTCAAAGATGTTTGACCATGTGGCATAGGCGTAATCAACGACGAGTTTATTGTCCATTGGCAGGTGGCCTGTCTGACCGTCAAAGGGTGCCCCACCTGTAGATGTTCTATCAGCAAAATAACCACCTGATGTAACAGGTGCAGATGTTTCATGCCCCCATACCTTATACATAGCAAGCCTTGCCTTAACAGCGATATTCTCTGTAGCCTGCGCCTTCAATGTAAGCCTGAATCGATTAAGAAGCATTATATCGTTTTTTACATCGTAATCAGGTTGTATAATGCTGGTGTTACTGCTTATTGGGGCTAATTCTTGAGTAGGATCAAGTGCTGTAGAAAATACTGGAAGTCCATTTAATTTTATACCTGCAGAGTTAATTTGTCCCATCATTGCATGTGCCTGCCAGATATTATACATATACTGTTCATAACCAGCAAAGCTATAGTTTTCATGCACCTTTCCCTTCAGTGAGTCCAGCCTGAAGCGGTAGTCGCCACCAATTGTGAGCCAGCCAAGTTTGTCTTTGACCTCCTTTGCCTGATCCTTTGCATCCATGATGTCTGCCTGCTGCTGCATCTGCTGGTTCTGCATCTCCTCCATCTGCTTCTTAAGCTGCTCAAGCTGTCTCGAAAGTTCCTGGATCTTCTGCATCAGCTCTTCCTGAGAGACAGCAAAACTCGTGGCAGGAAGCATCAGGAGGAGAGCAAGAATGAAGACAAGAAACCGTTTCATAAAGCACCTCCTTCCCCTAAAGCAAGAAAGCCCCAGAGGATAATAGATTTTAAGCCAGTAAAACCGGCTGAAATTATGGCTTTGGTATCAGTTTCGGAGTTTCTAAACATTTTTTCAAAGATTATATTATAAATTGAAAGATATGTCAATAAAAATTTGACTGGAGTCAGGACGCAAAGGGGCGGAGCCCCTTTGCGTCCCCCAAAAATTAAAATCCTAAATCCTAAACAAATCCCTAAACCCATGTCTCATTTTCATAACTTCTGATCTTCCTGACTTCTGCGCTTCTGCTCTGTTTTAAACACAGAGAACACAGAGAGCGCAGAGAAGTATTCAATTCTGACACCTCAAAACTCAAACTCAACACTCAACACTCATAACTCCCCCTACCCCCTAATCATAAACACAAATTGTTCTTAAATAAAAAAAATGTTAAAATACTTTACATGAGGCGTTATTTATATATTCAGTTCATTATATTTCTTATCCTTATCCTATCGGCTACAGTAGTAACCTACCTGAATCTGAGTAAAATTCACAATACCTTGCATCTTGTTATTAATGCAGGTGAAAGCATGAGGCTAAGGGATACCCTTTTTCAGGACGTTGAGCTCTTTTCAAAAAGCCCAACCAAAGAAAACCTCAGGTCTATTAAAGAGACCCTTAAAACCTGCACAGGATGTCACCATGACAGCGAAAATAAAGAAAAGATTGAAAGAATAAAGAAACTGGTCACACTTTTAGAGGATGACCCTCAGAATAAAGCCCTTTCATCACGGTTACGGGAGCTTACCTTTGAGGCTGCAACCAGAGGAAAGGAGCTGGTGAAAAAACGCTCAGAGGTGGCTCTGAATCTTTCAAACAGGCTTTTTGTTGCCTTTTTTTCCTCTGTAGCGGGTTTTCTGATTTTTTTCGTCCTTATAAACTATTTGATATTCAGGAGAGCAGAAAAAACCATAAATAATGTCATCAAGGCCACTGACGATGTTTCAAAGGGTATCCTTGTAAACAAAGAGCTCTTTAAAGACGAATTCAGCAAGATAGGCCAGGCCTTTGAGGAGCTCCAGCAGGACCTTAAAATCAAAGAGGAAAAGCTCACAAACTGGGCAAAAAACTGGAAGCTTGCCTTTGACTCCATAGATGAGATGATGACCGTCTGCGACAAAAGCGGGATGATTATCATTGCAAGCCGTTCCTTTAAGAGTCTGTTCGGTGAGGATGTGGAGGGCAAGGTAATTTACGATATAGTCTGTGCCAGATTTAATTGTCAGAAAGACTGTGCCATAAAAAAAGCCCTTGACAATGGAAAGCCTGCAGAAAAGGTCCTATCAAGTAAGGGGCTCATCATATCAGTCAAGACCTATCCCCTCTTTGACAGGGAAGGAAACATCACGGGTTGTATCTGGGTTGGAAGGGACATAACCAGAGAGAAGGAATACGAAGAGAGGGCCTTTCAGTCGGAAAAACTGGTTGCCCTTGGAGAGCTTGTAGCAGGTATTGCCCACGAGATTAACAATCCCCTTTCCGTGGTGGTTGGATACACAGAGCTTATGCTACAGAGCAACCAGCTTAACGAGCAGGACAGAAAAAGGCTTGACAAGATATTCCAGTCAGCAACTCGTGCGGCAAACATCATCTCAAATCTGCTTGAGTTTGCAAGAAAACGCTCTCCAGAGCAGAATGTC
>WFMM01000090.1 GCA_015484595.1 Nitrospirota bacterium | reverse complement strand
TTCATTATCATCCTGACAATGACAAAAGCATCCTCAGGGTTTTATTTGAGAGGACAAAGCAGACAGGAGCACAACTGTCAAGGAGTCGCCCTTATAAGAAGAACGACAATGCCCATGTAGAGCAGAAAGGGGGTGACAGGGTAAGGAAGCTTGTAGGGTATTTCAGATATGACACAGAGGAAGAGGTAGAGCTATTGAATAAGGTTTATGAGATAGCTGATTTGTTTGAGAACTTTTTTGTTCCGACTATGAAATTGAAGGAGAAGGTAGTGGATGAGCGAGGTCGAGTGGTAAAGAGGGTTTATGAGATGGCCAGGACGCCATATGAAAGGGTCTTAGAGAGTCCAGAAGTGTCTGAAGAAGTAAAGAACAGACTGAGGGCAATTAAGGAAGGACTGAGTCTGGTAAAATTAAAAAAGCGGCTTGATGAGTTAGTGGGGATGCTTTTGGCAAAGAAAACAGGGCTGAAGCCAGAGAGATTTCACGGACAAAATAATGAGCTAACAAAGATGCAATTTCACGGACAGCTATTTTTGAGCTAATACGGGAAACGGCATTCCTCAAAAGGCTCAGGAAGGTTTAACCCGGAATACCCCGTGTCTTTGCCAGGGGGGATGAAGTGTTATTGTTAAATTTTTTGATTGTTGATACCCTGCGGCTTGTCGCAGGGAGGTTCATAACACTGAGGAGGTTTTTCTATAATATAGGTTACCAAAAACGAAGAGGAGGATTTTATGAAGATCGTTCTTGCGTATTCAGGTGGACTTGATACATCGGTTGCGATAAAGTGGCTTAAGGAGACCTATGATGCTGAAGTCATTGCCTATTGTGCAGACCTTGGTCAGGGAGAAGACCTTGAGGCAATCAAGGAAAAGGCCCTGATAACCGGTGCCTCAAAGGCCTATGTAGAGGATTTAAGAGAGGAGTTTGTAAGGGACTTTATCTTTCCCATGCTAAGGGCAAATGCGGTTTACGAAGGATACTACCTGATGGGCACATCCATTGCCCGTCCACTTATAGCAAAAAGACAGATAGAGATTGCCCAGGCTGAGGGAGCCGAGGCAGTGGCTCATGGTGCCACGGGGAAGGGAAACGACCAGGTTCGATTTGAACTTACCTACTATGCCCTGAAGCCTGACATAAAGGTGATTGCACCCTGGCGTCACTGGCCCTTCAACTCCCGTCAATCCCTTATTGATTATGCCCAGTCAAGGGGTATTGATGTGCCAGTTACGAAGGAAAAGCCCTACAGCATGGACCAGAATATATTTCACATAAGTTACGAAGGTGGCGTGCTTGAAGACCCCTGGGCTGAGCCACCAGAGGATATGTACACAATGATGGTTCCACCTGAGAAGGCACCTGATGAACCAACCTATGTGGAGATTGAGTACAAAGAGGGAGACCCTGTCTCGGTAAACGGTGAGCAGCTAAGCCCCTTTCAACTCCTTGACAAACTAAACAGGATAGCAGGAGAAAACGGCATAGGAAGGGTTGACATTGTGGAAAACCGATATGTTGGTATAAAATCGCGTGGTGTGTATGAGACCCCGGGCGGCACGGTGCTTCACATCGCCCACAGGGCGGTGGAGTCCATTACCCTTGACAGAGAGGCACTTCATCTAAGAGACAGCCTTATACCGAGGTACGCAGAGGCGGTTTACTACGGTTACTGGTATTCACCTGAAAGAGAGGCATTGCAGAGCCTGATAGACAGGGTTTCAAGGGATGTTACAGGAACGGCAAGGTTGAAGCTCTACAAGGGAAACTGCACAGTGGTGGGAAGGAAGTCCCCGGTTAGCCTTTACAATCCGGAGCTTGCCACCTTTGAGGCTGAAGAGGTTTACGACCAGAAGGATGCAGAGGGTTTTATAAAACTCAATGCCTTAAGACTCAAGGCTCAGAGAAACAGACGATAGCTGGTGATTGAGTTGGAGGACAAAGCCTATTTTCTTCTTGCCCTGAGCTGTGTGGACTCGGTTGGTCAGAAAGCCATTGAAGTTCTGCTTGAGAGATTTGACGACCCTTCAGAGGTGTTTAAGGCTGACCAGTCTGAGCTGGTCTCATCAGGGCTTAAACCTGCACAGGCAAAGAGGATACTTTCCTTTAAGGACTGGAATAGGGTTGACAGGCTTATAGAGTACTGTAAAAAGAGTGGAATCAAGATCCTTCACATCCTTTCCGATAAGTATCCTGAAAGGCTAAGGCACATTGACTCGGCACCACCGATTCTTTATGTAAGAGGTGATATAGAACCTGACGACAGGATAGCCCTTTCCATAGTTGGGCCAAGGATGCCCTCTCAGTATGGCAAGCAGGTTGCCGAGGAGTTTGCTTTTAAGCTTTCCGAGATGGGATTTACCATCGTAAGTGGTATGGCAAGGGGTATTGACAGCATTGCACACAGAGAGGCACTGAGGGCAGGTGGTAAAACCATTGCAGTGCTTGGCTCTGGTGTTGATGTGGTATATCCTGCTGAAAACAGGGGGCTTATGAAAAGGATAATCCAAAAGGGAGCAGTGGTAAGCGAGTTTCCACCAGGCACCAGGCCTGACAGGAGAAACTTTCCGATGAGGAATCGTATAATAAGCGGTCTTTCGCTCGGGGTGCTTGTGGTGGAGGCAACCGAAAAAAGCGGAACCCTTATAACCGCATCTTACGCAGTGCAACAAAACAGAGATGTATTTGCCGTGCCTGGAAGGGTTAACTCACCCTATGCCAGAGGCACCAATGAGCTGATAAAGCAGGGTGCCAGGCTGGTTACCTCTGTAAGGGACATAATAGAGGAATTATCAGCTGAAATCAAAGATTTCCTGAGGGGGAAGGAAAGGAGAAGGTCCTCCCTTGGACTTTCCGACGAAGAACGGGTTGTGTTAGGCTATATCAGTAAGGAGCCTGTTCACATTGACGATTTGACAAGGGCCTGCGGTTTACCTTTATATAGGATATTGAGTATACTTACTGGGCTTGAGATTAAGGGCGTGGTCAGACAGCTCGAGGGTAAGAGATTTTACAGGACCGAGGAGGTTACTGAAGATGTATAAAAAGTTTATCGAGCTTCTCAGGATGCTTTCTGACGACATAGAACTCAGAGAGGAGCAGATGGACGAGATACTTTTTCAGGTAAACTCCGGAAACATAGACCTCTACAGGGTTAACGATGAGCTCCTGATGCTTGAGAAGTCATCCGTGATCGAGCCTGAGGAGGTTGACTTTCTTAAGTCTGTGCTCGTATACCTTTTTATGAAAAACACCGAGCTTGACATAGAAGACATATACGCCATAGTCTTTGGCAATGGAAAGAGAATCAACTGGCAATAACGGAGAATGACTGTTATGAAATCACTCGTCATAGTTGAGTCACCTGCAAAGGCAAAGACCATAAACAAGATACTCGGAAAGGAGTTCTCGGTAAAGGCCTCTGTTGGGCATGTGCGTGACCTCCCTGAAAAGGAGCTTGGAGTTGAGGTCGAAAAGGGCTTTGAGCCTAAATACATTGTAATACCTGGAAAGGAAAAGGTAATCAGGGAGCTTAAAAGGGCTGCAAAGAGTGCCGAAGTGGTTTATCTTGCCCCTGACCCGGACCGCGAGGGAGAGGCCATTGCATGGCATATTGCAGAGGTGATAAATGATTCAAAGGGGAAAGGGGGCTCTTCCAATGGAAAGAAACTCTACAGGATTACCTTTAACGAGATAACCGAAAGGGCTGTCAGAGAGGCCATCAAGAATCCTGGGCAGATAGACATGAACAAGGTGCTTGCCCAGCAGGCAAGAAGGATACTTGACCGTCTGGTTGGTTATGAACTCAGCCCGCTTCTTTGGCGTAAGGTGCGAAGGGGGCTCAGTGCAGGAAGGGTTCAATCAGTTGCACTCAGACTCGTTGTAGAGCGTGAAAAGGAGATACAGGCATTCAAGCCAGTGGACTACTGGAGCATAACCGGTGAGTTCCTTGGTGATGTCCCGCCTCAGTTCAGGGCAAGGCTTTTTAAGTTCAAAAACAGGCATGTGATTAACAGGGAAAAGGGGCAGTTCCTGCTTCGTTCAGAAGAGGACGCAAAGGAACTACTTGAGTCACTCAGGAACAGACAGTACTACCTTGCCTCAGTTGAAAAGAAACTGAGACGAAGAAACCCGCCAGCCCCCTTTATAACCAGCACCCTTCAACAGGAGGCATCAAGGAAGCTAAGGTTTACTCCTAAGAAGACCATGATGCTGGCACAGCAGCTTTACGAGGGTATTGAACTCGGTGAGGAAGGCTCTGTGGGTCTTATCACATACATGAGAACCGACTCAACAAGGGTGGCTGAGGAGGCAGTGGAGGCTGCCAGAGAATATATAAAGGAAAAATACGGTAAGGAATACCTGCCCTCAGGCTCAAAAAGGACAAAGAAAACCCAGAAAAAGATTCAGGATGCCCACGAAGCAATAAGGCCCACATACCTTTCAAGGCCACCTGAGAGCGTAAAGAAGTTTCTCAGCCGTGACCAGTATGCACTTTACAGGCTTATCTGGCAGAGGTTTATAGCAAGCCAGATGGCAGCAGCAAAGATTGAGCAGACCACCTTTGTCATCCACGACAGAGAGGATGAGGCAGAGTTCAGGGTATCAGGTGATGTGGTAAAGTTCAAGGGTTTTATGGCGGTTTACACTGAGGGAAAAGACGAGCCTGAATCGGAGGAGACCGAGGGACTGCTTCCTGACCTTAAAGAGGGCACCACCGTAAGTTTACAGTCCATTGAGTATAATGCTCATCAGACCCAGCCGCCACCAAGGTATTCAGAGGCCACTTTGGTGAAGGCCCTTGAGGAAAAGGGCATTGGAAGGCCAAGCACCTATGCAACCATACTCTCTGTTATTCAGGACAGAAAGTATGTAAGAAAGAAGGACGGAAGGCTCGTGCCCACCGAGCTTGGAATACTGGTAAGCGACCTCCTGGTAGAGAGGTTTCCAGAGCTTATGGATGTTCAGTTTACTGCACGAATGGAGGATGAGCTTGACAAGGTTGAAGGTGGTGAGATGCAGTGGGTGAAGGTGGTTGAGGACTTTTACAGGCCCTTCAAGAAGGACCTCCAGGAGGCTATGGAGACCCTTGGCAGGGTTAAACCAAAGGATGAACCAACCGATATCGTATGTGAACTCTGTGGACAGCCAATGGTGAAGAGATGGGGGCGTCACGGTAGGTTCCTTGCATGCTCTGGATACCCAAAGTGTAAGAATACCCGCCCACTTGAAGGTGAGGAAAATAAGGCACAGCCTGAGACCACCGATGAGAAGTGCCCTGAATGCGGGGCCCAGATGGTCATAAGGACGAGCAGATACGGAAGGTTCCTTGCCTGCTCCAGATACCCTGAGTGCAAGGGGACAAAACCCCTCAGCACCGGGGTGAAGTGTCCTCTTGATGGTGGTGACATAGTGGAGCGTAGAAGTAAAAAGGGCAAGGTCTTCTGGAGCTGTAGCAACTGGCCTCAGTGCAAGTTTGCCTCCTGGTATAAACCTGTTAACCAGAAGTGTCCTGAATGCGGCTCAGAATACATGGTTGAAAGAAGAGACCGTCAGGGAAACAGCTACCTTCTCTGTCCCAATAAGGAGTGCAAGCACAAAGAGCCCCTTAAGACCGAAGACACCATAGAGGCAAAAACAGAGTAGATGTCCGAAAGACCCTCTTTATATTTAATAGACGGTAATTCCTTTGTTTACAGGGCGTTTCATGCCATTCGCGGGCTCAGTAACTCAAAGGGACTTCCCACCAATGCAGTTTATGGCTTTACCAACATGCTACTTAAGTTAATAAAAGAGCAGACCCCATCTGGAATAGCAGTTTGCTTTGACTCACCGGCTCCCACAAAAAGACACAGGCTCTACGAGGAATACAAGGCTCAGAGACCCGAAACTCCAAGCGACCTTATAGTCCAGATTCCTTATATCAGGGAGATTCTCAAGGCACTGGGGATAAAGATTTACGAGATGGAAGGCTTTGAGGCAGACGACCTGCTTGCTGTGCTTGCAGTGAGGGCATCGGAAAGTGGCTACGATGTCTATCTGGTTACAGGTGACAAGGATATGTTTCAGATAGTTGATGAACACATCTTTATATACGACCCCATGAAAAACAGACTCTATAAAAGGGATGATGTGATAAAGAAGTTCGGCCTTCCACCTGAGAGGATACCAGAGCTGATGGCTCTTACTGGAGACAGCATTGACAACATTCCAGGTGCAAAGGGGATAGGTCAAAAGACCGCCCTTTCTTTGCTCAAGGAATTCAGCCTCGGTGAGCTTATAGAGGAGCCTGAAAGGGTGCAGAAAAAGAGGCTTTCAGGCATTATAAAAAACAGCCTCGATGACATCAGGATGAGCTACGAGCTTGCCCTTATTGACAGGAAGGCACCGGTAGAGTTTAATCCACAGGATGTGAAACCCTCCGAGCCAGACTGGCAGAGGCTTCTTGAGCTATTTAGAGAGCTTGAGTTTAACAAACTCCTTGACATGATACCCTCGGAAAAAACCGAGGTTGAGTGCAGGGTGGTTACTGATGAAAAGGAGTTAAAGGATTGTGTTAGTTCCCCTGTAAAAGAGATTGTCCTGTTTGGTGTAATCCAGGACAGTAGCTCCCTTGTGGGACTTTCAATGAAAACCAGAAAAGACATCCTCTATCTGCCCTGCGGGCATCGCTACTTAGGAATGCCAGGGCAGCTTAAGCAGCAGAGTATCATGGAGCATCTTTCGGGGCTTCTTGATGACAGCACTGTGAAAAAAACAGGCCATGACTTAAAAAGACTCATGAAGGCCCTTAACAGGTCTTTCAGGGGAGAGCTTCAGGATGTAATGATTGCATCCTATCTGTTAAACCCCAACAGGTCTGAGCACTCCCTTGATGTTCTGTGCCTAGAGCACCTTAAGAAAAAGACAGACATCGAAAAGGAGCTATACACAGGGGATGTGTCAGTGAAAGATGTAGAGACGGTAGGGGAGTTTTCAGCCCTGGCAGTAAGTGTGATAGAGGAACTGAGGGAGAAGCTTTTCAGGGCTTTAAAAAAGGAAGGGCTCCAGGAGGTCTATTACTCCATAGAGATGCCTCTTATAGAGGTGCTCTTTGAGATGGAGAGGACAGGTGTCAGGGTGGATGAGGAAGTGCTTTCAGGGCTTTCAGGAGAGCTTGAGACAGAGCTTATGGAGATAAAAAGGAGGATTTACAGTATCTCTGGCGAGGAGTTTAATATCAACTCCCCAAAACAGCTTTCCTACATCCTTTTTGAAAAGATAGGCCTGAAACCCATTAAACGCACAAAGACAGGCTATTCTACAGACATGAGGGTGCTTGAGGAGCTTGCAAGAGAGCATGAGCTTCCAAGGGAGATACTTAACTGGCGAAGCCTGAGCAAGCTTAAGAGCACCTATGTGGATGCCCTTCCAAGGCTTATTAATCCCAAGACAGGAAGAATCCACACCACCTTTAACCAGACTGTAACTGCAACGGGCAGACTCAGCAGTAGTGACCCCAATCTGCAGAACATCCCTGTGCGGGGTGAGTGGGGCAGGAAGATAAGGGCTGCCTTCGTTGCCGAGGAGGGGTACAGGCTGCTTTCTGCTGATTACTCCCAGATAGAGCTAAGAGTGCTTGCCCATCTAAGCAGGGACGAAAAACTCATCAGTGCCTTCAGGTCAGGCAAAGACATACACACTGCCACTGCGGTTGACCTCTTTGAGGTATCGCCTGATGAGGTTACAGCTGACATGAGAAGGATTGCAAAGACAGTAAACTTCGGCGTTATCTACGGCATATCAGCCTATGGGCTATCTGAGGCCATTGAGGTCTCAATGGAAGATGCCCAGTCATACATTGATGAGTATTTTCTTAAGTATCCTGGCGTAAGACAATACTACGACAGGACGATACAGGAGGCCCGAAGGCTTGGGTATGTGAAGACGCTTTTTGGAAGAAAACGCCCTGTTCCAGAGCTTTTAAGCCCCAGCAGCCAGCGGAACGCCTTTGGACAGAGACTTGCCATGAACTCACCTGTGCAGGGCACTGCAGCAGACATCATCAAGCTTGCCATGATCAACATACACAGGAGACTGAAGGAGGAAAGGCTCGACTGCAGGATGATCCTCCAGGTTCACGATGAACTGGTCTTTGAGGTAAAGGCCGGGGAGGTTGAGAGGGTGAAGGAACTTGTAAAGGCAGAGATGGAAGGGGTGGTAAGCCTTGAGGTCCCTCTGGTGGTAGAGGTGGGGGTTGGTTCGAACTGGGCAGAGGCACACTAACCCCTGTAGTTTTTCATAAACTCCATCCAGATAGGAAGTGCTGCACGGGCTCCTGTTTCACGGTTTCCAATCGGTGTATGGTCATCTCTTCCCACCCACACGCCGACAACGAGCTGGTCATCAAATCCCATGAACCAGGCATCGGTATAATCGTTGGTCGTTCCTGTTTTTCCGTAAACAGGCCGGTTCAGTTGTCTTGCCCTGCGGCCTGTTCCGTGAAGCACCACATCCCTGAGCATGTAGCGGATGGTATCCACCACAGCAGGGTCTAACACCCTGCGGGCATCCGGGTAGTGCTGTTCAAGGCTTATGTCCTCTCTGTTCAGGACATCATTGACGAAAAGGGGAGCAGTCCTGTAGCCAGTTGCCAGAGTTACATAGGCATAGGCAAGGTCGAAAAGGGTGGTCTCAGATGCACCGATTGCAGATGAAAGATAGGGATGAACAGTGCTTTTAAGACCGATGGCCTTTGCGGTTTTAACAATGCTTTTGATACCAATGGTGTCTGCAAGGCAGACAGTGGCAGCATTTAGACTGTGTGAGAGTGCCTGAAGAAGGGTGACCTCGCCGTTGTAAACCTTTTCGTAGTTTCTCGGTATCCAGACTTCATCTTTTCTGTCAGGCATGGGGTAGCCAACCTCTCTGTCTTCAATCCTGTCTTCAGGGATGAAGTCCTTTTCAATTGCGGTAAGATAGACTATGGGTTTAAATGCAGAGCCTGGCTGCCGCATTGCCTGGGTTGCCCTGTTAAACTGTGTCTCCCAGAAGTCCGTTCCCCCCACCATGGCAACCACCTTTCCAGTGTCTATCTCTATAGCGATAAGTGCAGCCTGCACCCCTGGTTTTTCCCTCTTTTCAATTGACTCTATCCCCTTTTTCACTGCTTCCTCTGCCACCCTCTGGTAAGACATATCAAGAGTGGAATAAATCTTAAGACCATCGGTGTAAAGAGCCTGATTGTATCTGTCCTCCAGTCTGTCTCTTAAAAACTCAATGAAGTAGGGGGCATTGTACCTTCTTCTGTGAGGCTTTTCAGGAAGCGGTGTTTCAATGGCTTCCTCGTATTGTATCTCTGAGATGTAACCAAGCTGGAGCATCTTTTTAAGAACCAGATTTCTCCTCTTTAGCGCCTTTTCAGGGTGTTTAAAGGGTGAGTAATAGGATGGTGCCCTTGGAAGTGCGGCAAGCAGTGCTGCCTCGGCTATGGAGAGCTCATCAGTGGATTTGCCAAAGTATGTGTGAGCTGCTGCCTCTATTCCGTAGGCATTGCTACCAAAGAATGTCTGGTTAAGATAAAGCCCCAGTATCTCGTCCTTTGTGTACTTCTTTTCGATTTGAAGTGAGAGGGCTGCCTCTTTTATCTTTCTTGATATGCTTCTTTCAGGCTTGAGAAAGAGCATTTTTGCAAGCTGCTGGGTAATGGTGCTTCCGCCCTGAACTATCCTGCCTGCTTTAATGTCATGGTACAGTGCCCTTAAAATACCGATGAAGTCAATGCCGTGATGTTTATAGAAACGCTCGTCTTCGATTGCTATGAATGCCTTTTTTACATGATCCGGAATCTTATAATAGGGTATGAATGTCCTTCGTTCAAGATAATACTCGGCAATAAGCTCTCCGTTTGCATCGTAAACCTTTGATGCCTCAAGGGGGGTGTATTCTTCAAGGGATTCAACCCTTGGCAGGTCTGACAGGCTCCAGAAGAGAAATCCTGTCAGACTGCCAAGAAGCACGGAGACGACACAGACAAGAATGAGTCTTTTAAACATCTATATATTATAGACTAATCCAGCACGGGATTAGCAGCCTGAAGAGGGACTTCAGCAACCACCGCTTAACATGCCTGGAGGCACGAGGTTAACCCTCAAAGAGCCACAACCGGGGCACTTACTCTCCCCTGTGGCAGGTTCACTGTTTGCAGCAATGGTAAAGACCCTTCCACAATCAAGGCAGACATATGTATAAAAGGGCATGGAATCACCTCCTACTGCCATAAATTCTAAATTCGAAATACTAAATTCTAAATTTTTTTAAGGAATACTGTTTTTTTCCTATTTTTGTTTAGAAATTAGAAATTAGTATTTAGTGCTTCACTTGATCCTCGGTCTTGCACCCAGTTTGTACAGTATGTTTGCCATCAGGCAAAAGCCTGTGGTGGCAAAGATTATAAGGTTAATGCCCACGAGACCAGTAAGTATCAACCAGTATTTGCTGTGAACTGCAGCCAGGATGGTTCCTGTCAGGGTGAATATCCCTGCAATTAACCAGATAATCCTTTCCAGATACCATCCATCTGTTTTTGCCATGTACATGGTAAACACCTCCTTTTTAGAGCCTGTTCAACAGGCTCTAATTAGTGATTTTTAATTAAGATTTTCCTTATTTGGGTTCCAAAGGGGCGAAGCCCCCTTTGAGGGGCTCCGCCCCTCAAACTCCCCAATATGGTTAACTTATTAATCCTTTTTGGGGTTTCAAAGGGGCGAAGCCCCTTTGTGGCACCTGCGTAAACCCTAAATTTTCTAAAACGGCCACTATATATTCTCACCAGCCCTTATGCTGCATGACGGGGCCTTTTTGGATGATCTGTCTTCATGATGGGTCACGCATTTTTTGTAAACATAATAAAGCACAGGCACAACGGTTCTTGAAAGTAGCGTTGATGCCACCTCACCAGCCATCAGCGATATTGCCATGCCCTGGAATATGGGGTCAAAGAGGATTACAGCTGAGCCAACCACCACTGCAGAGGCAGTAAGCAGCATGGGCCTGAACCTTATAATACCTGCCTGAACCACCGCCTCCTTAAGGGGCATACCCTCTTTGAGCTTTAGTTCAATAAAGTCCACCAGTATTATAGAGTTTCTGACAACTATACCTGCACCGGCAATGAAACCTATCATGGATGTGGCAGTAAAAAACGCACCCATCAGTGCATGGGCAGGCAGTATTCCAACCAGTGAAAGTGGTATGGGTGCCATGATTACTATTGGTGTCAGAAAAGACCTGAACCATCCAACCACCATCACATATATCAAAACCAGCACGGCTGCAAAGGCAATTCCCATGTCTCTGAAGACCTCGTAGGTAATCTGCCACTCACCATCCCACTTCATTGAGTACTTCTTCGTTAGCCAGGGCTGATGGGTAAAGTACTGCTTAAGTTCGTAGCCACCGGGTATGGAGAGTTCTTTGAGTTTCTTTTTGATCTTCAGTATTGCGTAAACCGGGCTTTCCTCCTTGCCTGCCACATCAGCCGTCACATAGACAACCCTTTTGAGGTTTTTGTGGTAGATGGTTTTGTCGGCAATGGTTCTTTCCACACGGACGAGTTCTGCAAGGGAGACGGGCTTGCCATTACGATTAAAGAGGGTTATCTCCTTTAAATCTTTAACCGATGCTCGCTCCTTAAGGGGAGCCCTGAGGACAATCTCTACTGGCTCTTTGTCAGGCTCTACATGAAGAAGCCCGGCAGGTACACCTGCAAGTGCAATTCTCAGGGCATCGGTAACATCCCTTGTGCTGATGCCATTTAAAGCTGCCTTTTCTTTGTCAACCACAAACTTTATCTTCGGCTGGTCGTCTTCGTAAAACCAGTCAACATCAACCACACCTTCGGTTTCCTCAAAGATCTTCTTTATCTTTCTTGCAATCTCAACCTGGCCTTTAAGGTCTGGACCGTACACCTCAGCCACCAGGGTGCTGAGCACGGGAGGGCCTGGTGGCACCTCGACCACCTTCACATTTGCGTTGTAACGCCTTGCTATCTCCTGCACATGGGGTCTTAAGCGTTTTGCAATATCGTGGCTTTGAGCCTTTCTTTCATGTTTTGAGATAAAGTTCACCTGTATGTCAGCAATGTTGCTTCCCCTTCGGAGAAAGTAGTGACGCACGAGGCCGTTAAAGTTAAAAGGTGCTGCGGTGCCTGAGTATATCTGGTAGTTTGTTACCTCTGGAACGGTCTCAAGATATTTACCTATCTCTCTTGCAACACGGGTGGTCTCTTCGAGGGTGGTGCCTTCGGGCATGTCTATTATCAACTGGAGCTCGCTTTTGTTGTCAAAGGGAAGCATCTTCATGACAACCAGCTTGAGTGGCACCAGTGAAAAGGCACCTCCAAGAAGCACAAGTACCACAATAAGCCCTATCCACCTCTTTTTTGAGCTTTCAAGCAGACTGCGGAGATTTTTCTCATAGAGCCTGTTAAAGGCTGCTATCACCCTGTTTTCCTTTTCAGCCTCTCCTGGTTTGTGTTTTACATTTTTTAGCACGATATAGCTCATCCAGGGGCTAATCACAAAGGCTATAAACAGCGAAAGCAGCATGGCGGCCGAGGCACCCACCGGGATGGGCCTCATATAGGGACCCATGAGCCCTGAGACAAATGCCATAGGCAGAAGCGCTGCAATAACCGTAAAGGTGGCAAGTATGGTGGGGTTTCCGACCTCATCCACTGCAAGCACTGCAGTTTCAGGGCTCACACCTGAGAGCTTGAAGTGACGGTGTATGTTTTCTACAATCACTATTGCATCGTCAACAAGGATACTTATTGAGAATATAAGAGCAAAGAGGGTAACCCTGTTAAGAGTGTAACCATAAGCATAGAAAATAAGAATTGTTAATGCAAGTGTTACAGGCACTGCAACTGCTACGACAATTGACTCCCTCCAGCCAAGAGCGAAGGCTATGAGCAGCACCACCGAGCCAGCAGCTATGAGCATGTGTTCAAGTAGTTCGTCAGACTTTTCCTTTGCCGTGTCTCCGTAGTTTCTTGTAACCGTAACCTCAATGCCCCTTGGTATTATGGTGCCCTTCAGTGCATCGGTCTTTTTAATTAGTCTGTTTGCAAGATAGGTGGCATTGGTGCCCTTCTTTTTTGCTATGGAAAGGGTCACGGCATCGTATATGCCAGTTTTTTTGTATTTTGAAGAGGGGCCAAAACCCATTAACACATAATTGGAGGGCTCCTCTGCTCCGTCAATAATCTCTGCAACATTCTTCAGGTAAACCGGCCTTCCGTTGTAAACAGCCACAACCAGATTCCTAACATCATCAGCACTCTGTAAAAATCCTCCTGTCTGAACCACAAACTCCCTGTTTTCAGAGGGGAACTTCCCCGAGGGCAGCTGATAGTTGGATGCCTTTAGTGCACCCATAACCTGAAGGGGAGATAGGTTATAGGCCCTTAAACGGGCAGGCTCAAGCACCACCCTTATCTGACGCCGCTGTCCACCGATTACATGTATCTCCGAGACATCAGGGTCCTGTTTAAGCTGGTTTTCAAGCTCGTAGGCAACCTTTCGTAACTGATATCCATCGTATCGGTCGCTCCAGAGTGTAAGGGTCAGTATCGGCACATCATCAATGGATTTAGGTTTTACCAGAGGCTTTGAAACACCTGGCGGAATACGGTCAAAGTTTGACATGAGTTTGTTGTAGAGTTTGACCAGGCTTTCTTCCATGTCTTCACCAACATAGAAACGGACAATGGCGATACTCATCCCTGGCTTTGACATGGAATATACATACTCCACCCCTTTTATCTCCCAGAGGAGCTTTTCCATTGGCCTGGTAACCCTTTCCTCAACCTCCCTTGCCGATGCTCCAGGATACTGAACAAACACATCTATCATGGGAACCCTTATCTGAGGCTCTTCTTCTCTTGGTGTTACTATAATTGCAAAAACACCAAGTAACAGGGCGGTGATTACAATAAGTGGTGTAAGTTTTGACCTTATAAATGCCTTTGCAATTTTACCTGATGTGCCGATTACTTCCATTTCAGTCTCTCCTCCCTCTTAGCGTTCTGTTAGCCCTTGATTAAAGCTCCGTCCTGCACCTTTTGAACACCCTCTACCACGATCTTTTCTCCCGGGGTTAGACCTGAAAGTACCACTGTGTTTTCTCCTGACTGCTTGCCAAGCCGTACAAACCTCAATGTAGCCATACCTGCTTCATCTACCACATAAACCCCGGTGAGCTGGCCTCTGTGAACAATGGCTTTTGAAGGAATGAGTATCTCCTTTTTCACACCTCGAGGAATTGTTACCCTTGCAAATTGACCACCCATCAGCCCTTTGATTTGTTTAAGCCCTATCTTTACATTAAATGTCCTTGTCAGAGGGTCCACCTGGTGGGCTATCTCTTCTACCCTGCCGGTTGTATAAACGCCAAGGGAGTCTATACTTACCTTAAGGGGCATACCCTTTTTTATGTTTTTAATCAGCCCCTCATCTACAGGCACCTCCACCCTGTAACGGGGTTCTTCGATTATGAAAAGGGGCATTCCGGGTGCTGTCATGCTGCCTACATCTATTTTCTTTTCAGCAACCCTTCCAGATACAGGGCTTTTTATGAGTGTGTAGGCCCTGAATGCCTGAGCCTCTTTAACCCTTGCCTGTGCCATCTTTACCGCAGCCTCAGCCCTTTTAAGCTCAAGCTTTGCCACATCGTATTTCGTCTGAACCTCATCGAACTCCTGCTGAGATATGGCCTTTTCCTCAAGCAGTGCATGGAATCTTTTGTAGGTCTTTTCCATTAACTCAAGGTTCTGCTTTGCCATTTCATAGGCCTGTCTGGCCTGCTCGAGGCCATCCTTTGCCTGTCTTAGCCTTGCATTGATTTCAGGAGATGATATCTTTAAAAGAAGCTGTCCCTTTTTAACCCTGTCACCGGTTTTGACCATTATCTCTGTTACAGTGCCCATCAGCTTTGCAGAGACCATCGAGGTGTTGGCTGAACGAACAGTTGCTGTTACTTCATAGGTCTGGGGAATCTCTACTGCTTTTACAACCTCGGTTCGAACCCCCTTAACCACAGGTCTTTTTACCTGTGCATGCTCTTCGGTTTTCTTTGAGCAGGAAAGAATAAGTGAAAGTATTAACAGAGTCAGTATCAGATAAGCAGTTCTTTTCATAATCTATCCTCCTTGAAACTTATTATTTCGTTATTTTGAGGAGCTGTTTTCTAACTCCTTTAAAAGCATACCGCTTTCAAAGTAGAGGTCAATCAGTGCCATCTGGTATTCCTTTTTTGCCTGCACAAGTTTAGCCCTTGACTGGTCAAGCATCAACTGGGTGTCAAGCAGGTCAACCATCGGTGAAAGGGAGTTCTTATAACGAGCCTGGACAAGTCTTAAGGCCTCCTGGGCATCCTTAACAGAGGTTTCGTAAAGTTCAATGTTTTTCCTTTTCACCATTACATCGTTATATGCCCTGTTAATACTGAAGTTTATTTGCTTTTGAAGCCCATCAATGCTTTCCATCAGCTCCTTAGCCTTCATTTCTGCAGAGGTTGTCCTGTGTTTTCTCGTCAGGTCAAGAAAGTTCCATCTAAGAAAGGCCATGATGTTGTAACTATGCCCCTCTGCACCAAGAGGTGTGTTGTGGTCGTTTAACTGATAGCTACCTCCAATGCCTACCTCAGGCAGGAATGTTGATTTCTCAAGTTTCACAGCCTCTTTGGCCATCTCAAGGGCCTTTCTTAACGAACGAAGGTCGTAACGGTCCTTTGCCGAAAGGAGATAGAACTTTAAGTCCTTAAGCACAAGTCCTGTTTCTGTATCCTCTGCATCAACCGGTTCTGTTTTGCCAAGCACGAGGCCAAGCATTCTGCGGGCAGTGTCAAGATTGTTTTTCGCAGAAAGCAGCCTCTTTTCAGCATCCTTAAGAGCCACCTCAGCCCTTAATACATCAGAGTAAAGACCAAGCCCTGTCTTATACCGAACCTCGGCAAGCCTTTTGTGCTCCTTTATGTCCTCGATTGCCTTCCTGGCAACCTCAACATACTGTTTTGCAATCAAAACCCCCAGATAGGACTTCATTACATCCCTGGTTACACTTTCTTTGAGGTGTTTAAACTTAAGAGAGCGTGATTCTACTGACTTTCGGGCTATCTTTATTCCTTCAATTAGCCTTGGAACAAAAAGGGGCTGCTCAAGGGTCAGTGTGGTCTGAAAGTCGTTTATTGCATGGGGATTGTTTATGGAGTCAATCATAAAGTCACTCTGGGAGAACCTTTCCTGATTGAGCTTTGCCATAAACGCATAGGTAGGGCTGTCGGTCCTTAAAAATCTCTCCTCCAGGGAAAGCTTTGGGAGATATCTGTTTTTTATTGCAAGGGCCTTTTCCTTTTCAGCCTCCAGAGACCAGGTAAATGCCCTTATCCGGGGATTATCCTTAAGGGCTATCTTTATCGCCTCTTTAAGGGATAACACCTCTGCGTTTGTAATACTGCTCATTGTAAAAATTACGAATAACACTATTAAGAGCCTTTTCATACCACCCTCCTGAGTTTCTGCCTTTTTCTGTTTATGAATTCTTTAAATGTCTTCATATCACACCTTCCTGTCAGCTTCTGGAACTCGGTGCACTCCTGAAGAGTCTCAAGGTCTTTTTTAAATGATTCGTCTTCTGAAATAGATTTTCTAAGAAGCCTTAGCATCTCCTTATGAAGGGGCGACAGATTTTTACCTACCCTGTAAAACTTGAGTTTACCCTCTCTCCTTTCTTCCAGAAATCCGGCCCTGTAAAGCAGTGAGAGGTTTCTTGAAACCATAGGCTGCGAAAGCTCTGTGATACCCATTAACTGACAGACACAGAGCTCCTTTTCGTTAAGTAGCATAAGCATCCTTAACCTGTTTTCGTCAGCAAGGGTTTTTAATATCTCAACCAGGTTTTTCATATAAATATATTTGCATACGTTTATATGAAAAGTCAAGAGATAATCTGACCTATCATTTCACTTGACCAAAGACCTCTGAGATTTTTATAATTAGTTTTGCTCAACGAAGATGCCCTGCGGCATGACTGGGGGTGTTTTCGGTTGCCGAGGCCGTGGCAAGACCACGGGGAAGTCGCTCGCAATACATATTCAGGGGCCCATAGCTCAGTTGGCTAGAGCAACCGGCTCATAACCGGTCGGTCCCAGGTTCGAGTCCTGGTGGGCCCACCATCAGCCCTCAAAAATAAAGAAAGAGAGGTTATATGAAAGAGGTTTTAGAGCTTCTTATAGCCCTTCAGGAAATTGACTCCACAATTGTTTCAAGAAAACTTCAGATTGATGACATCCCCAAGGAAATCAACAAACACACCGCTCCACTTCAGAAGGCTGAAAAGGATTTCAGGAAGCAACAGGAAAAGCTAAATGAGATGGAAAAGAAAAAGAGACAGAAGGAACTGGAGGTCAAAGAGATAGAGGACAGAATAGAGAAGCTTAAGGAAAGAACCAAGGACATAAAGACCAACAAAGAGTATCACGCTCACCTGAAGGAGATAGAGAAAACCGAAAAGGAGAAGTATCTTTTAGAGGATGATGTGCTATATCTCATGGAGGAAATCGAGGAGGCAAAAAAGACATTAAAGGAGGCAGAAAAAAAGATAGAGGATGAAAAAAAGAGGCTTGAAGAGATAAAAAAGGAGCTTGATAAAAAGAAGCAACAGGCAGAAGAGGAGCTTCAGGAACTCAAGAAAAAGCGTCTTGTGCTGGTTGAAAAGATACCACCTGATATTTACGACAGTTATATGGAGACCCTTGAGAAGACCAATGGCCTTGCAGTGGTCGAGGCAAAAGACGAGGTATGCCTTGGATGCTACATGAGCATCCCGCCTCAGCTATATGTTGAGATAAAAACAGAAGACCGTCTTCATCAATGTCCTCAATGCGGCAGATACCTTTACCGAAAATAACCCCCTCAAAGGCCGTTATTTACTCTGACGGTGCATCAAGTGGTAATCCAGGTCCAGCAGGAATTGGTGCAGTTGTCATTGTAGACGACAAAAAGGAAACCCTGTCAGAGCCCATCGGGAAAGCCACCAACAATGTTGCCGAATACACCGCACTTATAAGGGCACTTGAGCTGGCAAAAAAAAGAGGTGCCGAAGAGGTGGAGATTTACATGGATTCTGAGCTAATCGTAAAACAGCTTAAGGGTATTTACAGGGTAAAAAACCAGGGGCTAAGACCCCTGTTTGAGAGGGTAAAAAAACTGCTTTCAGGCTTCAGTGCCGTTAAGATTAATCATGTTCCAAGGGAGATGAACAAAGAGGCAGATGCACTTTCTAAAAGGGCAATAGGAGACAGCAGAAAATAAAAAAGATGAGGCTGTTCAAGAAAACAAGGGGTTTACGCTGGGGGCTACGCCCCCAGACCCCCGAAATAGTAGATTTTTGCTGTTTAGGTGCTGGAGGTAAAAGATTTTTTAAAAAGGAAATTTTAATTAAAAATCAATAACTTAGAGCCTGTTGAACAGGCTCTAAAGATCTTAGGGGGTAGCCAGTAGGGGACTAAATTATGTAGTTCAAAGACCCTCTTGAAAAGAAAAGCCCCTCAAAGTTCAGTTATAATATATTCAGGGCAGGCAGGTGGTCGCTGGGTAGGTCCCAGAGGAAAGTCCGGGCTCCGTAGGGCAGGACAGTGGCTAACAGCCACCCTCCGCACTCTGTTGATATACAGATTATCTCTGTGTTTCAAACAGGTGCGGGGAGGGAAAGTGCCACAGAAAACAGACCGCCGAGCACCCAACAAGTGACCACTATATTTTAGGTTCGTCTGAGAAGAGAAATTTTACTGAGCATTGTTAACTCATAGCCTATCACTTGTTGGGTGCTCGGTAAGGGTGAAAAGGTGGGGTAAGAGCCCACCGCCTGGGTGGTGACATCCAGGGCACGGCAAACCCTGTCCGGAGCAAGGCCAAATAGGTTCCGCCCTGAAGGTGGCCCGCCTGAGCGTGCGGAACGGGTAGGCCGCAAGAGCAGGGGAGCAATCCTCTGCCTCAGATAAATGACCACCAGTACAGAACCCGGCTTATTGCCTGCCCTATATTATTAAAATTCTAAGCACTAAATTCTAAATCCTAAACTACAATTATGAATTGATTGTTAAGGATTTAAAAAATTGGAATTTAGAAATTTGGGATTTGTTTAGAGTTTAGAAATTAGAGATTAGAATTTATTTAATAAAACTCAATATGTAAAATAAGGATATGGATAAATTTTCCATAGATTTTTTAAGAGAGATTGGTAACAGGCTTAAAGAGGTTATACCACCTTTAAGGTTTTCAGCCACCAAAGACAGACCACTCAGGAAAGGGGCATCAGGAGACAGGACCTTTGAGGTTGACCAGAGGGCAGAAAGCCTGATAATAGAGATGCTTAAAAAAAGCGGTGTCCCTGCCACGGTTGTCTCTGAAGAGCTTGGAGAGGTTGAGATAAACGGAGGAGGGCATTACTTTGTGATTGACCCGATAGATGGAAGCAAAAATGCAGTTACCGGTATCCCACTTTTTTGCAGTTCAATCGCAGTTTCTGAAAACGACAGGGTCTCGGGACTGTATCTTTCTTACATTATTAATCACATAAGTGGCGATGAGTACTGGGCAGAAAGAAATAAAGGGGCCTTCCTTAATGGAAAACCAATCTCAACTCAGAGTTCACCAGAGATAAAGGTGGTGGTTTATGAGACACAGGTGCCCCAAAGGGACATAAACCGAATACTGCCCCTTCTTGGACTTGCTAACAGGACGAGATGTCTCGGCTCAACAGCCCTTGACCTTGCCTTTGTTGCCTCGTCGGCTGCAAGTCTCTATGTAAATCCTGCTCCTACAAGGAGTTTTGATTATGCAGGGGGGCTGCTTCTGCTTAAGGAGGCAGGCGGGGTCTGTACTGACCTTGAGGGAAAAAGCTACGAAGAGATAAGATTATCCATGAAGCGGACACCCCCGATGCTTTGTAGTGCCAATAAACTGGTTCATAAGAGGGCACTGGAGGCATTAAAGCATGATGACTGAGCTGCTTATGGAACTAAGAAGGCTTAACAGCACCCTTGAGCGGATTGCATCTGCACTTAGTCCCTCGATAGACGAGGCTGTCTTTGAAAAACACATTGCCTTCAGGGCAATAAGGATTAACAACAGACTCCTTTTAGAAGGTATAAGCAGGGTTGACAGCATAACCTTTGAGGAACTAAAGGGCATAGACTTTGCCATTGAAAGACTCAAGAAAAACACCCTTCAGTTTCTTAGGGGACTACCCTTTAATCATGTCCTTTTGTACGGTCCAAGAGGGGTTGGAAAGTCCTCCTCTGTAAGG
>WFMM01000089.1 GCA_015484595.1 Nitrospirota bacterium | reverse complement strand
TAGTGGCAAAGTCCACGGATAACAGGCTTTCGATTTATAAAGTGAATTACTGGGATGGTCTGAACTTAAGATAGGTCTCCCAGTGAAACAGGAGCTCCTTTGTGGCAAAGAGGTCTCTTACGCAATAGCGGGCAATCTCAAGGTATCTACCCTCCCTGAATAGCCTCTGCACGTCCTGCCCCGTAATGCCTTCAGCCTTGGGGCTTTCTATGCCAAAGGCCCTGCACCACATGTCAAGGCTGAATCTCCTTCGGGTTGCACCGTAGAAGGTAAGCTGGTCAAGCAGGTCGATGTGGGGGCCGTTGTATCTATTAGGCATCAACTCTCTTGTGGGCTTTATACGGTTTATAGCAGAGCGTATCATTATAAAAGGGCAGTCAAAGGTCCTTCCATTGAAGGTAACGAACTGGTCGTAGCTCTTTATAACATCCCAGAACCGCTCGAGTATCTCACGCTCTGTGCCGGTTTCGAATTTTATTCCACCTTCCTCAAAGGGCTCTATCTCTACATCTGGTGCCTGAAAGTACATCACCCCGCGAAGGGTATCAGGGTTAAGCATACCAAGTGCAACTATCTCACCTGTAAGAGGGTAGAGGGCAAGACTGTCCTTTACCTTCTCTTCCTCTTCCTCGGTCTCTGCGTATCTGAGAAGATACTCCTGCTGGGCTGGCTCAAGGCTATCGAAATCAACCCCTATGGTCTCTATATCAAAGATAACCCTTGACATCAGGCAACCTTTTTCTTAAACACCCTCCAGCTCTTAAGCACATCTATAGCACGCTGAAGCTGTATGTCCTCCTTTTCGTCTATCTTCACTGGGACGACGACCGGTTTTGACTCCTTTTTGCTTTTCTCTTTTTTACCCTTAAGCTGTTCGTTTGGCAGATGACCTCTGAGGTCTTTCTCCCTGAGTATGGGGTGACCTTTGCCGTTTTTTGCAATCAGTTTTACCTCAATATCAGGCTCAATCCCTGTGTTCTGTATAGAGATGCCCTTTGGTGTGTAGTACTTTGCCGTTGTAAGCCTGAGCCCTGAGCCATCGCTTAAGGGGATAACGCTCTGCACAGAGCCCTTCCCGAAGGTGGTAACGCCAAGGATTACAGCCCTGTTCCAGTCCTTAAGTGCACCTGATACGATCTCTGATGCAGAGGCACTACCGTAGTTTACAAGCACGATCATTGGCCAGTCGTAGTGTTTCCTCTTACCTCTGGTGTAGTACTCTGTTTTATCCCCTGAACGTCCCTTTATGTAGACCACCAGTTTGTCAGGTGGTAAAAACTGGTCAGCCACCTCTATGGCACTTCTAAGCAGCCCACCGGGGTTGTTTCTAAGGTCAAGTATCAGGGAGTCTATCCCCTTTTCGTCGAGGGCCTTCAGTGCCTTGGCAAGTTCATCGGCAGTGTGCTCCTGAAACTGGTTTATCTTTACATACCCGATACCGTCGTCAACCACCTTGTATCTGACGCTCTTTATCTTTATTATGTCCCTTACGATCGTAAAATCCTTAAACTCCTTCCAGCCTTTACGCATGATGGTGATGGTTACCTTTGTGCCCTTGGGACCACGCATCTTTTTAACCGCCTCAAAGAGGGTCATGTCCTTTGTGGGCTCACCGTCAACCTTTATTATCCTGTCTCCTGCCTTTATCCCTGCACGCCAGGCAGGGGTATCCTCAATGGGCGCTATCACCGTTAACACCCCATCCCTTATACCTATCTTTATACCCAATCCGCCAAACTCACCCTTTGTATCTATCTTCATCTCCTTGTAGGCATCAGGCGGCATAAACCCTGAATGGGGATCAAGGTTTCGTAACATTCCGTTAATGGCACCATAAATGAGGTCCTTTGTGTTTACCTCTTCCACATAGTTCTTCTTAACGATCTCAAGCACCTCTGTAAACAGTTTAAGATACTCGTAGTCCTTTGATGAATCGGCTATGGCAGACGGAGCTGACCACTGTATGACCAGTGCCTGGGCAATAAAAAATATCGTTACAACAGTAGCAATAACACCAAGTACCTTTATCTTTTTCATACAATAACCTCCATATAGCTATTTTTTTCTCAACCAGCGGAGGGGATTAACGGGGCGTCCCTTGTATCTGACCTCAAAATAAAGACCAGGGGCATTAATCGTGCCCGATTCCCCTACTCTTCCTATCTGGTCGCCTTCTTTTATTATATCTCCTTTGTTCAAAAAAATCTCGCTAAGATTTGCATACACCGTATGGTATCCCTCACCGTGATTCACTATTACCACCTTACCGTAGCCTCTGAACCAGTCAGCAAATACCACCTTGCCACCATAGACAGCCCTGACAATTGCGTCCTCCGAGGTCTTTATGTGGATACCATTGTGAAACACAGGGGTCTTAAACTTAGGGTCACGATAGCTTCCGTAGGGAATCACCACCCTGCCGTTTACAGGCCACATCAACTTATGCCTCATCTTTGCAAAGCCCTTCATAAGGAACTTCTGCTTTTCTGACTCAAGGATCATCTTTCTTAGCTTCAGAGACTGTGCCTTAAGTTCGGAAATCATCTTTTTGTAAAGGGATTTTTCCCTTCGTATGGAGGCAAGAAGCTGTCTCTTTCTTTTCTTGCTTTGCCTGAGAGAGTCTTCCTGTCTTCTTAGCTCCCTTTCTTCAGAGGAAAGCCTCTTTAACAAAGCGGTGTACTGTTTGTTCTGTCTTTGAAGACGGGCGAGGTTTTCGTTGTAGGTGTTAAGGATCTGGTATTCGTAGTTTGCAATCCTCTTCAGATAATGCCAGAGCCTTAGCATCTGCGAGATGTCCTCTGAGCTTAGAAACACCACCAAAGGGTCTGGCTCAAACCGTCCAGGCCTTTCAGGGTTAACCATGAAAGACTGGTATCCGTATTTCTGCATGGCTATTATCCTTCGTTTAAGCCACCTCTTCTGCTGCTCTATCCTGTGCCCAAGCTCCCCCATGTTCTTTCTGAGCCTTGAAAGGGTCTTTTTTGTCCTGTAAATCTTCCTTCTCTGTGCCTTTATCCTGCGTTTAATCCTGTCTAACTTTTTGTTTGTCTGCTCGAGTTCCTCAAGGATGGAGTATTCCTTTTTCTTTGCCTTCTGAACTGCAAGCTGTCTCTTTTTAAGCTCCCGCTGTATCTTTTTGTACTCTTCCTTTGGGTTTTTAATCACTGCCTGGGAAGTCAGACTGAGAGATATTGACAGAACGAGGAAGACAAAAAGGAAAAGCCCTCTGGATGGAAACTGTCTGCCCCTCAATACCTGAGTCTCCCTATGGCGATTACAGAGCCAATAAGACCAAGTATCAGACCCGAAACAGGTATCACTGCAACTATCTCAGGAGGAAGCACAAGCATCCTCACCAGTGGGATCTCTGGATTCCCCAATCCCTTTAACAGATCGAAAAGGGCCAGAAGCCCTGCAGAGCCGATTAATCCACCAAAAAGCCCTATCATGGTTCCCTCAAAAATGAAGGGGCCACGGATAAAGCCCTTTGTGGCTCCAAGGAGTTTGTATATCTCTATCTCCTCGGCTCGTTTAAAAAACAGTATCTTTACGGTGCTGTAACTTACAAAGACGATGGCAACCGAAAAAAGCACTATCAAAAGTATTGATGCAACTCTGAAGTTTCTGTAAAGACTCTTGATGGAGCTAAAAATATCCTCACCGTAAAAGACATCTTCCACCACATCAAGTCTCCTGAGTCTCTTTATAAAGTAGTCCACATCCCTTCGGTTAAAGGCATCCTCTTTGAGTTTAATCTCTATGGATGGAAAAAGCGGGTTTTCATCCAGCCCCTCAAGCACATAGGCAGCATCCTTCAGAGACTCCTTAAGCTCCCTCAGGGCCTCATCCTTTGATATGTACTTAACCCTGCTGATGAGTTTTTCATCAGAAAGCCTGTTAACCAGTGACTGTATCTCTGACTCCTTTGCCCTGTCTTTTAAAAACACGGTGATGGTGAACTTCTCGGGTGCCCTGTGCGTTGCCCGCTCAATGTTGTAAAGAGAAAAAAGCACCACTCCAAAGATGAAAAGCCCTGTGGCAATGGAAAGGATGGAAAGAAGGTTTATCCATCTGTAAAACCAGAGACTTCTTAAAGCAACCTTAAAGGAATAAAGCATCTCTTACCTACTCCATGTCGTCGTAAACGATGTTTCCACTGTCAAGTTTTATCACCCTCTTGCCTGTGTTTCTGTAAAGGTCTCTGTTGTGCGTTGCAAACACGATGGTGGTGCCCTTTGCGTGAATCTCGCTGAATATCTTCATAATGCCTGCTGCATTGTCAACATCAAGGTTTCCCGTGGGCTCATCCGCAAGTAACACTGTTGGCTCACCCACGATGGCCCTTGCAATGGTGACCCTCTGCTGCTCACCGCCTGAAAGTGCAGAGGGAAGGTTGTCAGCCTTGTGACGAAGGTTTACCAGTTTTAGGGCCTCGTGAACCCTCTCGCGTATCTCCCGCTCTCCCACTCCTCTGATTCTCAGAGCAATGGCAATGTTATCGTAAACGGTCTTATTCTCAAGGAGTTTAAAGTCCTGAAACACCACGCCTATGTTTCTCCTCAGATAGGGGATTGCCCGTTCCTTCAACGTGTCCGTTGAATAGCCTGCAATGGAGATAGAGCCCTCGTCAGGCTTTTCAGCAAGGTAGATGAGCTTTAAAAGCGTGCTCTTTCCTGCACCGCTTGGACCTGTAACAAATACATATTCTCCTTTGCCAATGGAAAAAGAGACCCTTCTTAATGCAGTTATGTTGTCGTATATCTTGGTGACTTCCCTGAATTGAATCATCATGATATTATAAATGAACCCCTATAAAGGATGCCAATCTAAACCATGCTTAAGGGCAGACCTTCAAAGATAGTTCCATGTTTTAAACCTCTAATTTTCCATCTTTCAGCAAACAGACGGTCTTGCCATCCTTAAGGGTTAGTTTCACTGTTGGATAGAAAAAGACGAAGTCCTGGTGATAGGGTGTCTTTATCAGGCCGCCAAAGGAGCTATTGTCACCAAAGGCTACATGAACGGTGCCGAGGATCTTTTCAGACTCGAGTATGTTGTCAGGCCTGCTGGCACGGTCGTTGGTGCCAATTCCAAACTCTGCAACAAATCGGTTTTCTGCCCGCTCGGAAAACCTTTCCTTTAACACATCAACAAACTCCTCGGCTCCCTTTACCTCCGTGGCCCTTCCTTCTTTTACCACCACCTCAACAGGTGAGTCAAGGTGTCTCGTTGGTGCCCACTCAAGCACAAGCCTGCCCTCTGCAGTGCCTTCCAGAGGGGCAAAAAACACCTCACCTGCTGGCAGGTTTCCAAAGGAGCCGGGCTTTCTTAGGTCTCCGTTGTCTTCAAGCACCTTTCTGCCCTTTTTTGATAGCCTCAGGGTTGTCCCGTTTGGAGTGGTCAGCTCAAGCTCCACGGCCTTTCTCACCAGTGATGCAATGGTCTTTGTGCGTCTTTTTAGGGCTCGCCAGTCCACATCCATTGCACCTTCAAGCATGGAGATGTCAAAAAGCGGCATACTTGCGTAACGGCAACCGCATACTCGGGTGAGAAACTCCCTGAATCGGGTGTGGCTCGTGGAGTAGTTTGATACTGCAATTACCGCATCAACTGCCTTTGAGGCATGTCTCTTTATGACACCCTCAGCCTCTTTGAGCCTTTCTTCTGATGCCCTTTTACCAATCAGTGCCCTCAGGATGCCCCTTTCTTTGAGTTTATCCACCACCCTGTCACCAAAGGCAAGCCGCCACAGTTTCTCTGGTGGCTCCTTACCGTGACCACCTCTTGAGGGGTAAATGCAGGTGGTTATGCTGGTGGTAAATCCTCTTCCAGTGTCCTCAAGCAGATTAAGAAGGTCCCTGAGGGACTGCCATCGCTTCAGGTCTTCCTCAGAGACCCTGTCTCTCTTTGTCGGTCTGTCAGTGAATATAAGCACCCGCTCGCCTTGTTTTACTGCAAGGTTTGTGTGGAATATCTCCCTTAATGCATCGGTAAACATAGAGCCTCCCTTATTATTAATTTCTAATTTCTAATCTCTAAATTCTAAACAAATTCTAAATTCTAAATCTCAAACTACAAACTTGCTGGTTTTCTAACAATGGAAGCTTTTAACAAAAGGTAACGCGATAAACGCAAAGAACTCAATTAACACTATACACCACTACACCAATATACCAATTACCAACCCAGTTTCACCTGCTCCCTGGCTTTATTATCTTTATCCTGTCAGGGTCCTTTACCACTATCTCTACCCTGTCTTTGTACAATCTGATTTTACCCTTCAGCTCTATCAGTTGTCCCCAGAATCGTCTGTCAAGCTCTATCCCCGAGTGTCCCCTTTTAAACACAACCACCGTCAGATTATCCGATGCCCTGTAGTCCACCTCACTGTTTAGCAGAAACCTGTCACCTGCATCGTGGGTCTTGCTGACATAAAGCATTACCCTCTTTTTCTTTCCTATAAACCTCCGTGCATCCCAGGGGCAGAGGTAAGCACTGCTTTTTTCACAGTTAGAAAGGAGTTTAAGTCGTTTGATACGGTCTTTTATCCAGCTCAGGTGGTTTTTTATATTCCACATCCCCCTGCCACTTTTTATGGCTTCAAACTGAAGTGCCCTGAACTCTTCCTCGTACTGGATGGGCTCCTGGTGATAAAACCTCCCAATTCCCAGTTTGATAATCTCACGGTTGATGAGTCTTCCCTCTGCCTTTACATATCTCAGCAGTCTTCCGTATCTATCAAGGTTGACAGAGCTTAAGCTGTCGCGCTCAAGACATACCCTTTTACCAGATATCTGCTCCCATAGCCACCAGTAAGCCCTCTTTCCATACCACTGAACAGGTCTTGAGCTAATAACGCTTTCAGGGGTATCCACACCAAGAAGCCTTACCCTGTCTCCATTTGCTGTAAGAAAGGTATCACCATCTATTACCCTTTTTACCCTGACATATCGGCACTTGCTGTGGGCATTAATGGGAAGAATCATAAAAAGCAAAGGTACTATCAGGAATAGAAAGCCCCGTTTTTCAGTGGTTCCTTTCACTAAAACATGTCTCCCTTACCCTTCCAGTAGGGGTTCATCAGGTCTTCAAAGGCAGCAATTGCTGCAGTGGCACCCTGCGAGACTGCGGTAACGATCTGTTTAACCCCACCTGTGATGTCACCTGCAGCGTAGACCCCTGGAATGGATGTCCTCTGATGGCTGTCCACCTTTATGTACCCATCCTCCGTAAGCTCAACACCCAGTGCCTTTGCAAGAGCATTAACCGGTTCGTAACCAATGGCAATAAACACACCATCCACCTGCATCTCATAGTGTCTGTCCCTTTTCAGGTCTCTTAGCTTAACGCCCTTTACCACCTCTTCACCGTATATCTCCTCAACTACCGTGTTCCACAGAACAGGGATCTTTCTTTCAAAGAGGTTTTCCTGAAGCCTCTTTTCAGCCCTGAGTCTGTCTCTTCTGTGAACAAGGGTTACATCCACGCCTATGCTTTCAAGATAAAGTGCCTCGGTAACAGCAGAATTTCCACCTCCAACCATGATCACCCTCTTTCCGTCTTTGAAAAAGTACCCATCACAGGTTGCACAGTAACTTACTCCCCGGCCAAGAAACCTCTCCTCTC
>WFMM01000088.1 GCA_015484595.1 Nitrospirota bacterium | reverse complement strand
GAGAAGGCTTGACTTACCCCTTTCGTTTTCGTCCACGATAAGGATGCAGTTTTGTTCAGGAAATATAAAATCAATCCTTCTGAAGATGCGATAGTTTTCAGCCCTGAATCTTTTTATCCTCATACCTTGGCTCTATTTCCCTTCCCTTAAGGGCATCGAGTCCGTAAAGGAGGGCGTTTCTGAGAATCCTTTTTCCTGCATCGTCGCTTTTTTCCATTTCATCCCTGGTGGCTCTGATAAACCGTCCGACAATGGTCTCAGGGTTGTGCATCTGTAGAAGGATGTCCAGATTATCTGAAAAAAGCCCTGAAGTATCCACTTCAAGATGTAGAAATTGCTCGGAAAGTCTTTCTGATAAAGCTGAAAGTGTAGCCTGTCCAGTACCTTCGGCTTTTATGTAAAGCACTGTTTTGGGTCTTTGCTCTTTGGGTACCTCTGAAAGAACCATCCTTTCAAGCTCTGTTACAGAGTGCTCTTCTGTAAGAGTTAGGCTAATCTCCTTAAGCATCAACTCAGAAAGCGTAACAAATTCAACCTTTACAGAGGAGGTATCATCAGACTTTTCAATCTCCACCAGCACCCCACCCCTTTTACCACTTTCATTTCTACCTGCAGGTGATAAAGAGCCAGGGTACAGGGCCCTTATTGTGCCCTGTGAATCCACTACCTCAGAGTATCCGTGGTAGTGACCAAGTGCCACATAATCAAAACCAGCCTCAAGGAGTTCCTGCTCGTTAAAGGGAAGCCAGAGTTCCTTTCCCTCAGGTATAAACCGTAACAGCGAGCCGTGAAACATGGCTATGTTTATCTCCTTGGTGTTTATTTCAGGGCATTCCTCAAAGGGCTTTATTTCTCGGGTGGTGTTAGCCATGCCGTAAATGTTTCTCCCCTCTATGTCTTTTAAAGAAAAGGTTGGACTTGAATAAACATGGACATTGTCAGGAAAAGAGATGCCGTAGAAATCAAGCCTTTCCTTTTTATAGGTCATGCTGTAGAGGTCGTGATTTCCAGGGGAAATGATTACCTGTGCATTACACTCGGAGAGAGCACCAAAGATGTCCTCTATAACTCTGTGCTGAATCCTGGTTGCCTCAAGCAGGTCTCCAGCAATAAGCAGTGCATCGAGACCTTGCTGATTTACCAGGGAAACACTGTTTTTCAGAGCCTGAAGACTAAGCTGGTAAAAGGTCTCTGATTTTTCCTTTTCTGCATCTGCAGGACATAGTGGATGGTTTAAACTGAGATGTAGGTCTGATATGTGAAGAAACCTGAAAACCCTTTTCATAATGGATATCTTGAAAAATTTTTTTAAATTTTTTATTTTATTAATATACACATTTCACTGTTTAACTTTCCAGATTTATTATCGCTTCAGGTTATAAAGGGCCCGCAAGCCCCCGATTTTTGTCTGTTGTATTTGTATTTATAACTCGATATAGGGTAAAATTCCAGAAACAAATCTTATAGTTTTTAAGCTGTTTAACAGCTTAAAAATAATAAGGCTGATCAAGAAAATCAAGGGTGTTACACTGGGGGGCTACGCCCCCCAGACCCCCGAAATAAGGAACAAAATAAATTCATCAAATTATTGGGGAGTTTTGAGGGGTGCCTCAAAGGGGGTTCACCCCCTTTGAAAACCCCCGAAATAAGGAAAAAATAAATTCATCAAATTATTAGGGAGTTTGAGGGGGCTTTGCCCCCTCAAAGGGGCTCTGCCCCTTTGAAACCCCATATTAATGAAGAATTACTTAACCATATTGGGGAGTTTGAGGGGCGGAGCCCTTCAAAGCCCTGGTGAAAGATTTTTGAGGAAAGGAATTATTAATTAAAATTAAATAAGTTAGAGCCTGTTGATCAGGCTCAATAACAAAAAGGAGGTGCATAGGTTATGGCGAAGATCAAGATTGCTGTGTTTGGAGTTGGTAACTGTGCAAGCTCTTTAATCCAGGGTATCTACTACTACAAAGACAAAAAACCTGAAGACGCCATTGGGCTTATGCACTGGGAGATCGGAGGTTACACACCTTCTGACATTGAGGTTGTTGCAGCCTTTGACATCGACAGAAGAAAGGTGGGCCGTGATGTAGCAGAGGCCATCTTTGCACCACCAAACTGCACAACCATTTTTCACAGGGATGTTCCTGAGACAGGTGTAAAGGTGATGATGGGGCAGGTAATGGATGGCGTTGCCCCACACATGAAAGAGTATCCAGAGGATGAGACCTTTGTGGTTTCTGATGAACCAGAGGTTGATGTGGTAAAGGTCCTAAAGGAAAGCGGTGCAGAGATCGCCCTTAACTATCTGCCAGTAGGTTCTGAGAACGCAACCCGTTACTATGCAGAGTGCTGCCTTGAGGCAGGGGTTGCCTTTATAAACTGTATGCCTGTATTTATTGCATCTGATAGCCTGTGGGCTACCAAGTTCAGAGAAAGGGGTATCCCGATTGTGGGAGATGACATAAAGGCACAGATAGGAGCAACCATTACTCACCGCACTCTTGCAAAACTATTTTCCGACAGAGGAGTAAAACTTGACAGAACCTACCAGATGAACACAGGTGGAAACACTGATTTTCTTAACATGCTTGCCCGTGAAAGGCTCAAGTCAAAGAAGATATCAAAGACAGAGGCAGTTCAGTCAGTGCTTGATAAACCGCTTGAGCCAAGGAATATCCACATCGGACCATCAGATTACATTCCATGGCTTAAGGACAACAAGATATGTTTCCTCCGCATGGAGGGCCGTATATTTGGAGATGTGCCAATAAACCTTGAGTTGAGACTTTCTGTGGAGGACTCTCCGAACTCAGCTGGCTGCGCCATTGATGCCATCAGGTGCTGCAAACTTGCACTGGACAGAGGCACTGGTGGGCCACTGCTTTCCATATCTGCTTACACCATGAAGCATCCCCCTGAGCAGTATCCTGACTCGGTTGCCCGCGAGATGGTTGAGGAGTTCATAGAGGGTAAACGAGAGAGGTAAGCCATGAAGGCCGTGATACTGGCCGCTGGAGAGGGCCGAAGAATAGGGGCTCCCAGAAAGGGAAGGCCAAAACCCCTGATGCGTCTCCTTGGCCTTCCCCTTATACTGCGCTCTGTGCTGACTCTGAAAGAGGCTGGTATAAAGGACATTGTAGTTGTGGTGGGTTACAGGGGGGATTTAATAAAGGAACGAATAGGTGATGGCAGGAGATACGGGGTCAGGATAACCTATGTTGAAAACCCGAACTGGAAGGAAGGCAATGCCCTCTCTTTGCTTTCTGCCAGAGGAAAGGTGGGAAAGAGATTTCTTCTTTTGATGGCTGACCATGTGTTTTCTCCTGAGATAATAAGGAGGCTTTCTCTGAGGAGACCTGCTCCAGGAGAGGCCATTGTGGCAATTGACTCATCTCCTGCAGAGTACATAGACATGGAGGATGCCACAAAGGTGCTGTTAAAAGAGGGTATTGTAAGAGGGGTCGGTAAAGAGCTCAAGGACTACAATGCTGTGGACTGTGGTGCCTTTATGATAACCGAAGAGGTGATGGAGTATGCTGAAAAGGTGGTGGAAGCAGGTAAGGACAGCCTTAATCATGTAATGAACAGCCTTTCCATGGAGGGAAGGCTCAAGGCCTTTGACATCGGAGAGGAGTTCTGGATCGATGTTGATACAGAGGAGGCATTGAAAATAGCTGAAAAACTGCTACTTAACAACCTTATAAAACCTACCGATGGTTTTATATCAAGGGTGCTTAACAGGCCTGTGTCAAAGAGGATTACTCGCTGGCTGGTAAACACCAGTCTGACACCAAATACACTTTCGATAATTAGCTTTGTTATATGCCTTATCTCGGCTGCTCTGTTTTCTATTGGAAACTACATCTCCTTCCTTATCGGGGGGCTCCTTGCCCAGTTTACCTCAGTGCTTGACGGTTGTGATGGTGAGGTGGCACGGCTTAAATTCCAGTCATCCCGCTACGGTGCCTGGCTTGATGCTGTCTTAGACCGTTACGGCGATGCTGCGATAGTGCTTGGAATTATATACGGACTCTGGAACTATTCAGCCAATCCCAATGTCTGGCTTGTTGGTTATGTAGCACTGGTTGGAAGCCTCGTAAGTAGTTATACTGCTACAAAATACGATGAATTGATCAGAAAGACAAGGGATTCTACATGGCGTTTTGGAAGGGATACAAGGCTGTTTCTTGTAATGGTCTTTTCAATCCTCAATGAACTCTATCTGTTTCTGGTCTTTATAGGAGTGCTCTCAAACCTTGTATCACTCAGAAGACTTTACATAATGCGAAAAGCAACAGTTTAGGATTTAGGATTTCTTTTTAAGGTGGGCATTCGGCACATACAGAGGCAAAAAGAGCTGTGCTTAGATAGCGGTCACCCCTGTCTGGAAGTATAACCACAATGGTTCCTTCCTTTAATTCCCTTGCTTTTTTAATTGCAACGCTCATGGCAGCACCACTGCTCATTCCAACAAAGAGCCCTTCCTTTACTGCAAGCTCTCTTGCGGTCTGATAAGCAGTGTCGTCGTCAACATTGTGTTTTTCGTCAAGCCTTGAGGGGTCGTAGATACCAGGAACTATTGCCTCCTGCATATTCTTAAGTCCCTGTATTCGGTGGCCAAGATTGGGCTCTACGCCGATTATCTGTATGTCTTTACTGTACTCCTTAAGCCTCTTTGCAGAACCCATGAGGGTGCCAGTTGTGCCCATTCCTGCCACGAAGTGGGTTATTTCACCACTGGTCTGTTCATATACTTCTCTTCCTGTGGTTTCGTAATGGGCCTTGATGTTTGAAGGATTATTGAACTGATCAGGCATAAAGTAAGCATCTCTTGCTTCATCATAGAGCCTGTGGGCAAGCCTGATGGCACCATCTGTGCCTTCCTGACCAGGACTTAAGATTAGTTCAGCACCAAAGGCCTCAAGGGTCTTCCGTCTTTCAATGCTTACACATTCGGGCATAACAAGTTTTACCCTGTAACCCTTTGCTGCACCAACCATGGCAAGCCCGATGCCCGTGTTTCCGCTTGTGGGTTCAAGTATGGTAAGGCCGGGTCTGAGTTTGCCCTGCTCTTCGGCATCTTTAATCATGTAGTAGGCTATGCGGTCCTTTACAGAACCCCCTGGATTTGCCCCTTCAAGCTTTGCAAAGAGCCTCACCCGAGGGTTGGGATTGATCCTTTCAAGGAGCACAAGAGGTGTATTTCCTATGGAATCAAGCACACTCATGGTTTTCGAAAAGATAGTTTATAACTTCTTTTAGGTTTTTTGCAAATTTTCTCCAATTTAAGATCTAAAAGATAAATATCAATCACCCAAAGGCGT
>WFMM01000087.1 GCA_015484595.1 Nitrospirota bacterium | reverse complement strand
GTTCAGGTTGGATACTTTATTTCTGAGAAAAACGCAAGGGCACTATTAGAGCTCCTCAGAAGTCACGGCTACTCTGGAGAGATTAAAAAAGAGGGAAAGGGTTACAGGGTGTTGATTGGTAAGTATAACAGCCTCGCACCTGCAGCGTTTATAAAGCATCGCCTTAAGAAAAAAGAGGGGCTTGAGGCGTTTATATATCAAATGCGTTAATCGCGTTAATTGCGTTAATTGCGTTGATTGAGTTTGTTGCGTTGATTGAGTTTATAGCGTTGGTTGGGTTAATAGCGTTGATTGAGTTGGTTGGGTTAATAGAGTTTATTGCGTTACAATAAAATATGGATGAAATAGTTGTTGATGTAGAGGGTATAAGTGGAGATATCCTGGAGCTATACAGGAGATTTTCTGACAGGTCTGACTTCCTTCCCACGGGAGCCTCAGATGACGAGATACAGTTCCTCGTAAGCTCTCAAAGGGGAGCACTAAAGGCAAACCTTATTGCCACAAAGACAGGCAGGTCTGCACGGTGCAGATTTGTTTCACCTGAGGAGCTCCTTGAAAAGGCCGAGCAGTATTCCCACCTTTTTACGGAAAATGTGGAGCTTGAGTCTGCTGAGGAGATGATTACCCCTGAGGGATACGACATCCTCAGCGGTGTAAGTGAAGATGCACCTGTGGTGAAGCTGGTAAACCAGGTTATAATGGACGCAATCCGTTCTGGTGCAAGTGACATCCACATCGAGGGAAGGGAAAAGGGGCTTACCATAAGGTACAGGATAGATGGCCGTCTGAAGACCGTAAGAACCCTTGACAGGGGATTGCTTGAGTACATGGTTGCAAGGCTCAAGGTGATGGCAAACATGGATGTGGCTGAGACCAGAAGACCCCAGGACGGAAGGATAAACATTCAGTTTGGCCGTAAGACCATAGACATCAGGGTCTCGACCATTCCCACATCATCAGGGGAAAAGGTGGTGCTCAGGCTTTTACAGCGTTCTGAAGAGGTGCTAAGCCTAAATACGCTTGGCATTGACAGTGGAAGGCTCAATCTTTTAAGGAGTCTTCTTAAGTCACCAAACGGCATAATCCTCGTAACAGGCCCTACAGGAAGCGGTAAAACCACCACCCTTTATGCCTGTATAAACGAGATAAAGGACGAATCAATAAACATAGTAACCATTGAAGACCCGATAGAGTACAGGATTGACGGTATCGTTCAGGTTCAGGTAAACCCAGCAACAGGGGTTACCTTTGCGCGCTCCATAAGAACCTTTCTCAGGCAGGACCCGGATGTAATCCTGGTTGGAGAGATAAGGGATGAGGAGACAGCAGAGGCAGCCATACAGGCATCTCTTACGGGACACTTAGTGCTTACGACCCTTCATACATCTGATGCCCCCACTGCAGTGGCAAGACTGATTGACATGAACATCGAGCCCTTCTTGATCTCAAGCAGCCTCCTTCTGGTAATAGGCCAGAGGCTCGTAAGAAAGATATGCCCCTACTGTAAAGAGCATGTGCAGATGTCTGAGGAGATGTCCTATCTGTTCAGGCAAAGGGGGATAGAGATAGATTCCTATTACAGGGGAAAGGGCTGCGATGAGTGCCTCGGCACCGGATACAAGGGGAGAACAGGGATATTTGAGTTCTTGATGGTTGACGACGACATAAGAAAACTGATAATGAAGAAGGCAAACTCATCTCAGATAAAGACACTGGCGATCAGGAAGCAGATGAAGACCATGTTTGCAAACGGTATAGAACTGATAAGGGCTGGCGTGACTACACCTGAAGAGGTATTAACTGTAACCACCCAGGGTTATAATGGCTCTATATAAGTACAGGGGATATGACAGCAGGGGAAACCTTATTGATGGGCTGGTTGAGGCTCAGGATAAAAGAGAGGCATTAAAGAGCCTTCAGCAAAAGAGTATCCTGCCCTTTGAGATAGAGGAAAGCAGAAAGCGAAGAAGGCTTACGATCAGGAGGACTGTAGACAGGGGGTACCTGTTTTTTCAGCTTGGAGTTATGCTAAGATGCGGTTTGCCCCTTACGAGGGCACTGGAGATATCGGCCCGTCAGTCATCCAATCGTTCAATTGCATGGGTGCTTACTGAGATAAAGGACGATGTGACCAAGGGGATAAGGTTTTCCGAGGCACTTTCAAGGTTTCCGAGGTTCTTTTCAACGGTCTATGTAAACATGGTAAGGGTGGCAGAGGCAACAGGAGGGCTTGTAGAGCTCTTATTAAGCATAGCAGAGTACGAGGAAAGAAAAAGACAGCAGGAGTCAAAACTAAAGTCAGCCCTTTCGTATCCGCTGGTGGTTGCCTTGATCGGAAGCGGTGTGGTTGGTTTCTTGCTTATGTACGTGATGCCAAGGATGATCAGGATCTTCAGAACCGTTAAGGTAGAGCTTCCGTTGATTACCAGGGTCCTGGTAGCAAGTGGAGAGTTTTTAAGAAGATACGGGATATTTATTGCACTTTTGATTGGCCTCCTTACTGTTGCCCTTTACAGGAACTACAGGGCAGAGGGTAAGTTAAAGAGCATCATCGACAGATGGCTTCTCAGGATACCCCTTTACAGAAAGGCCATTATGGTCAGGTTTTCCGAGCTTCTATCCTTTCAGCTTAAAGAGGGTATCCCCCTTGTGGTGGCGCTTCAGGGTTGTAAGGGGGCTGTGACGAATATCCATTTCCAGAAAGAGATAGAGAGGATAGCCGCTGAGGTTCAGAAGGGGCGGAGCCTCTCAGATGTAATCAGAAACTCCACCATGTTTGATGACATGTTTAAGGCAACCGTGGTTACTGGTGAAAGCACAGGTGAGCTAAAGGAGTTTTTGCTCAGGGTGGCACACTTTATGAGGCGTGATGTTGAGAGACTTACTTCAAGGATAGTGTCAATGGCAGAGCCAGTGCTGATCCTTCTTCTTGGAGCAGTAGTTGGTTTTATAGTGCTCTCAATCATGATGCCCATATTTGAGCTGAATCAGATGGTGAGATAATAAAGACAGGGGAGGGATTGAGTGTTGAGTTTTGAGTGTTGAGTGTTGAGTTAAGGAAAAAGAATTTTAGAAATATGGAGGTATAAAGGATGAAGAGAATTAAGGGGCAGGATGGTTTTACGCTTATTGAGCTCATGGTGGTGGTCATAATTCTGGGCATTCTGGCTACCTTTCTGGTGCCCAAGCTTCTTAGCAGGCCTGACCAGGCAAGAGTGGTGAAGGCAAAAAACGACATAAAGGCCATTGAGTCTGCTCTTAAGATGTTTAAGCTTGACAACGGCTTTTACCCAACCACTGAACAAGGGCTCCGTGCACTTATAAAAAAGCCTGACATCGAGCCCATCCCTGAGCATTATAACGAGGGTGGTTATCTGGATTACGACGAAGAACCCCTTGACCCCTGGGGACATAAATACATCTACCGAAGCCCTGGTGACGAGGGCAGGGATTACGAGATAATCTCCTACGGAGCTGACGGAAAACCAGGAGGCACCGGTTATGATGCTGATATTAAGAGCTGGGAATTGCGTTGATTGCGTTAATCGCGTTTATCGCGTTCATCGCGTTTATTGCGTTGATTGAGTTGGTTGCGTTTATTGCGTTGATTGCGTTTAGGGAGATGGGGTTATGAAGTCTGGAGATACAAAGCAGTATGCATGGTCCCGTGGGTTTACCTTTGTTGAGCTTATGGTGGTTCTGGTGATAATCTCAATGGGCATGTTTTTGCTTGTGCCAAAGGTGGTATCGGGTCTTCTTGAAAGAAGGTCCCCTGTGGTTGAGGAGCTTGACAGTGTGCTTAAAGAGGCAAAGAAAGAGGCCATGAAAAAGAGGCAGAAGGTGGCTGTGAGGTTTCAATTGGGAGGAGAGCACTTCTACCTTGATGAAAGGGAGCACAGCCTTCCTGGTGATAGAGCACTCGAGCGCGTATGGCTTAACGAAAGGCAGGCTCAGGGTATGGAGATAACAGTTAATGCCTATCCTGACGGAATTTGTGATTACTTCGTGCTTGAGCTTTCAGGGGGGATGAAGATAAGGAGTATCCCTCTTTTGTGCGAGGTGAGGGTTGAAAAGGGCAGTGGATAAAAGGGGCTTTACACTCCTTGAGGTGCTCATTGCAACGGTTGTGCTTGCCATATCGCTATCAGGGCTTTACATGCTTTTACGCTCAGGCATAAAGACCACAGATGCGGTGCTTACAGATGTGGAGTTGCTTGAGGCCTCAAATGACCTGCTTTACAGGGCATATCGTGAAAAGTTAGGGCTCACCGAGACAGGCTCTTACCGTAAGGCAGATGAATACGAGGGCATTAAATACAGGATTGACAGAACACCAACAGGCATTGAGGATGTCTATGAATACAGGCTTTCGGTTAAAAAGGACGGAAGGACCGTTGTCTACCGGTACTACAAATAAAGGGCTTACGCTTATAGAGGTGCTCATAGCCCTTGCAATTACAGGCATCGTGATAACAGGGCTATACTCTGCCTTTGCAACTACCATTGATGTTGAGGATGGGCTTAAGAAGAGGACAGAGGGGCT
>WFMM01000086.1 GCA_015484595.1 Nitrospirota bacterium | reverse complement strand
CTAGTGTCTGGGTGACTCAAAGGGGGGGAGTCCCTCAAAGGGGGTTTCACCCCCTTTGAAATCCCCCCAAAATTAAGGAATTAATTTTTATTTATTTGGGGGAGGTTGAGGGGGCTTTGCCCCCTCAAAGGGGCAAAGCCCCTTTGGAACCCCATATTTAAGAAAAAATATTTAACCTTATTGGGGAGTTTGAGGGGGCTTTGCCCCCTCAAAGTTCTAATAGGATTTTTGAAACAGGAACTTTTTACTCCTATAGTCTCTATTAAAATAAGCTCATAGAGAGCAGGAGGTGGCAGGGTCAGCATTGAACAGGTTTGCAGTACAAACACTGTCTCAGGCAAAGAGATTGATAAAGATCGTCCTTGGTTTTACACTGCTAATCATCGGCATTTTATTAATAGTTCTACCAGGACCAGCAACAGTGGTAATCCCTGCGGCCCTTGCAATCCTTGCAACCGAGTTTGTCTGGGCAAGAAAGCTACTTAAGAAGTTTGATGCAGGAGTAAAAAACGGGTTAAGATATATCTTTAAAAGGAAATGAAAAAAAGGATTTTCATAGTATTTATTTTAGCCTTTTTGTCAGTGCTCAGTGCCTGTGGCTACAGGGTTTTACCAAAAGCATCGCTTCCCTATAAAAAGCTCTATCTTACGGGTGTTGAAAACAGGACATACGAGCCTGGCCTTAAAAGGTTATTCATTGATAGCTTTACCGAGACCTGCCTTAAAGATGGCATCTCACTATCACCAGGTGGCGTGAGTTTAAATGTCACGCTTACAGGTTACAGCCTGACGACACGAAGTCTGAAAAACAGCCTTTCCTCTGAGTACTCAGTGATAGTGAAGGCTGATGTGGTGATTATATATCCTGATGGCTCTAAAAGGGTTCTCAACAAACTGTCATCCGAGTTTGACGAGAGCTTTGTAGCTGGCCAAAGTGTTGAAGAAATCAACGCCCAGAGGGAAGGGGTTTTAAGGGAGGCCCTTCAAGACCTCTCAAAAAGGATAATTAACGAGATAATCTACAATGGGACTCAGGAAGCTAAATAAAGAGATAAAAAGCGGCCTTCCCCTGCTGTGCTACTTTGTTTACTGCAGGGAACACTTCTTCGTAACCCGAAGCGTTGAAAAGATAAAGTCTCTGATTCCTGAGGACCAGCTTTCCTTTAACCTGCACATATACGACCTTTCTGAAAGGGACACAGACATTCGGGCCATCATTGATTCAGCAAACTCACCAGGATTCTTTCAAAGCAGAAAGTTCATCCTCCTCTTACATTATGAGAAGGCTAAAAAGAAGGAAAGAGAGGCACTGTTTGGATACTTTGAAAACCCATCACCTGATACAAGGGTGGTAATCTTCTCAGAAAAGGAAGCAGACCCTGAGATTAAGAAGCTCTTTAAGGCAGAACAGATTATCTCAGTTGACCTCAGCCAGCCACAGATGAAGCACTGGGTAAAGGCAGTGGCCACTGAGATGGGCCTTAAACTATCAGATGAAATCGCCGACCTCTTAATGAGCCTCTGTAACTCAAATGCAGGCATAATCTACAGCGAGCTTGAAAAACTAAGCCTCCTTGGAAAGAAAGCACCTCAAATATCAGAAGTGGCTGAGGTAGTAAGTGGCAGTGTCAGTCAGAATGTCTTTTTACTTGCCGAGCTGGTTGTTAAAAAGAGAAAAAAAGAGAGCTTTATGATGCTTGAGGCACTACAGGCTGAAAACGAACCAATTGCACTGATAGGAGCCCTGAACTGGAAGTTTGCAGACCTTGAAAGAAAGGGTTACTTCAGGGATAAAGGGAGATATAAGAGGTTTCTTGAAATAATGATTGATACAGACAGAAAGATTAAAAACTCCCAAACATCGGGAGTTCTTGAGGAGGCTCTGGCTAAGCTGCTTCAGACTTAAAGGCCCTGTTAAACTTTTTGGTTATCTTTGAAATCTTTCTTGCTGCTGTGTTTCTGTGTATAACACCCTTTGAACGGGCCTTTGATATAGTTCTGATTGCCTCTCTCAGCATCTTCTGAGCTGTATCCCTGTCGCCTGCTGAGATTGCTGCTTCAACCTTTTTGGTAAAGGTCTTTATCGTGCTCTTCCAGAACTGATTTCTGCGTCTGCGTTTCTCAGACTGTCTGACTCTCTTTAAAGCTGAAAGGTTCTTCTTAGCCATTAAGCTCCTCCTCCATGTAATTTAGAGATATATAATATACACCAAATCAGGCTATAACATCAACCCCCATGTAGGGCCTGAGCGCCTCTGGCACCACCACGGTGCCGTCTTTCTGCTGGTAGTTCTCCAGGATTGCAACCAGAGTTCTGCCTATGGCAAGCCCCGAGCCATTTAGGGTATGGACAAACTCGGTTCCCTTCTTACCCTGCCTTCTGAATCGTATATTTGCCCTTCGGGCCTGATAGTCTTCGAAGTTTGAACAGGAAGATATCTCCCTGTAACGGCCCTGCCCTGGAAGCCACACCTCTATATCGTAGGTCTTGGAGGCTGAAAAGCCAAGGTCTCCTGTGCAGAGAACCACCACACGGTAGGGAAGCCCCAGCCTCTGCAGTATATCCTCAGCATCCCTTGTGAGCCTTTCAAGCTCATCGTAGGAGTCCTCGGGCTTAGAAAACTTCACAAGCTCCACCTTGTTGAACTGGTGCTGTCTGATGAGCCCCCTTGTGTCCTTACCATAGGAGCCTGCCTCACGACGGAAACAGGGTGTATAGGCAGTGTAGTAGATGGGAAGGTCTTCCTCCTTCAGTATCTCGTCACGATGTATGTTCGTAACTGGCACCTCTGCTGTTGGGATAAGATAGTAGTCAGGCGGGTCTGCCACCCTGAAAAGGTCCATCTCAAACTTTGGGAGCTGCCCAGTGCCTGTCATGGTCTCACGATTAACTATAATCGGTGGGAAGACCTCTTTGTAGCCCTTTGAGGTATTCAGGTCGAGCATGAAGTTCATAAGCGCCCGCTCAAGCCTTGCACCAAGCCCCTTCATAAGTGAAAACCTCGCACCTGTAATCTTTGAGGCACGCTCAAAATCCACTATGTCAAGGCTTTCTCCAATGTCCCAGTGGTTAAGAGGTTCAAAGTCAAACTCTCTTGGCTCACCCCATCGCCTTATCTCTACATTGTCATCTTCATCTTTACCAACAGGAACGGATTCGTGAGGGATATTTGGAATATTAAGAAGAAAGTCCTTTATAGCTGACTCCACCTCTCTGAGTTCTTCATCAAGGGATTTGATTCTGTCGGAGACCGTTTTCATCTCTGCAATCATACTGGTTGCATCTTCGCCCTGTCTCTTGAGTCTGCCTATCTCCTCAGATACCCTGTTTCGTTTGTTTCTTAGTTCTTCAACCTCTTTAATCAGACTGCGGCGTTTTTCGTCAAGCTCTAAAAACTCATCCACTGTTATGTCGTAATCACGCTTTCTGAGGGCATCCTTGACGACCTCGATGTTTTCTCTTACAAACCGTACATCTAACATATTCTCAGGTCTCCTTTCCTTTGTTTTGTGAATGAGGCCAGGAACTCCAAAAAAGCCCTGTATAAAATTATACATTTGGGTTTAAGATTTTTTCATTATACCATCCTAATAAAGCTATATGTCCTTTTTTGTGGTATACTAATTTTTAATGAAAACAGAAAGAATCCCTCAAGGTGCTGACCTCTGGATATCAGTAAAATCAGATAAAGTTATAGGTCTCATTAAAAACGGTGATGTTTTAAAGGCAGAGATTATTAAAAAGACCGACGACGGCTCTTTCTTGATCTCCACTAAAAAAGGTCTGTTCAGGGCAGCCTCTAAACTTGAACTGAAACAGGGCGGACACCTGAGGGTCAGGGCAGAGCTCTCAGAAAGTCAGTTGACATTCAGGGTACTGGATTACAAACCACCTGAAGAGCTGATCTTAGAAAAAAGGATTGCTGCCCTCCTTAGGTCTTTAAACCCTCAAAATACCGCACTGAAAGAGCTATTTATTCAAACCTCTGACAAAAAGTTAAAGGCCCTCTTACCTGAACTTGGAAAGATTGAGGCTATCCTGAAGCACATAGAAACCCTTAATGAGGGGACTACTACACTAAAAGAATCAATCCGTAACTCGGGGTTGTTTTTAGAAAATACACTTAAAAACTCTTTAACCAGTAACAGGTTAGAAAGACTCATAAACCATGACTTAAAGGCAGTGCTTCTTAAGCTTAAAGCACATATTGATAGTATCTCAAAGGAAAAGGGGCTTAACCGCGAGCTCCTTAATCTCAGGGATACCGTAGATAAACTTATTCAAACGATAGAGTACTACCAGTTTAAAAGTAAAGTAGACCAGAGTATCCAGCTCTTCATCCCTTTCCTGTGGAAAGACCTGAAGGATGGAAGTCTTGAGTTTCGAAAGACAAAGGGCACTCCTAAAAACCCACTCTATCATTGTATAATTAAACTTACCCTTGTAAGTTATGGAAAACTTTTAGTGGTGGTTACTGAAGAGACAGGCAGTATCCACATAGGCATGTTTGCTGAAAGAGACTCACTTGTGAAACTCCTTAAAAAACACAGTTCAGTGCTTAAAGAAAGACTACATGATAGAGGGGTAAAACTTAAAAACCTTACAATAGAAAGTCAGATGAAACTCGATTCTATTGAGAGGTCAATTACGAGGGGGTTGAACCTCAGGGTATGAAGGAAAGGGAATCCTTAAAGGCAGCAGCACTTAAGTACGAAAGGGGCTCGGATAATGCCCCCCGTGTGGTTGCCACTGGAAGGGGTGAAATCGCAAAAAGGATAATCGAGATTGCCAGAGAACACGGCATACCAATTCATCACGACCCCGATCTGGTTGAGGTGCTTACAACCCTGGAACTCTATGAGGAGATTCCACCTGAGCTTTACAGGGCAGTGGCAGAGATACTGGCTTACATATATATGGTAACCAAAAAGAAGGAGGTATGATATGGATTTTGGAATGAGAAACAGGCTTAATAAGATCTTCAACCCTGACACAGGAAAAACCGTGATGCTTGCCGTAGACCATGGTTATTTTCAGGGCCCAACAACAGGGCTTAGAAACTTCAAGCAGACCGTTGACCCTCTGCTACCACATGCCGATTGTCTATTTGTCACAAGGGGAATGCTCCGTAACTGCGTTGACCCTAAAACGAAGACATCCATCTGCCTGAGGGTATCAGGAGGACCGAGCATACTTGGTGAGCTTTCTAACGAAGACATCACCACGAGCATTGAAGAAGCCATCAGGCTTAATGCCTCGGGCATCGGTATGTCTATCTTCGTTGGTGCACCAAATGAAGACCGCACCATAACAAACCTCGGCCGTCTGGTAAACGAGGCAGAGCGATATGGTATCCCTGTGCTTGCCATCACAGCAGTAGGTAGAGACATGGCCCGTGATGCCCGCTATCTTGGGCTTGCCTGCCGTATAGCAGCAGAGCTTGGTGCACACTTTGTCAAGACCTACTACTGTGAGGATTTCTACAAGGTTGTCGAGGGGTGCCCTGTGCCAATAGTGATTGCAGGTGGCAAGAAGATACCCGAGATGGATGCCCTGAAGATGACCGAAAGTGCAATAAAAGAGGGAGCCCTCGGCGTTGATATGGGAAGAAACATCTTCCAGAGCGACAAACCAGTGGGTATGATCAAGGCCGTAAGGGCCATCGTGCACGAGGGTGCAACAGCCGAGGAGG
>WFMM01000085.1 GCA_015484595.1 Nitrospirota bacterium | reverse complement strand
ATCAGCTTGCCGAGGAGATGGGGCTTGAAAAGGAGGAGCTCCTGCCCCACGGTCATTATGTTGCAAAGGTTGACTACAAGAGCATTCTCAATCGTCTTTCTAACCGTCCTGACGGCAAGTACATTGATGTAACCGCCATCACACCCACTCCTCTTGGTGAGGGTAAGTCAACCACCACTATTGGACTGCTTCAGGGTATGGGCAAAAGAGGAAAGAATGTCATAGCTGCAATCAGGCAGCCCTCTGGTGGCCCAACCATGAACATAAAAGGCTCTGCTGCAGGCGGAGGACTTTCTCAGTGTATACCGCTTACACCCTTTTCCCTTGGACTTACAGGTGACATAAACGCAATAATGAATGCCCACAACCTTGCAATGGTTGCCCTCACAGCAAGGATGCAGCATGAGTTCAACTACAACGACGAACAGCTTGCAAAGCGTAACCTGAAAAGACTCAACATCGACCCCCGCAATGTCCAGATGGGCTGGATAATGGACTTCTGTGCACAGGCCCTGAGGAAGATAATTATCGGTATCGGTGGAAAGATGGACGGCTTTATGATGGAGAGCCGCTTCGACATTGCCGTTTCCTCTGAAGTGATGGCAATACTGGCAGTTGCAAAGGACCTTAAGGACTTCCGTGAGAGAATGGGCAGAATCGTTGTTGCCTACGACAAGCAGGGTAACCCAATCACCACCGAAGACCTTGAGGTTGCAGGTGCAATGACCGCCTGGATGGTCGAGGCTCTGAATCCAAACCTCATGCAGTCCATCGAGGGCCAGCCCGTTCTGGTTCACGCAGGTCCCTTTGCAAACATTGCAATCGGTCAGTCCTCTATCATAGCCGACAGGGTGGGACTTAAGCTTGCCGATTACCACATCACAGAAAGCGGATTTGGTGCTGACATTGGTTTTGAGAAGTTCTGGAACCTCAAGTGCCGTTTCTCAGGCCTAAAGCCCCATGCAGCTGTTATTGTTGCCACCATAAGGGCGCTTAAGTGCCACGGGGGTGCACCTGTGCCAGTGCCAGGAAGACCGATTCCAAAGGAGTACTCTGAGGAGAATGTGGAATGGGTGGAAAAGGGCTGTGAAAACCTGGTCCATCACATAAACACCGTAAGAAGGGCCGGAATCAACCCGGTGGTTTGTATAAATGCCTTCTACACTGATACAAAGGACGAGATAGAGACCGTTAGAAGGATAGCCGAGCAGGCAGGAGCCCGCGTGGCAGTAAGTGAGCACTGGTTAAAGGGTGGCGAGGGTGCACTTGAGCTTGCCGATGCAGTGATAGATGCCTGCGAAGACAGCAACAACTTTAAGTTCCTCTACGAACTTGATGTCCCGGTGAGGAACAGGATTGAGATGATAGCTGAGCATGTCTACGGAGCAGATGGCGTTGAGTACGCCCCACAGGCACTTCAGAAACTAAAGGCAATCGAGCAGGATGCAGAGCTCAGCAAGCTTGGCACCTGCATGGTTAAGACCCACCTGAGTCTCAGTGACAATCCAAGCATCAAGGGTGTTCCAAAGGGCTGGAAGCTCTTTGTAAGGGATGTGCTCATTTACAAGGGAGCAGGCTTTGTGGTTCCTGTGGCAGGTGACATCAAACTTATGCCTGGCACATCCTCTGACCCTGCCTACAGAAGGATTGATGTGGATACTGAGACGGGCAAGGTAAAGGGATTATTTTAATAAAAAGGCGATAGGCTATAGGCAATAGGCGATAGGGAAATGACAGGGGGTAGGGAGGAAAAAGAGTTTTGAGTGTTGAGTGTTGAGTAATTAGTTAAGAATTAAAACTAAACACTCAAAACTGTTAACTCAAAATTAATCCTCCCCCCCTACACCCTGAATTAACGCTAATGAACAACATAGCTGCATCAGTATTGATGATGAATAACTACTTCCACGATGTGGCCACGGCAATGGTGCCAGCCACTGCTGCGGTTGCATGGACGGTGCTTATGCTTTCAGAAAGGACAGGCAGTAAGGAAAGCAAAGATGTCTATTTAAAGATTTATAAATTAGTGGTAAGAATATTTGTTTATAGCCTGTTCTGGTTGATGATTGGAGCTATTCCACGGGTGCTGACCTTTAAAGCCTATGAGCTTAAAGAGGCGCAGATGAAGGGAATCGTTACGGCTCTTTTTGCAAAGCTCATAGTTGCATTTGTACTTGTGGTTATAGGCTCTTTGATGTGGATAAAGATTGGCAGACGGCTGAAAAAAATGGCCTAACCCTTCTCATTCTTTTCCCTGAGTATTTTTACCAGCCCTTCATAGGATGACCTGCGGATGATGCTTTTAAACTGCCGCCTGTAGTTGTTTACAAGGCTGACCCCTTCTATAATCACATCGTAAACAATCCAGCCATCACCTCTTTTAAGCAATTTGTAATCAACAGGGATTTCGGTTTGCTTTGATGTGACCACGATGGTCTTTACAATTGCGTACTTACCACGAAGACGCTGCCCCTTGTAGAGAATCTTTTCGTTCTGATAGGCCTCTATCTTTTTTAGATAGGTTCTTTCGAGTAATCCCCTGTAAAGCTCAACAAACTCATCTTTCTGCCTGTCCGAAAGCTTCCTCCACTGCCTTGCAAGTGACCTCTTTGCCATCTCCCTGAAATCAAGAATTCCCGAGACAGCCTCTCGGAGTGCCTCTTTTCTCTGTTTTTCCTTCCCTGCTCCCTTAAGGGCAGGGTCTTTAAGCACCTTTATCACCCTGTCGACGCCTGTTTTAACGGTCTCAATTGGCTCAGAAGCTTGGGCAAAACCCTGCACTACAAGGACCAAAGCAATTACTAATAAAGCAGTTAATCTTCTTTTCATACTATTTTTCTACCTCCTTTGCCCTGTGTTGTACGTAGGCATCCTGCAAAGAGATGTATGGGTCAAGGGCACCCTGAACCAGGTCTTCATAATCACCAATGTGAAGGGATGCTGAATTTACATAACCTCCGGTACGGATGGCAAGTGAGGTTTTAAGCTCGATATAACTTAATGGGTCAAGCAGATAATCCCCGACAAGACCTATTGTATCCCTGAGGGAAGAAGGCCCAAGCACAGGCCATACGATGTAAAAACCATGCCCTGCTCCGTAATGGGCAAGGCTCTGTCCGAGGTCTTCCTTTGAGCCTTTTAGGTCAAATTCCTTTTTAGCAACATCGTCAAAACCGAATACACCTGCTGTGGTGTTTATTCCAAACCTTAAGAGTTCGTTGCCTGCAGCTTTTAGTTTTCCCTGAAGGATACAGTTTACGAAACGGACAGGAAATAGCAGATTGTCTAAGAAGTTTCTGATGGCCACCCGATCATCCTGAGGAAGCACAAAGGAGTATGCCTTTGCCACGGGTTTTACGACCCAGAAGTAAAGCCTGTCGTTAAACTGAAACATCAGGCGGTTCCAGGGCTCGATCGGATCGGCTATGGTAAGCTCCTCGGTTTCTTCAAATCCCGATTCTTTGTTGTTATCCTGTGCACTCACCAGATTTACCCGAAACTGAAAAAGTACAATACTGACAACGACTGCCAATAATAAAAGTTTTCTTGCCATGTCAACTCCTTTCAAATCCGAAATTCTAATTTCTAAATCCTAAATTTTAAACATTAATAGGGTGTAGGGTGTAGCGTATAGGGAGTAGCTTTTAGTGTTGAGTGCATAGTTTTTAGTGTTTAGTAAAAAACCTAACTCAACACTCAAAATTCAAAACTCAACACTAACTACACACCCACCCAAATCAACGCTATCAACGCTATAAACGCAAAGAACGCGATTAACGCGATAAACGCAATCAACGCAAAGAACGCAATAAACGCTAGTTATTCCACTTTACCAAAGACGAACTTGGAAATCAACTCCTCAAGGTCAACGGCAGACTCGGTTTCCTGAATCCTTCCACCGTCAGGTATGGTCTCCTCCGCACCACCAGGGGTTATCTCAATGAATTTCTCTCCAATCAGTCCCTTTGTCTTTACTGAGGCAATTGCATCCTCCTGCAGGCGAACATTGCTTTTAAGTGCCAGCTCAACCAGTGCAGTGAAGTCATCGGTAAGCTCCACTGACTTTACCCTTCCAACCGTAACTCCTGCAATCTCCACAGATGCGCCAGGCTTAAGCCCTCCAACCCGCTCAAACTCAGCATATACCCTGTAGCCCTCTTTGTTGAAGATGTCAAGATTCCCGAGCCTAACAGAGATGTACCCAAGGGCCAGTATGCCCAGCACAACGAATACACCTACCATAAATTCAATATCAAATCTCTTCATAGAGTTGCCTCCCTTTATGTTTAAATCCTAAATCCTAATTTCTAAATCTTACAGGGTGTAGGGTGTAGCGTATAGGGAGTAGTTTTTAGTTTTGAGTGCATAGTTTTTAGTGTTTAATAATAAAGACTAACTCAACACTCAAAATTCAAAACTCAACACTAACTACACACCCTAACCCCTAATCAATGCTATCAACGCAATAACCAATAACCAATACACCAATATACCAATTTCTAATTTCTAAATTCTAAACAAATTCTAAATCCCAAATTCCAAATTACAAACTCGCTAACGCAACTAACTCGATTAACGCGATAAACGCTACTAACGCAATTAACGCAAAAAACGCTATCAACGCAATCAACGCTCTAATCCAGTACCTTTATTGGCCCTTCAAGGCTACCCATGATAAACTGTTTTACAACCGGGTTTTCCGATCTTCTGATCTCCTCTGGAAGCCCTGTTTCAACGATAACTCCATCGTGGATCATGGCCACCCTGTCGGCTATGTCAAAGACCTGTGGTATGTCGTGGCTTATAACCACCCCTGTAAAATTATACTTTCTGTGAGTCCTTACGATAAGCCTGTGTATGGCATTAAGGCTTATAGGGTCAAGCCCTGTGGTGGGCTCATCAAAAAGGACTATCTCAGGCTCTGTAATAAGTGCCCTAGCAAGGGCAACCCTCTTTCTCATCCCACCACTTAGCTCAGCAGGGTATTTGTCTTCAATACCGCTTAGGCCCACATCCTCAAGTGCCTCCTTAACCTTTTCTGCTATCACCCTTTTTGAAAGTTTTGTCTTTTCCTGAAGCGGAAATGCCACATTTTCAAAAACCGTCATGGAGTCAAAAAGGGCGCCGCCCTGAAAGAGCACACCGAATCGTTCCCTCAACCTGCATACCTCCCGTTTACCGCAGGTCTTTATTATGTCTTCACCATCTATCAGTATCTTGCCGCTGTCAGGTCTGTGTATGCCAATCAGGTGT
>WFMM01000084.1 GCA_015484595.1 Nitrospirota bacterium | reverse complement strand
TCTTTGTCCTTGCTCTTTGAGAACATGGAGTGAAACTTACCATCAGCAAGCAGGGCAACAGTGGAAGATGGTCCTGAAAAATCCTTTCTGCTAAACCTCCTTGTGATACCAACGAAAAAGGGGGCTTCAACTATGCCTGATTGCTCAGAGGTCTTTGCAAGCCACTCAAAGTGTATCTCTTTATCGTCTTTCCCGTGGGTCTCAATGGGTGATGCAAAGGCAAGCGTAACGGTGTCAATGTCGCGGGTGATAATGCTTTCTTTGTTAAGGTTAAGAATCTTCGGAAAGAATGGATAGGGCACCACTGTAGTAAACACAAAGCCGCCTCTTCGTTCACTTACATTTATCATTCCTGCCGATAGGTCGATTACCAGAGAAGGACGTATGTCTATTCCATAGTTTTTAAGTAACCTCTCAATGCCTGTATTAAGCTGTCTTCCAAACCCATACTGTGGGTCTGCCTGAACCCTGTCAATCAGAAAAATTGCCTTCCCGCCCTTCATTATGTACTGGTCAATTGCCTTGAGCTCCTTATCCTTAAACTCCTTCTCCGGGCCTGCCACAACCAAAAGGTCAACTCCCTTCAGGTCGTCATCCTCAGGGTTTACCGTCCTTACATCGTATTGCTTTCTCAGATACTCCTTAAGCCTGTTAAGGGGTTTTTCCCCATGGCCAGTTAGAAAGCCAACCACCTTTTTGTGCTCTCTGAGAAGGGTCTTTATGGTGGATGATATCTGATACTCCAGCTGATTCACATCGGCAAGCACGGGGATGGTCTCTATCTTATCACCCTTAATGAAGGCAAGTCCCATGTAGACACGCTTTATCTGTATCTGGTTGTTTTCAAAGGCATTCATCTGAACAGGTGGAATGCCGTATAGCCTGGCAGTCTCTTCAAATCGGGCTGTATCTTTTGGGTTTACCACATCAACTACAATCCTGCCACCCGAGGCCCTTGAATAATCTCTGAGCATGTCTATCACATATCTGCGATGGGTGCTGTAGGGTGCAGGGATGTCCTTTGAGAAGATGACCTTAACATTCACCGTATCCTTTAGTGAGCGGAGCATCTTAATGGTAGCAGGGCTCAGGGTGTAGAGCTTCTTATCTGTAAGGTCAAGCCTTCCACCGTAACGGCTGGCAAGCAGTGTGCCAAATATCAGTATAATCACCAGGGACACTATGTTTATTACCCTTTCGGCCCTCTTCATTTTCTGTCCCTCTGAATCTGGTATGTGGCAAAACCAAGAAAGGCGAGGTTTATAAGCAGAAAGTAAACTGCATCGTCCAGGGCAATCACCCCGCGAAGCAGGTTGTCAAAGTGATCAATAACTGAAAACTCAGAGATAAAGGGCTGAATGCTCACAGGGAAAAGCATCTTAAGCCTGCTTAAGACAAAAAAGGAAAACATGATGGCAAAACCAAGTATAAAGGCAATCACCTGGTTTCGGGTAAGGGAAGATGCAAAGATACCGATTGAGATATAGGCAGTACCAAGAAAAACAAGCCCCACATAGGATGCAGTGATGACTCCTCCATCAGGTCTTCCTATCAGCTTAAGCACCAGCACATAGGTAAGGGTAAAACCAATCATTGCCAGATACAAAACCACAGAGGCGATGTACTTACTGATCACAACCTCCCACTCCCTGAGCGGAAGGGTGAGGATGAGCTGAAGGGTGTCGGTTTTTCTCTCCTCGGAGATGGTCTTCATGGTGATTGCAGGTATAAAGAAGGTAAGCAGAAGGGGCATTATGTCAAGCATACCCCTCAGTTCAGACTCCTTTGTAAGAAACAGGGCATTTGAAAAGAACCATCCTGCAATAATAAGAAAAATACAGATTACCACATAGGCCACAGGTGAAAAGAAGTAGTGTTTAAGCTCCTTTTTTACAAGTGGAACAATCACTGCTCGTTACCTCCTGTGGTAAGCTCTCTGAACACATCCTCAAGGCTCTGTCTTTCACGGTAAAGCTCAAGCAGGGTGTAGTCCTTCTGCCTGCAAACCCTGTAAACTTCTTCTCTTATGTCACGATTTTTGTGAGGGATGATCTTCAGTCGGGTTTCACCAGGCTCTGAGGTCTTCCTTTCCACCCTGCCAAGACTGTTGAATGCAGACTCTTGTACCTCACCCTTCAAAATCACATGAATTTCGGTTGAGCCACTTCGTAGAGAATCAAGTGAACTGTCTGCTACGATTCTTCCCTGATTTATGATCAAAACCCTGCTACAGGTCTGTTCAACCTCTGGCAGGATGTGGGTTGAAAGTATGATGGTCTTTTCCTTTCCAAGCTCTTTTATTAAGGACCTTATCTCTCTTATCTGAAGTGGGTCAAGTCCTGTGGTTGGCTCATCCAGAATCAGTATCTGGGGGTCGTGAAGTATCGCCTGTGCAAGCCCCACCCTCTGGCGGTATCCCTTTGAAAGGGTCCCTATTGACTGGTTAATCACCCCGGTTATTCCACAGATCTCGGCTGTCTTTTTAATGGTCCTTGTGGCAGAGCCGTTTAACCCCCTCACACCTGCAATAAAACTCAGAAACTCGTAAACCGTAAGGTCTTCGTATAGGGGGGTGTTTTCAGGGAGATAGCCTATCCTCCTTTTTATCTCTACAGGCTCAGCCACCACATCGATGTCATCTATAAGTGCAGTGCCAGAGGTGGGCATTAAATAGCCTGTGAGCATCTGCATGGTGGTGGTTTTTCCTGCCCCGTTGGGACCAAGAAATCCCACCACCTCTCCTTTTTTTATCTCAAAGGAGATACCCTCGACAGCCCTGACCTCTCCGTAGTGTTTTGTAAGCGACTTAACGGAAATCATAGGAATTATGGAAGTTAATCAGTTGCTTTCCCCTGCGGAGTAAACCCAATCAATCTTTATATATAAAAAAATCACATTGCTTGTCAAGAAGTATAAGGTGCTTTAGTTTCAGGCCTTTTTCACGGTTTTAAGGAGCATCACGCTTAAAACCGAAAGGGTGATTAAAAACAAGATTACCACTACGGCAATTTCTGGATATTTTATAGTGTACACGAGGGGGGTAAGTATCCACAATGAAAGGGTCCTGAGGGGTCTGCTTTTGCTTATTAACCTGGCAAGAGGTGGAGAGTATTTATAGTAAAGTCTTACGAGGAATCTTCCTGCAGCATTCCTTAGAAGGTATCGGTCTCTAAACCTCCTTAAAAGCCTCACCTCAGGTGCAAGGTAGCTTCCGTATGTGGCAGTTGCAATAAAGCAACCGCCTCCCCCACCATCTCCACCACTGTCATTATCAAAAGAGGCCGAGAGTTCCACTGCACTCAGGGCTGCCCGGTATGCGTTGACCC
>WFMM01000083.1 GCA_015484595.1 Nitrospirota bacterium | reverse complement strand
TTCTATTATAAACTTCTCAGGCTTATAATGAAAATGTATTTACCATCCATATGTCCTATTCAGTCAGTGTGAAACGAGCCACCTCGTTCTTCAGATTAGCAACCAGATTTGTAAGACTTCTTACAAGGGTGTTAATCTGTTCAACCGTTAAAAAGGTCTCATTCGTAATCTCCGAGATAGTGTCAGCAGCCTTCATCGACTCCTCTGAGTAATCGCGGTTTTCTTCAGCTACCTCAAGGAGTTTTTCAGAGAAGCGGTGCACATCTTCAATGGTCTGAGCAACTATTGGTGTGTTCGTTTTCTGCTCTTCTGCTCCCTGTTTTACTGAGCCTGCTATGGATCTTAGTTCTTCAGATGCCGAGGAAATCAGTTCGGTGGTCTTCTTTTCCTCCTTTACTGCTATGTTAATCTTGCTTAGCTGACTGATGCTTTCATTAACGAGCCTGAAAATCTCATTGCACCTTTCTGCCTGAAGCTGGGCAATCTCTGAACTCTGACCAGCCACATCTGATGCCCTGCCAGATACCTCTGTGATGTCCTGAAAGACCTTTTCCAGACGCTCCACTGATTCTTTACCCTTTACAGTGGCTTTTTGTAGCTCCGAAAGCATCCCAACCGCAGAGCCTGTGCTGTTTTGAATGTCCTTTAGTATGGATTCTATCTCCTTTACATTCTGCTGGGTATTGGTAGAGAGCTTTCTAATCTCGTCTGCCACAACGGCAAAGCTCTCTCCGTGCTCTCCTGCCTGTGCTGCTATTATGGCTGCATTCAGAGAAAGGAGATTGGTCTGGTCTGCCACATCGCTGATGATGTCAAGAACCCTTGAGACCTCGGCTGAGCGAGCCTTGAGGGATTCTATGATATTGGAGTATTCGTCAACCATCTGGATGTTCTTTTTCCATAGCTCGTTTATTTCAGTAACCACACTCATGCCCGATGATTTTGCCCTGTTTGATACCTCTTCAGTAAGGCTTCTTGACAGGGATGACCTTTCACCAAGCTCAGAAGCCGAGTGGTTTAGCACCTCGGTGTTTTTTCGGGTTTCTGCTGCTGTGTTGTTAAGTCCTTCTATAAGAGAGGCGATGTTGTTTATGTTCTGGTTGTTTTCGTAAACTGCAGAGATTATCTGTTCAAGCTCGTTAAACATCCTGTCAGCATAACCGTAAAGCTCCCTTGTTGAGACTGAAAGCTGTGCAAGAGAGGACGAGCTTTCCTGAAGGTTAGCAGTAAGTTTTCTTGCATCTTCTATGAGGTGCTGTAGCGATGTATTGGTTTTTTCGATTGACCTTTTTACAGAGTCTACCCCATCTCTTTGTCTCTGGGCGCCTTCAAAGAGGCTGTTGTGCTGTCTGCTCAGTTGTGCTGCAGCATGCTCTACTTCGTCTGCTGCTGTCTTTATCCTTGAAATAAGCAAGGAGATACTGCCAAGTGTTGCCTGAAGGTTTTTTATAAGCTCCCCAAACTCGTCTTCTGCCCTGTATTGTATCTTCACAGTAAGGTCACCCTGAGATGCCTTCCTTGCAAGGTGAAGGATCTCTTTTACAGGACCGCTTACACTTTTTTGTAGCATAAAGGCAATTACCACACCTGCAAGTATTCCAGCAATCAGGAGACCCTTTGCAGTGTTTTTGGCAGCCCTGCCCCTTTTAAGCATATCCTGATGCTTTGAATTAATCTTTCGGGCAATGCTTTCCTTTAACTGGTTGCTCAGCTTATAGGCCTGCTCTTCTATGTCAAGCAGTGTTCGTTCCCAGGACCTTACCCCCTCTCCTGTCCGTCTGATCAGTAGCTCCTGTGAGTAACCTATCATGCCAGCCCTGAATTGCCGCAGTTTCTCGATAAATTCCTTCATTAATTTTGCTTCTTCAGGGGGAAGCTCCTGCTTGAAACTTGTAGATGCCTCAATGAGTTTGTCAATCTTTCTTACTATGGGTTTTATGTCTTCCTGCTCCTCCACTACAAAGGTGGTAAAGAGCCTCCTTACGGTGAGAAACCGGGACAGGATGTCGTCTATTCTGCGTTGTTGTGGTATGTGGATGTAAGAAATGTCTTCCAGTGACTTCTCCACAAACCCTGTATAATAGATGGAGATACTTCCTATTACTGCAATAAGAAGCACGAGGACTATCAGACCGGTTTTTCTGATCTTTGATGCTGACAGTCCTTCTAATGTGGTTATAAGTCTATTTAAAGACGAGGTAGAGCTTTTCTGATATCCTGCCCTGTCCATAAAAGTACTCCTTAGAGTTATCTATGGGCTCACCGTAAAGCCCGTAAATGGAAACACCAAAGAGATACCTCTTTCCGGAAGCCGGGTCAAAGGAAACATCGTCCTTATGCCCTGTATTTAGAGCACGGGAAAACTCTATGCTCCAGTAACCATCCTTCCACAGGCCTTTTGCCTTTACATCAGCCCTGCTTCCGGTTGGCTGGGTATGCTGGTATGAAGGAACTACATCTCCCTGATAGGATGTGACCACCTTCCGCTTATAACAGCCTCTTCCCTCATCGCCAAGCCTGTGTAAGTACCTTACTTTGCCTGATTTGCTTTTGACCTTCTGGGCCTTTCTGCCCCTCTCGGAAGACAGTATGTGCATTTTGTCATCAGCATGGCCTAATGGGTCTGTTCTGAAGGCCTTCCAGTACCATACATCAGCCCTGTAGTCGTTGTCTGCAAAATTAGAAAGGTCAACCTCCCTGGGCTCCATGTTCCACTTTATTACAAAGGTATCCTCTCTTTGAGGCCCTATCCTGTAAGCCTTTAGCTCTTTGTCCCAGACCCAGGGCTTGTGCATTCTGTCTTCCCTTTTGTCAGGATACCGTGCAAGGATGAATATCTCTTTGTCAGTGTAAAGCGCCCTTAACTCGATGGTTTTATTAACCCTTCTGTCTTTAACCCTTATCGGCATTGCCCTTTCCCAGATACTGTCAACCTTTCCATCAATAACCGGTGCCTTTGAAACCTTTACAGCAGTAAGCACCTGTGCAGAAAAGCTCCGGGCTGAAAAAAAGACGGTCAGTGTAAGAGAAAGCAAAAAAACAGCAATTGGCCTTACTTTCACGATAGCCTCCCTTTGAGTTTTTTGTAAAATTTACCCTCCCTGAATATATCGGATATATTTATGAATTGGTTAAATATAATCTTTCTTTTTTGTAGGCGGTGCTTAATATAGATTGAATTGAGAAAGGAGATGTGATAAGCAATGGAACCTTGAAACCTCTTTTTGATATTTAAATTTTCTTTATACCGAGCCTCGTTCATTAACTGATATTATAGCAAATTATTCTCTAATTTGCACTAAGTTCTTTATTTTTCGAAAAATTACCGTATATACAGGGTGTAGGGTGTAGGGGGTAGGGAGTAGTTTTTAGTTTTGAGTGCATAGTTTTGAGTGTTTAGTAAAAAACATAGCAACTCAACTAACGCTATCAACGCGATAAACGCAATCAACGCAATAAACGCTATTAACGCGATTAACGCAAAGAACGCAACAAACGCGATAAACGCAATCCATTTTCTTAAAACCCTCTTAAAGCTTTATAATATTTTTATGATTACTGTTAAGGAGAGAAGTGGTAAGGTTCACTATGTAGAGGGTCCCAGGGAGGTCAGGGCAATCCTCCGAAGGCTGAACATCCTGGAGAATACGGTTTTGGTTGTAAAGGGTAATGAACTTCTCACCCCTGACCGTATGGTAGAAGATGGTGCCACCATAGAGCTTATCCCTGTGATAAGCGGAGGAATGAAGTGCAGGGTCTGTAACGAAACAGCAGTGATAGGCATTCCAAGGCATAATGCTGCTTTCTGTAAGGGACACTTCAAAGAGTTTTTTAAAAAACAGGTCTTAAGGGCGATAAAGGAGCATTCCATGTTTAAAAGGGATGACAGGGTGCTCGTTTGTGTTTCAGGCGGAAAGGACAGCCTCGTCCTCTGGGATGTCCTTACAGAACTTGGATACCATACCGAGGGGCTTTATATAGACCTTGGAATAGAGGGTTACTCTGAAAAGTCAAAGGAGATGGCTTTAAAGTCAGCCGAGAGGCTTAAAAGGAGGCTGATAATCAGGGACTTTTCAAAGGAGTGTGGTCCCATAAAGGATGTGGCAAGACGAGGTGGAAGGACCGATTGCTCTGCCTGCGGCACTGTAAAGAGACATTACTTCAATAAGGTAGCCCTTGAGGGTGGTTTTGATGTGGTTGCCACAGGGCACAACCTTGATGACGAGGCATCAAGGCTACTTGGAAATCTTCTCAGGTGGCAGTGGGAGTACCTTGGAAGAATAACGCCTGTGCTTGAAGAGAGTGAGGGGCTTAGAAAGAAGGTAAAACCCCTTTGCAGGCTTACTGAGCATGAGATTGCCACCTATGCCTTTTTAAGGGGAATTGAATACATAGTTGACGAATGTCCGATGAGCAAGGGCTCTACCAGTCTTCTTTACAAGGAGGCCCTTAACAGGATTGAGCTTAAAAGCCCTGGCACCAAACACTACTTCTATCAGGAGTATCTGAGGTCAGCAGTCAAGAGGTTGTCAGGGACCGTAGCCTTTTCTACCAGAAGGTGCAGTATCTGCGGTATGCCCACCTCTGAAGAGGTCTGCTCCTTTTGCAGGCTAACCGAGAGGTTTTCAAAGGTGTCTTAACTACTGGTTTTCCATGAAAATAGAGTCAAAGTCTTTGTGTATCCGTTTAAAGGTATTCAGCAAATCTGGGTCAAAGTGTTCGGGCTTTGTCCTTCCGTCACCCCTGGTTATAATCTCATATACCCTTTCGTGAGGAAAGGATGGTTTATAGGGTCTTGTAGCCCTGAGGGCGTCGTACTGGTCGACCATCATCACGATGCGTCCCTCAATGGGTATCTCTTCACCCTTTAATCCCTTTGGATAGCCTGTGCCGTCCCATCGCTCATGATGGGTAAGTGCAATGGATGCACCCATCTGAAGAACCGGATAGATAGAGCCGTTTAGTATCTCAAAACCAATGGTCGTGTGCTTTTTTACTATTTCAAACTCCTCAGGTGAGAGCCTTTCTGACTTAAGAAGTATACTGTCAGGAATGCCTATCTTTCCTATGTCGTGCATGGGGCTTGCATGCTGAATAAGCTCAATAAACTCACTGTCAAGCTTTAGCTCCTCAGCCAGTCTTCTGCAGTAAATGCTGATTCTCTTAATGTGGCTTGCAGTGTCCTCGTCTCTGTACTCTGAGGCAATGGTCAGTCTTTCAATGATCTCCTTGCTTGCCTCCTTTACCTGCTCAAGGGCAAGCTGAAGGTCCTTTGTCCTTTCAAAGACCATTTTTTCAAGATGTTGATTGTATTGGCGGTTAAGCATCACCAGTTCATAGTAATTCAGTGCCTTGTTTACAGAGTACAGGATGTATTCAATCTTGAATGGCTTGATTATGAAGTCGTGGGCTCCATGTTTTATTGCATTTATGGTCATCTCCATGTCAGGATAGGCTGTAAGGAGTATAACGGGTATGTCGGGATTTTTAAGTCGAAGCCTCCTTAAAAGTGTAAGTCCATCCATGCCTGGCATGACTATGTCGGTGATTACCAGATGAAAGTCCTGCTTTGAGAATAACTCCAGTGCCTCTTCAGGACTTCCTGTGTCGGTAATCTTATGGCCTGCTTCCTCAAGGGCCGAAACTATGACTTCCCGAACAACTGGGTCGTCATCTACCACAAGTATAGGATGGGTGTTAGATTTCTCCACAGTATTAACATTATACAGATAAAACCAGGGAAAAACAATCTCTCCTTATCGAGCCTGTCTCTGGTGATGGCTTTATGATATTATATTTAAATTGCTGTGGAGTCAAGGATGTCGGAGCTTATACAAAGGGCTAAGAGGGTTTTGAGCATTGAAGCAGATGCTGTGAAGGCTCTGGTAGGAAGGATTAACGAAGACTTCCTCAGGGCAGTGGATATAATATACTCAAGCAGTGGAAGAACCATTGTTACAGGTATGGGAAAGTCAGGCATAATCGGAAAGAAGATAGCTGCAACGCTTTCGTCCACAGGAACTCCAGCGGTTTTCCTCCATCCTGCAGAGGCTGCTCACGGTGACCTTGGCATGGTTACCGAAGAAGATGTGGTCCTGGCCCTTTCTAACAGTGGAGAAACCGATGAGGTTATAAGGCTTATTCCCTATCTTAAGAGATTTGATGTATCATTAATCTCAATGACCAGACCAGGCTCAACCCTTGCAAAGGCATCTGATGTGGTGCTTGATGTGTCTGTAAAGGAGGAAGCCTGCCCTCTTGGTATCGTTCCCACTGCATCAACCACGGCAACCCTTGCCATGGGTGATGCCCTTGCAGTGGCACTGCTTGAAAAGAGGGGTTTTCGTCAGGAGGACTTTGCGATGTTTCATCCAAATGGCTCTCTCGGAAAGAGACTTCTGGTAAGGGTGGAAGACCTTATGCATAGAGGCCAGGAAGTGCCGGTGGTGAAGCTACAGACGGTCATGACTGATGCAACTGTGGAGATGTCATCAAAACGACTCGGCATGACCGTGGTGTGTGACGATGAGGGAAGGGTGGCAGGCGTGATAACCGATGGTGACTTAAGAAGGGGGATACAGCGGTGGGGGGCCAGTTTTTTTACCATGAAGGCAAAGGATGTGATGACCTCCAACCCAAAGACCATAAAAGGAGATGTGCTTGCTGCAAAGGCCCTTTCAGTAATGGAGAGGTACTCCATTACATCCCTCATAGTGCCTGATGAAGAGAACAGACCCCTTGGGGTCATACATCTACACGATATCTTAAAAAGCGGGATTGTATGATGAAGAAAAACAAAAAAGGCTACTTCGGCCAGTACGGTGGAAGGTATGTTCCGGAGACCCTGATACCAGCCCTTGAGGAGCTCGAAAGGGAGTTCAGGAGGCTCTGGAAAGACAGAGAGTTTAAGGCTACCTTCAGGGCACTCCTTAAGGATTATGTTGGAAGACCAACCCCCCTTTACTATGCCTCAAGGCTGAGTGAACACCTTGGGGGTGCAAGGATTTATCTGAAACGGGAAGACCTCACACACACAGGGGCACACAAGATAAACAATGCCCTTGGGCAGGCACTTCTTGCAAAGGCAATGGGGAAGAAGCGTCTGATTGCAGAGACCGGTGCAGGCCAGCACGGTGTCGCCACTGCCACTGGTGCTGCAATGGTGGGGCTTGAGTGTGAGATATACATGGGGGCAGAGGATGTAAGGCGTCAGGCCCTTAATGTCTTCAGGATGCAACTTCTTGGTGCCAGGGTCACCGAGGTAAATGCTGGTTCAAGGACACTGAAGGATGCCATAAACGAGGCACTTAGAGACTGGACCACCAATGTCCGTAATACCCACTATGTGCTGGGAACCGTGTTTGGGCCTCATCCCTATCCCACCATTGTCAGGGAGTTTCAATCTGTGATAGGCAAAGAGGCAAGAAGGCAGATACTGAAAGCAGAGAGGCGTCTGCCTGATTACCTGATTGCCTGTGTTGGTGGTGGAAGCAATGCAATGGGACTTTTCAGCGGGTTCCTGAAGGATGAGGATGTTAAGATGATAGGTGTTGAGGCAGGGGGAAAGGGAATCAGATCAGGCCTTCACGCTGCAAGGTTTGCCGGCGGTTCAGTGGGGGTCTTTCAGGGCTGTAGAAGTTATCTGCTTCAGGACAGAAACGGAAATGTCCTTGGCACCCACTCTGTTTCAGCCGGGCTTGACTATGCCTCGGTTGGACCTGAGCATGCCTATCTGCACGACATAAAGAGGGTAAGATATACCTACGCAACTGACCGTGAGGCACTGAGGGCCTTTGAGGTCCTGTCAAAGACAGAGGGTATCATACCTGCCCTTGAGTCTGCCCACGCAGTTGCAGAAGCCATCAAACTTGCTCCAAGGCTTAAAAAGAGTGCAATAATCATCGTTAATCTATCGGGCAGGGGAGATAAGGATGTACCCCAGGTTGCAAGGATGAAAGGCTATAATGTGAAGCTTTAAACCTAATTTTATGTGAAAGAACTTGACTTATTTATGACGATTGTGTATATTTTATTGAACCTAAATTTCCGTACTGGGGAATCCTGATTTCCTATATGAGGATTAAATAAAAAAGATTTATCTAAGAACCTCTGTTTTTTTCACATTTTTCGGCTCATAAGAGGGGATGGCATGTTTTTTGTATAAATTAAACAAAAACCGGAGAAAGGCATTTTGCCATAACTAAACCTGGCTTAAAGGAAGGAGGTGAAAGAGGATGAAGAAAGCACTGGTACTTTTTATCGTAGTTGCAGTAGCAATGGCTTTTATAGGAACAGCTCTGGCAGTTCCACCTGGTAGGACACTTGAGTTCAAGACTCCAATGGGCACAGTGATTTTTGAGGGCGCAAAGCACAAGGCTGCAGGTCTTAAGTGTAGCGACTGTCACCCAAAGATCTTCCACATGAAGAAGGGCGCTGACAAGATCACCATGAAGGACATCTATGCTGGTAAGTACTGTGGAACCTGCCACAATGGTAAGAGGGCTTTTGCAGCAAAGACAAGCTGCAGAAAGTGTCATCACAAAAAGAGAAGAGTAATTAAGGGTTGCTAATCAAAAGTGGGTGTTAAAAACCTTGAGGGCTCCTTTGAGAGGAGCCCTTTTTTTATTGGTTAGAGTCCTTTTGCTCTGATATCTCCAGTTGACGACAGAGCTTCTCCATGTAAGGAATGAGGTTGACTCTCTCAACTTCAGGGGGTTCCTTTATGACATAGCTTATTAATTTCATTAGACCAACCTTAACGCTGTTACCTGAGTCATCTTTAAAACTAAAGACATATCCTCTTTTACGGTCTGTCTCATTGTAGAAACTAAGTGCCTTTTTTCTGAATAATGTCTTTGCAGTATTTATGATACGGTCTATGCTTTTTGAAGGAGCGGTTAACAGAAAGTCGTGGGTCCCAACGATTCCAACAAAGCTGCCCTTTACATCTTTGCTTGTGGTCTTCAGTATGGCTGCAGCCCACTGAATCAGCTCGCTGTGGTTTTCATATCCATACTTAAGGAGATAGGGATGTATGTTTGCAATGCGCACAAAGGCTATTGCATGTCTTCCAAGCTTTGGATACAGGTCGTCCAGTTTTTTAAGAACCGCCTGTCTGTCGGGAAGCCCCGTCAGGTAATCAGGCCACAAGAATGGGTTGCCCTGTTTGCGGTGAAGCTGGTCAATGTATCTTTTTGCCTCTCTTAAACCCATAATTACCTCCCCAGTAATGTGAGCCTCTTCAACAGGCTCTAAGTTAATGATTTTTAATCGAAAATTCCTTTCTTAAAAAATCTTTTACCTCCAGTACCTAAACAGCAAAAATCTACTATTTTAGGGGGTCTGGGGGCATAGCCCCCAGTGTATAACCATTGATTTTCTTGAACACCCTCAATGTTTTAGTAAAAGTTATTAATTACAAAAGATTGGGGTTCCAAAGGGGCGGAGCCCCTTTGAGGGGGCTTTGCCCCCTCAAACTCCCCTAAAAATAATGAAACTTCTTATCTTCTTCATCAGCCTAAATATATTTTTTAATTTTATAGCACCTCGGGTCTGGAGCATTCAGGCTTCCGTAATGAACAAGGCCGTGCACAGGGCACCCTCCGTGACATCTATTATATAAAAAACAGTCTGTGTTTTTACAGGGTGAAGAGGTGAATTCTCTGAAGTAATCAAGCACGGGGCTTGAAAGTATCTTTTTAAGCCCTTCGGTAAATATGTTTCCCAGATAAAACTCCTTTATGCCAAAAAACAGATTGCAGGGATAAACAGAGCCGTCAGGTAAGATACCTATCTTCTTAGTTCCTGCTGGACACCGGAGTGACTCTGTGCCCTCATCAGGCAGAAAACCGCTACAGAAAACAGGCTCTATTGCTTCCTTTGAAAAAAGCTCATTCCATGTGCTGTAAAACTCAAAAAAGGGTATGCTGTAATCCCCATCCATGTTGCCCAAGATGTCCGGGTATATGATGTAATGCCTTCTGGGTCTTAGCATAAGTATCTGTTTTGTAAGTTCATAAAAGCCGGTCTTTTTTGCATAGACCGATTTTGTAACTGCTTTGTGGGTTTTGATAAGGTCTTTAGAGTGCTCAAGGTCAGCTATGGAGTTAATGGATATACCCAGGGTTACCCTGTCATCAAAGCTGCTTAAAAACCCCTTGATGCTCTTTTTAAGGATTCCATTGGTGCTTATGTTGATGCACAGGCCAGCCTCTAAAGTGGATTGGACGATCTTAAAGAGCTCCCTGTTTAAAAAGGGCTCTCCACCCATTACATCCACATAACGAAGCCCATGTTTTATGAGCTTTTCAAGGAGCCTTAAGTAGCTGCTGTGACCAAGGTCATCACAGGGCTTTATGGCATGATTAAAGCAAAAGGAGCAGCTCTTATTACACCTTACGGTCGGGTATAACTGGATGTATTCGAGTCTTGTCTCTCCCATAAGGAATATTATATCCAAAAGATGTTAAAATTATTGTTAAAGTTATCCTTTTAGAATGCGGAGGAACCATGGCATACAGGGATTTGAGGGAGTTTATAGGGGTGCTTGAGAGCCGCGGCCTGTTAAAGAGGGTCAGGGCAGAGGTTGACCCAGTGCTTGAGATAGCAGAGATAAACGACAGGGTGGTGAAGGCAGGAGGGCCTGCAATACTCTTTGAAAACCCAAAGGGTGCAAAGTTCCCCTGCGTGGTAAATCTCTTTGGCTCCTTTGAGAGGATGAAACTTGCCCTTGAGGTGGAATCACTGGATGATATCGGGAAGGAGATACTGGAGTTTTTAGAGCCCGAGATCCCGACCAATCTCATACAGAAACTTAAGACACTGCCGAAGCTGAAAAGACTCAGCGACTTTCTCCCAAAGTATGTAAAGACAGGCCCCTGCAAGGAGGTGATCATAAAGGATAACCCATCACTTGACATAATGCCGGTTTTAAAGACTTGGCCACAGGATGGTGGCAGGTTTATAACCCTTCCGCTTGTTTTTACGAAGGACCCGGAAACCGGTGAGCGAAACTGCGGGATGTACAGGATGCAGGTCTATGACTCAAAGACCACTGGTATGCACTGGCACATGCACAAAGACGGAGCAAGACACTATCGTAAGGCAGAGGCAATGGGTAAGAGGCTTGAGGTTGCAGTGGCGATAGGGTCTGACCCTGCCGTGATGTATTCTGCAACAGCCCCCCTTCCAGAAGGGATTGACGAGATGCTCTTTGCCGGGTTCTTAAGAAAGTCACCTGTTGAGCTTGTTAAATGTGAGACCGTTGACCTTGAGGTGCCTGCCAATGCAGAGATAGTGCTTGAAGGATACTGTGAGCCTGGCGAAAGAAGGATTGAGGGACCCTTTGGTGACCACACCGGGTATTACTCTCTTCAGGATGAGTTTCCAGTATTTCACATCACCTGCATAACCCACAGAAAGGATGCCATATACCCTGCCACAATAGTCGGAAAACCGCCCATGGAGGACTGCTTTATTGCAAAGGCTACAGAGAGGATATTCCTTCCCCTTATGAAAAAACAGCTTCCCGAGATAGTGGACATAAACCTGCCTATTGAGGGTGTGTTTCACAACATAGCCATCGTCTCTATAGACAAGAGATACCCAGGGCATGCACGCAAGGTGATGTATGCACTCTGGGGCATGGGGCAGATGAGCTTTACAAAGATGATAGTGGTGGTGGACAGGTGGGTAAATGTTCAGGACCCTTCCGAGGTGGTCTGGAGAATAGGAAACAATGTTGACCCTAAACGGGATGTGGTAATACTGGAGGGGCCCCTTGATGTTCTTGAGCATGCCTCAGCCCTGCCTGCCTACGGTGGTAAGATGGGGATAGATGCCACGAAGAAGTGGCCCTCTGAGGGGTTTACCCGCCCGTGGCCTGACGACATAGAGATGTCTCCTGAGATTAAGGAACTTGTTAGCAGGAGATGGAAGGAGTATGGCCTTGAATGAGAGGGCATCAGAGGGGCTTTTCTGTAAAAACTGTGGCAACAGGCTTGAACTCTGCATCCGTTGAAGGACCGTGGTTTTAAGCTGCAGGGTCTGCGGCAGAAGTTACAGGATTTCAGATTACATAGATTACTTTGATGAAAGGATGTGGGAGATTATCTCCTCAAGACCCTGTAACAGGGCGTAAAGCGTTAATCGCGTTAATAGCGTTTTTTGCGTTCATTGCGTTGATAGCGTTAGTTGCGTTTTTTGCGTTCGTTGAGTTGGTAGCGTTCATTGCGTTTATCGAGTTAGTTACGTTAATTGAGTTCTTTGCGTTGATTGCGTTGGTTGGGGGTGTAGTTAGTGTTGAGTGATGAGTTTTGAGTGTTGAGTTAAGGTTTTTAAAAAACACTAAAAACTATGCACTCAAAACTAAAAACTACTCCCTACACGCCACCCCCTATACCCTGTCTTTCAGAGCAGAAGCGCAGAAGTTCGGAAGCGCGGAAGATTTGGGAATTGGGAAATTGAAAAATTAGAATTTAGAAATTAGGAATTATAATTTTTAAAGGAGGAGGTCGTTATGATTAATGTTACCGTTGCAGGGGCAACAGGTAGAATGGGGGCAAGAATAACAGCCCTTTGTATCGAACATCCTGAATTGAACCTAATTGGTGCCTTTGAGAAAAAGGGGCACGAAAAGGTAGGACAGGACATAGGCACAATTCTTGGAATAGGACAGACCAATGTTAAACTTACTGACGACATCAATTCACTGATTGATAACACCGATGTGATAGTGGATTTTACCTCCGTTGGTTCAACACTTCAGAACCTGCGGGTTGCATCGGAACACAAAAAGGCAATGGTCATAGGAACCACTGGATTTTCAAAGGAAGACATGAAGGAGATAGAGGCCCTCTCTGCAAATATCCCCTGTGTGCTTGCACCAAATATGTCTGTGGGTGTAAACCTGCTTTTTAAGATACTTCCTCAGGTGGCAAAGGTGCTTGGCAACGAATACGACATAGAGATAATAGAGGCACACCACAGGATGAAAAAGGATGCCCCCAGTGGAACTGCCCTGAAGATGGCAAGGGTGATTGCTGAGGCCCTTGACAGGGAGCTTGACGATGTGGCTGTTTACGCAAGAAAGGGCCTGATCGGTGAAAGGGACAGCAAAGAAATAGGCATCCAGTGTATAAGGGCTGGTGACATCGTTGGGGAGCATACCGTTATGTTTGCAACAATGGGTGAAAGGATAGAGATAACCCATAAGGCTTCAAGCAGGGATACCTTTGCAAGAGGGGCTATAAGGGCAGCCCTGTGGGTCTATGGTAAGGAGCCTGGCCTTTACGATATGCTGGATGTGCTTAATCTAAAGTAGTGGCAGTTTAATTGAAATTTTCTCTTGCATATAGACTGACCAGTCAGTATAATAATAAGAGGGCGTGGCTCCTGTAAAACTAAAATCTTTATAAGAGCAAGGAGGTTATCATGTCTGAGAAAAAGTTTGTTTTTATCCTGAACCACTCTTTTGACAAACCCGATGTGGCAGCAGGTGCAATGCAGCTTGCCACCAACATGAAGGCCTTTGATATCGAGCTTGATTTCTTCCTCATCAACGAAGGTGTGCTGCTTGCAAAGAAGGGCTTTGCCGAGACAATCACATGGCAAAAGAAGGATGGTTTCTCCCCCATTCCAGAGCTTATAAAGACCCTTACCGAGGACTTTGATGTTAAGTTTTATGTCTGTGCATCCTGTGTAAAACCCTACGGACTTGAGGGAGCAGAGCTTATTAAGAATGCTGAGATAAAGCCAGGAAGCTTCCTTGGTGAGATGCTGCTTGAAAGACAGAGCGTAAGCTTCTAAGGGACTGATTTGACAGAGCAGGGGCAAAGTTTTTAATCTAAATATTACAACTATTCCTCGATTTCCTGCAGCATCGGGCAGGAGTTTCAGCATTATCAGAGGCTGTTTAAGAAAACTGAGGAAATACACTGGGGTTAAAAGATTTTTAGAATAAGGAATTTTTTTAATTAAAAATCAGTAAGTTAGAGCCTGCTCAACAGGCTCTAACAGTGAAGGAGGTGGTCTCAAAGTGCCCATCTATGAGTATCTATGTCAGAAGTGTAACAAGGAGCTTGAGGTTGTCCAGAAGTTCAGTGATGAACCCCTTACGACCTGCCCAGAGTGCGGCGGGCAGTTGAAAAAACTCATCTCTGCGTCCAGTTTCATTCTGAAGGGCTCGGGCTGGTATCTGACCGATTACGCCTCAAAGGACCGTAAAAAGGCAATGGAAGCTGAGAAAAATGGCGGAAAATCCGAATCAAAATCTCAAAAAACTGAAACAGCCAAAAAATAAAAACCTTCACTTTCACATTCCACTGAGCAGACTGAAGGAGTTTATACAGGTTATCAATGAGCTGAAGGTCAATCTCGAGGTGTACCTGAGCGCAAAGGAACTGGATAGCCTGAGCAAGAGGGAGCTTGAGGATACCCTCAGGCTTTTTTCCTACCGTCCTTCACTGACCATTCACGGCCCTTTTATGGACCTGTCACCAGGGGCTTTGGACCCCTTGGTTCGGGATGTAACCATGCAGAGGTTTACCCAGAGTATCGAAGTTGCATCGCTTTTTGGTGCCCACACGGTCGTGCTTCACTCAGGTTATGAAAAGTGGAGGTATGACCATAAGGTGGATGTATGGCTTGAGCAAAGCCTAAGGACATGGGAGCCGATGGTAGAGTTTGCCCAGATGAAGGGTGTCACCATTGCGGTTGAAAACATATTTGAAGACCATCCAGAAAATCTTGCCATGTTACTTTCAAAGATAGACTCAGAAAGCTTTGGACTTTGCTTTGATACAGGGCACTTCAATCTCTTTTCACGTATAAACCTCAGACAGTGGTTTGAGATCACAGGAACAGAAAGGGTTAAGGAACTACACATGCATGACAACGATACCACAAGAGACCACCACTGGGCACCTGGGCTTGGGGTGTTTCCCTTTGACGAGCTCTTTGAAATCCTGGGGCTTCCTGAAAGAACTGACATTGTCCTTACGGTTGAGGCTCACGACATGGAGCATGTGAAGAAGAGTTTAGAGTTTTTCGACAGGAAGTTTCATTAAGAGGGCGTCCTCACGGGGCTCCATGTAGTAGTCCCTTCTCCTGCCATACTCTGAGAATCCTGCACTTTTGTATAAACCCACTGCCACTTTGTTTGAAGGACGAACCTCTAAATAAACCACCTTAACCCCTCTCTGTTTCAAGGCATCAAGCACCTTGGAAAGCAGCTCTCTTCCAATCCCCCTTCCCCTTGAGTGCTCTCTTACAGCAAATTCAAGGAGTTCTGCCTCATCCAGCACAGCTCTTGCCATTATAAAACCCTCTATTGAGCCCTCAGTTTCTGCCACAAGACAGACGGAGTTTTTACTTTCGATCTCCTTTTTTATGGAATCCTTTGACCAGGGGATGCTGAATGAATCCCTTTCTATTCTGAAAACCTCTTCAAGGTCACCAATGGTCATCTCTCTAATTACCGGAAACTTTTCCATTTCACTTTCTATTATACAAAGCAAACTGTTAAAATAGCTTGGTATGATTTGCGTTAATAGCGTTTATTGCGTTAATTGCGTTGATAGCGTTCTTTGAGTTTATTGCGTTGATTGCGTTGGTTGGGGGTGTAGTTAGTGTTGAGTGATGAGTTTTGAGTGTTGAGTTAAGGTTTTTAAAAGAACACTAAAAACTATGCACTCAAAACTAAAAACTACTCCCTACACCCTACACGCTATACCCTAATTAATGTATAGAATTTAGAGTTTAGAATTTTATACTCAGGAGGTGAGTCATGCCAAAGAAAAACTACTACTTCACTTCAGAGTCAGTTACCGAAGGTCACCCTGATAAGGTCTCCGACCAGATATCTGATGCAATACTTGATGCCATCTTAAGGGAAGACCCCTATGGCAGGGTTGCCTGTGAGACCATGGTAACCACCGGGCTTGCCTTTGTCTCTGGAGAGATAACCACAAGCTGTTATGTCCCCATACCTGATATCGTGCGAGAGACCATCAGGGATGTAGGATATACAAGGGCAAAATATGGCTTTGATTACGAGACCTGTGCAGTAATAACCGCCATAGACCGTCAGTCAGGCGACATTGCAATGGGTGTTGATGTGGGTGGCGCAGGTGACCAGGGTCTTATGTTTGGATTTGCCTGTAACGAGACAGAGGAGTTGATGCCCCTTCCTATCATGCTTGCCCATAAACTGGCCATGCGGCTTGCGGAGGTAAGAAAAAAGGACATCCTTGGTTACCTGAGACCTGATGGTAAAACACAGGTGACCATAGAGTACCGTGATGGCAGGCCCTACAGGATAGACTCCATCGTTGTTTCAGCCCAGCACAACCCTGATGTTACCCTTAAGGAGATAAGGGAGGATGTTATAGAGAAGGTGATAAAACCCATTGTGCCTGCTGAGCTGCTTGATGAGGAAAATGTGGTTTACCACATTAACCCAACAGGAAGGTTTGTTATTGGTGGCCCGATGGGTGACACAGGACTTACAGGAAGAAAGATAATCGTTGATACCTATGGAGGAGTTGCCCGTCACGGTGGTGGGTGCTTTTCTGGAAAGGACCCCACAAAGGTGGACCGCTCTGGTGCATACATGGCACGATACATTGCAAAGAACATCGTGGCTGCAGGGATTGCCGAAAGGGTAGAGGTGCAGATAGCCTATGCAATAGGCGTCCCGGAGCCAGTGTCCATACTGGTTGATACCTATGAGACAGGAAAGATACCCTCAGAGGAGATTGTCAGGATAGTTCGCAAGGTCTTTGACCTCACACCGAAGGGTATTATAGAGAAGCTTGACCTCAGAAGACCAATATACAAAAAGACATCCTGTTACGGTCACTTTGGCAGGGAGGAAGAGGAGTTTACCTG
>WFMM01000082.1 GCA_015484595.1 Nitrospirota bacterium | reverse complement strand
GAAGGCATCTAAGCGGGAAGCCCACCCCAAGATAAGGTCTCCCTGAAGGTCCCTGGAAGACTACCAGGTTGATAGGCTGGAGGTGTAAGCGGGGTAACCCGTTGAGCCAACCAGTACTAATAGACCGTCCGACTTGACCTCTACTTACCCCCTATACCAGTATCCTCCTGTTGTTAAAGAAATATAATTAGTTAATTGGTATATTGGTATATTAGTTATTGGTTATGGACGAAAGGTATAGTTACTAATTAAAATGTTTGCTTGACTTTTTTGTTCTTTGAACCATATAATATTTTATTAGCCAACGATTTCCGGTGGCTATACCGGCGGGGAAACACCCGTTCCCATTCCGAACACGGAAGTTAAGCCCGCCAGGGCCGATGATACTGCGACCGGGAGGTCGTGGGAAAGTAGGTCGCTGCCGGAGTTAAGATTTAAGAAGGGGTGACTTCCTTAGAAGTCACCCCTTCTTTTTTGTTCAGACACAGTGCCACTAAGACCTTTTCCCATTGGTCATTCCCTATGGAGAGAGTTCTTTACGGTTTCGGCTAATGACTTTATTGAGAAGGGTTTTTGAAGGAAACTGTCAAAGTGCTCAAGTATTGTCTTTTTGTCTTCCTCAATAAGAGGGTAGCCACTCATGGCAATCACAGGTATGCCAGGGACGATTTCCTTGATCTTCTTGCAAAGTTCGGGGCCATTTAAATCAGGTATCACCAGGTCACTTATTACGAGGTTGAACTCTTCTCCCTTATGCCTCAGGATCTGGAGTGCCTCCTGAGCAGTGGCTGCTACTTCAACCTGATAGTTAATCTCGTTAAGAAGGTTTATCGCAAGTGTTCTTACTGATTCGTCATCCTCAACAACCAGTATCTTTTCACCACTTCCCTCAGGTATGGGTGGCTCCTTTGGCTTTAATTCTTCAGCGGCTTCGGTATCTGTGATGGGTAGATAGACATAAAAGGCTGTGTATTTACCCTCTTCGGTCTTTACCTCTATGAAACCGTCGTGCTGTTTTACTATTCCGTATGCCTGCGAAAGCCCAAGGCCTGTGCCCTTTCCAACGCCTTTAGTGGTGAAAAAGGGTTCAAATATGTGGGGGAGCACATCCTTAGGTATGCCTGTACCGGTGTCTTTAACCATTATTTCTACCCATTTTCCGGTTGTCATCTCAGAAAAGGGCTTGTCGTCCACGATATATTTTTCCCGTGCAGTGATGGTGATGGTGCCTCCCTCGGGCATGGCGTCCTTTGCGTTTACCACTAAATTGGTAAGAACCTGTTGTATCTTGGTGGGGTCTGCCTTAATGGGGCACTTTTTTGGGTCTGACCGAAAATCGATCTGTATGTTTTCAGGAAGCGTCCTGGATATGAACTTTACAAACTCCTTTAAATAGGGTATAAGGTCAAAGGTGGTCTTTGAGGTGATGGACTTTCTGCTGAAGTCGAGTATCTGTTTTACAAGCTCTGCTGCACGATGCCCACTTCTTAAGATTATGTCTATCCTTTTCTTTATCTCGTAGGGGAGATTTTCGTCAAAGGACAGGATCTCTGCATAGCCTATGATTCCAGTGAGGATGTTGTTAAAGTCATGAGCTATTCCAGCGGCAAGCTGTCCTATAGCAGCAAGTCGTTCCTGTGAAAGGAGCTTTTCTGCTGTCTTTCTTTCCTCTGTGACATCCCTGATTATGAAGACAGTGCCAAAGGGGATACCCTCAGATATAATGTATCTTCCGCCTACTTCAAATATGCGTTTAGCAGGTTTGGAAATGGTGATCTCATGCCAGATTATGTTCGGTGGTGAGACAAAGTAGTGCTCTATTGGTTTTCCAGCAAGGGTTTTCAGGGTGTCTCCCCTCTTTTTACCCTCAATCAGAAGGAGGTACTCGTCTGCAATCTGGTTGGTAAGGGCTATTATGTTGTCGTTGTTAAGTAAGAATATGCCCTCAGGGGTCTGATTAAAAACCGTAACAAGGGTATCGTAAAGCTGTCTCTTTTCTCTCTGGGTCTGTTTTTTCTCAAGCACCGACTTTACAGCAACAGGGAGCTTCTTTGCGTGTTTGTTGGACTTTAAGATGTAGTCGTCAAGGCCAAGCTTCATTGCCTCTACTGCCACCTCTTCACTTCCAGTGCCCGTAAACATGATAACGGGCATGTCTGGCAGTCTCTTTCTTATCCTGTTTAAAACATCAATGCCGTTTGACCAGTTAAGCTGATAGTCGGTAACCACAAGGTCAAAGCCCTGGTTACTGAGGACATCCTCAAACTGGGCATCATTAGTGACCTCGATGTACTGGATATTGCTAAACTCTGATGAGAGATGCCTCTTTACGAGCAGTCTGTCGTCAGGGTTATCATCTACTAACAACACCCTAAGCATAGGCTACACCCCTTTATAGTCGACTGGTAGTTCATTGATTATTAACCAGTAAAGATGGAGTTCCTTTACCAGATTCATCAGGTCAGAAAACTCAACAGGCTTTACCAAGTAGGAATTCGCCCCAAGTTCATAGGCACGGTTAACATCGGGTGATTCCTTTGACGATGTTAACACCACGATGATGTTTTTTTTGTGCTCAGGATGGCTCCTTACCCATTGGATAAACTCAAAGCCGTTCATCTTTGGCATCTTCAGGTCAAGCAGGGTAATCACAGGAAGGGGGTACCTTTTTCTGTCTGAGTAGATGCCTTTTCCCTCAAAATACTGAACTGCCTCTTCTCCATTTGTAACCTCAAGTATGGGATTAACAAGCCCTGACTTTAAAAATGCCCGTTTGATTAACATCCTGTCGTTAGGGTCATCTTCAACCAAGAGTATCGGTTTTCTGGTCTCCATCTGATGCCCCCTCGGATTTCCATTTTTGAAATTCCACCCAGAAACGGCTTCCTCTGCCAGGGGTGGACTCTACACCCACGGTGCCACCAACCTTCTCTGCTCCTTTTCTTACGATTGCAAGACCAATACCTGTGCCAGGGTATGTTTCTATGCCGTGAAGCCTCTCAAATATCCTGAAGATCCTGTCAAAGTGTTCGGGTTTAATGCCGATGCCGTTGTCCTGAACGAATACCCTCACCCTGTTGTCATCTGAGTCTACTGAGTAGATTTTGACCTCTGGTGTTACATCAGGGCGTGAAAACTTTATGGCATTGCTTATAAGGTTGGTAAAGATCTGAAGGGCAATGCTGTGAGTTGCCTTTACCGTAGGTAGTCTGTCTGAGACCGACACCTTTGCCCCCTTTTCATCAATAAATTCACTAAGCTGAGTTATCGCTTCTTTTATCACTCCCTCCAGCTTTACAGGCTGAAGTCTTATATCTGCACGGGTTATTCTACTATAGGATAGCAAATCAAGTATCAGGTTGTCCATCCTCTTTGCTGCCTCCTGAATCCTCCTTGCATACTCAAGACCCTGTGCATCAAGCCTGTCTGAGTAGTCCTCAAGCAGTGCCTCGGAAAAGCCCTGCATGGCACGAAGAGGGGCCCTCAGGTCGTGTGAGACCGAATAGGCAAAGCCCTCAAGCTCCTCATTTGACTCTCTAAGACTTTTAGTGGTTATCTCAAGCTTTCTGTTTGCCTCCCGAAGGTCTTCAAGCAGATTCATCATTCCTTTGTTTAAAAGTTCGATCTCACCAATCCGTTCTTTTAGTTCCCTGGTTCTTTCTTCTACTATTGCCTCAAGGTCTGTCTGATACTTTTTAAGTCTGTTTTGAGTCTCTATCCAGTCTGTAAAGTCCCTGATAAGTGCCACTGCTTCCTTTTCCGTAACAGGCACGAGCCGTGCCTCAAAGTAACG
>WFMM01000081.1 GCA_015484595.1 Nitrospirota bacterium | reverse complement strand
TCACTGCAAGTGCAAAGACCGATGCCAACTACACACCTAATCCAACATGGGGAGTGGACAATGTGGTCTGTGGCTCCTGTCACGACAATCCACCATATAACTCTACACTATATAATCATAGTGGTGTAACTCCTGGTCAGTGCTCAGGCTGCCATCCACACAATGGTAATGATGGTTCTGCTCAGCACATGGATGGAGTCCTTGAGCAGACAGGTGGAACCAAGTGTAATGACTGTCATGGTTATCCACCTGCCACAGGTGCACACTCAGTGCATACAAGCAACATCCAGCAGTCCTACGAGCCTAACGATGGCGTGTGGGCATGGAATCCGACAGACGACATATCAAACTGGGGTCCAACGAATCACGAGGTCTGTGCAGTATGTCATGACATGACCAATACAAACAACCATACTGATAGCGCTGACCACATCAATCCAGCTAACTGGGCATTTGATGGTAACTCTACACCTGCCTATCAGACAGACTTCACCTGCTCCAACATCAGATGCCACTTCGGCAGGTCACCTGCATGGAAGTAAAAACATCCTAACCCTCTGTGGTAAAGGGCGGGTCTTCGGACCTGCCCTTTTTATTTCCCTTTATTCCCCGCAGGGCTTTATATTATTGGAATTTTATCTGTTTTTTTGTTAAAATATTTACTGCATACGGTGAGTGTAGCTCAATTGGTCAGAGCACTGGACTGTGGCTCCAGGGGTTGTGGGTTCGAGTCCCATCACTCACCCCAATTTTTTATCTAACCCATCTTGAGCCAGCCGTAAAGTTACCGCAATGATAAATCTTGAGGATACAATTGCCGCAATATCAACAGCCCTTGGAGAAGGTGCAATAGGTATTGTCAGGCTTTCAGGCCCTCAGGCATTGGATATTGCAAAGAGGGTCTTTAGCTCTACAAAGAAAAAAGTCATTGACGAAACACCCACCCACTGCATGCTTTATGGATTTATTGTAGACCCTGAAACAGGAGGGGCTATTGATGAGGTGCTTTTAACTGTACTCAGGGCACCAAACACCTACACGAGGGAAGACATGGTTGAGATAAACTGCCATGGAGGGGTGCTTTCAGTGAGGAAGGTGCTTGAGGTATTGCTGAAGCAGGGTGCTCGCCTTGCTGAGCCTGGAGAGTTTACCATGAGGGCCTTTGTGAACGGCCGCATCGACCTTTCGCAGGCTGAGGCCACACTGGACATTATAAGGGCAAAGACAGAGAGAAGCTCAAGGATTGCTATGAACCAGTTAAGGGGTGGCCTCTCGGAGAAAATAACCTCATTGAGGGAGCAATTAACCGAGATAGCCATGCACATTGAGGCGTATATCGATTTTCCAGAGGAGGAGCTTGAACTGAGCACTGAAAAAGAGATAATTGAAAGGCTACAGTCGGTCAGAACTGAACTGAAAGAGCTCAGTTCCACCTACGAGGAGGCACGCTTTTTCAGAGAGGGTGCACAGGTGGCGATAGTTGGAAGGCCAAATGTGGGAAAGTCATCCTTACTTAATTGCCTGATGAAGCAGGATAGAGCAATCGTTACCGAAATCCCTGGCACCACAAGAGATGTAATCGAGGAATATCTGAATATAGCAGGCCTTCCCATTAGAATCATGGATACCGCTGGCATCAGAGAAACCCACGACCTTGCCGAGGCAGAGGGTGTAAGAAGAAGCCTTAAGGCTATTGATGGAGCTGACCTGGTGCTTTCCGTGCTTGATGCAAGCCAGCCTTTAAAAGAGGAAGACAGGATGATGCTTGAGAGGGTAGGGCAGAAAAACACCATTGTGGTTTTAAACAAATCTGACCTTGAAACAAAAATAGAGCTATCCCTTCTTCCTCAAGACCTGGAGCAGGTAAGGATTTCAGCCCTCACAGGTGACGGTCTGGATAAGTTAAAAGATATGATTGTTAAAAAGCTCCTGAGGCATGGCATCGCAGATGAAGGCATCGTTATTACCAATCTCCGGCACAGGCATGCAATAGACAGGGCAGTGGCTGCGATTGAGGCTTCAGAAGAGGCAATAAATAACCGTTCACCCTATGAGATTATTGCCTTTGAGATAAGGGATGCCCTTGACGGACTTGGAGAGATAGTGGGAGCCGTAACCACAGAGGATATCCTGAACAGGATATTCAGCTCCTTTTGCATTGGCAAATGAACAGAGAGCTAAGGGTTGGAATAAGTGCCTGCCTTCTGGGTAGAAATGTGCGATACGACGGTGGAAATTCACTTGATAGACTGCTGCGGGATACCTTTGGAAGATATCTTAAATGGGTGCCTGTCTGCCCCGAGGTAGAGTGTGGCTTACCAGTGCCACGAGAGCCCGTGATTGTCCGCGTCAGAGATGAAAAGCCCTGTTTGATTGCCCGGTATTCCGGGGTTGATTATACAGAGCGGTTTAAGGTCTGGATTACTGAAAAATTAAAGGAGTTACAGGGGCTTAATCTTAGCGGTTTTGTCCTTAAGAGCCGTTCACCAAGTTGCGGGCTTAATGATACAAAGATATACAGAGAAACTGGAGAGATTATGATGGGAAGTGGTCTTTTTGCTATGGAGTTAAAAAGGAGACTTCCCTTAATGCCTGTGATAACCAACTTAGGGCTTTATAGATGCTCCATGATGGAGGAGTTTTTCAAAAGGGTGTTACTTTACAGTAGACTTAAGGGTTTTAGTAAAAGAAAAAACCCCGGGGAGCGGGTTCCCCGGGGCCTTTATCTTTAAGAGGACATCAGTATCTTTAATGCCCTCAGTCTGCTTGGATGTTTCAGTTTCCTTAGGGCCTTTGCCTCAATCTGACGCACCCTTTCTCGGGTAATGGAAAGATGTCTCCCCACCTCTTCAAGTGTATGGTCACGGTCAACCCCGATGCCGAAGCGCATCCTGATGACCTTTTCCTCCTTTGGGGTCAGGGTGCTTAGGACCCTCTGGATGTGGTCAGACATCTCTGCCCTTTCAGCATCAGAGTATGGAGAGGGGCTGTTTACATCGCCTATGAAGTCTTCAAGCTCTGTATCCTCGTCTCCAACAGGGGTCTGAAGCGCAATTGGATCCTGTATTGCCCTGAAAACCTCTTCAACCTTTCTGGTTGGAACGCCAAGCTTCTTCGCAATCTCCTCGTTAGAAGGCTCCCTGCCGAGCACCTGTGTAAGCTCACGGGTGACCTTTGTGACCCTGTTGTAGAATTCCATCATGTGCACAGGCACACGGATGGTCTTTGTCTGGTCTATCAAAGCCCTTGTGATTGCCTGACGAATCCACCATGTTGCATAGGTGCTGAACTTAAAGCCCTTCTCATACTTGAACTTATCAACGGCCTTCATAAGACCGATGTTACCTTCCTGTATCAGGTCAAGAAGTGGAAGTCCACGACCCACATAGTTTTTGGCTATGTTAACCACAAGCCTCAGGTTACGGGTAATAAGCTCGTTTTTGGCTGTGGTGACGAGCTGCTGAGCCTTTGATATCCTGTCCCACATCTGTCTGAAGTCGTCTATCTTTACGCCAAGCTCTGCCTCCAGTCTTTTGTACTCTTCGTTTACCTCTTTATAAAGTGCCTCAAGTTTTACTGGCTTTATTCCCTTTTTCTTCTTCTCCCTTATCAGCTTTCTTAGCCCCTTAATTCCCTTGTATCGTTCAACCTTTTTATCAAGTGATTTGATATACCTGCTTACTTCCTCAAGGTGTTCAAGGGTCAGTCTCAGGACCTCGTCAGCCCTTTCGTCCTCGTTCATCATCTCCTCTTCGTTTTCTAAGCCCATCTCAAACTTTCTGTAGATCGGGAGCTTGGTTACGATGCTCTTTATGATATTTCTACCTTCTTCAAGGTTTTTAGCAAGCTCAGTCTCTTCGTCTTTGGTAAGTATGGAGATGTCACCCATTGAGTGAAAGTAAGCCTGAACGAGGTCTTCTGTTTTTTCGTACTCCTCTGGCTCTTCCTGTGTTACTTCAGCCTGGGCATAACCTTCATCCACTACCTTTACTCCCATATCCTGAAGGAGGTCCATCAGGTCTTCCAGCTCGTCTGGAGAGAAGTACTCTGAGGGTAGAGCCTCGTTAATCTCATCATATGTGAGCATTCCCCTTCTTTTTCCAAGGGTGATTATCTCTTCAAATATATCCCTTTCTCTCATCTATATACCACCATCCTTTTTTATACAAATTTTATACAAAAATAAAAAGGGATTATATCCCTTTTTTTTCATTATATACTATTTTTTGTCAATACTCAATAAGGAAACTAAAGATGTGTCTGGTAAAAGGTATTAATTCTTTAACAACAGGAGGATACTGGTATAGGGGTAAGTAGAGGTCAAGTCGGACGGTCTATTAGTACTGGTTGGCTCAACGGGTTACCCCGCTTACACCTCCAGCCTATCAACCTGGTAGTCTTCCAGGGACCTTCAGGGAGACCTTATCTTGGGGTGGGCTTCCCGCTTAGATGCCTTC
>WFMM01000080.1 GCA_015484595.1 Nitrospirota bacterium | reverse complement strand
CGTTGTCTACCGGTACTACAAATAAAGGGCTTACGCTTATAGAGGTGCTCATAGCCCTTGCAATTACAGGCATCGTGATAACAGGGCTATACTCTGCCTTTGCAACTACCATTGATGTTGAGGATGGGCTTAAGAAGAGGACAGAGGGGCTGAGGGAGTATCTGGTATTTTCTGAGCTGCTGAGGTCTGATATAAGGACGATGCTTGATAGAGGTGTCAAGGTGGAGACAGGTTTTTACGGTGATGAGATGAGCTTTCAGACAACCAATTCACTCTATTATGCCTTTTCAAGGCCTGTAAGGGTGCGGTATTTCATAAGGGAGGTTGATGGCAAAGAGGTGCTTTTCAGGGAAGAAACAGACAGCGAAGGCGCAGAGCTCATGAGGCTTAGATTGTTTGAGGATATCGAGGGGTTTGAGGTCTACTTTTATGCAGACCATCGGTGGAAGAAAGAGCCCCGCTCTGATGACTTTATCAGGGTGGTCTACACTTACATGGGAAGGAAATGGTCAGTAACCGCAGGACGACTGATTTAGGGCACCGCGGCGCAGTGCTCGTAAGTGTGCTGCTCGTGGTTGCAGCCCTTATAACCCTTACGGTTATGCAGAACGAAAGGGCATCGGCAAACTATGCCCAGGTGAGGATGGTTCAAAAGAGGCTACAGGGCTATGTGTATTGTTCAACCGCTTTGAAGGCCCTCGTTGAGATATTAAAGGATGACGACAACCTCTACGACGGCCCTGACGAGACATGGGCAACCCTTCCGGTGATTCCCACACCTGATGGCACACTTAGCATAAAGATTGTGCCCCTTAACAGCAGGATACCCCTTGTGAAGCTTTTAGACAGGGATTTTTCATCAAGGGTTGAGGATGCACTCTATAAGATAGACCCTGATATGGATGTGGAGGGGCTCAGGGAGTATCTTAAAAAGCAAAGGCCCTACAGCCCTGGGGAGCTCTTTTTAAAAAGAAAGCAGTTTAACCTGAGGGCCACTGACATGGCCTATTTAAACACCGAGGATACCGACGGCAGGATTAATATAAACTTTGCACCAGAGGAGGTAATAGATGCCTACCTGCCCGAGCTTGAGCCCTTTTCAGAGGAGATCATCAAGTACAGAGAGGAGCACCCCTTCAGGGATGTCTCTGAACTGAGAAAGATCCCTGGCATTGATGACCAGCTATATCTTAGCGTGCAGAGGTATGTTACAGTAAAGAGCCCAATGCTTTATGTGCATGTAGTTTCAGAGCTTGGTGAGACAGAGGTTGATGTATCCTCGGTATTTAGTAAGAGCAAGGGGAGTGCAAGGCTTCTGAAATATCTTGAAGGAGTAAGGTTTTTCTATGGCGGTGCCTGAGATAGTTTTATGCAAAGAGGATGAGATCTTTCTTTACAGCTCAGGGGCAGAAAAGCCCAAGCCCCTTTCCTTAAAGTCCCTTGAGGGGCTTAAGCCAGGCTACATACTCCTTATACCAGACAGCCTGATTACCCTTATTGAGACAAACATAGAGCCCCAGAAGAAGCGTAGACTTAACCAGATGGTCAGGCTCTATCTGGAGGGGCTTGCACCTGATGAACAGATAAAGGAGGATGATTTTTGCTACCTCATGACCAGCCCTGTTATTGCCTGTCTTTATACGAGAAGGTTTAAAGAATCGGCTAAGAGACTTAAAACACTATTTGAAAAGGCCTCTCTTATAACCACACCCTCTGCAGTTGCTGTTACTGCAATGAAGGGCACCTTTTTCTTAAAGACCGAAAAGACATGCCTGATAAAGGATGCACAGGGTTTCATACACATCCAGGGTGATGTGGAGGGATACGATGGTGAGGCCCTGGAAAACATCATAGACCTGAATGAAGAGGGATACCAGAGGATTGTAGAGATGGTCGTCGGGCTTTACAAAGGGGGCACACTTAAAAGGATAAACATAAAAAAGGCACTGACAGGTGAGAAAAGGGGAGTTCTGAGCACGGTAAAGTGGGACCTGGTGATATGGTCTGTGCTCTATCTTCTGTTTGTCAGTGCCCTTATCCTGAGGGTTATGCCTGTCAAACGGGAGATGGCTGTCTATGAGAAGGAGATAGAGGAGGTTTACAAAAAGGCAGGTCTTCAGGGAGAGTCAGACCCTTACGGAATGTTGCTTTTTAAGGTGAAAAAACTAAAGGACAGCATGACCGTAGGTGCGGAGCCTTTGAAGATAATGCTTAAGGTTACAGAGGCATTTTCAGAAAGGGCAACCGTTGAGTCCCTTAGCCTTGGCAGGGAGTACCTGAGGATAAAGGGTAAGGCTGAAAGCCTTGAGGCACTTGACAGGGCAATCGGTATGTTAAAGAAAGGGCTGAAGATGGACTTCAAGACCGAATCGGCAAAGGTTGAAAAAGAGGGCGTTTCCTTTTCCATTGCAGGGAGGATTAAATCATGACCTACAGGATGACAGTGGCAGCCCTTTATATACTGATTTTTCTTCTAACCTCCCTTTTTGCCCGGGGCATACTGAAAGGAAACATCCAGAGAAGGGATGAGCTTAAAAAGACCTACTATAAGGTCTTAAGGCTTGGTAAGGAGTATGAGTACCTGAAAAGGGTTGCCAGAAGAAACAGGGGCAGAGTGATAAAGGGTGGGGTGCTTACCTTTATTGAGGACATAAGCAAAAAACAGGGTCTTTCAGATAGGATTGACTCGATAAAACCTGTGCCTGGGAAAAGGGATGTGGTAGAGGTGATATATTCAAAGGTAACGCTAAGAGAGGTGGTGGATGTGTTTTCCGAGATAAGGGCCTATGGCAATCTCAGGATAAACACCTTTTCAATAAAAAAGAGGTTTGACAGCCCTGAATACGCTGAACTACGGTTGCAGATAGAAAAGATATGACAGGCAAGATTACGGCTTTTATCCTTTCCTTTTTGCTGGGTCTTTATCTGTGGTTCCCCTACAGGACTGTTTACAGCGGGGTTTTAAAGAGGCTCAGCTCTGAACTTCCCCTTAATCTTCAGTACTCGGTGGTGGATGCATCTCTTACCAGTGTTACCCTTAAGGGGTTGACCCTTAAGTACAGTGGCCTTACCCTGAGCGAAGACAGTGTAACGGTCAGGATAGACCCCTTCGGGCTCCTTTCAGAGCGTGACCTTATTGCCTTGAGGAAAAAGGGCCTGTTCCTTAAGATAGGCTACAGAGGGGGGCTTTACTTTATCGATGCCCTCTTTGATGATTACAAGGACCCAAACGCAAAAGGGGCGGTATTTAATGGGACTGTATCAATGGTGGTTGACAGAGGCACAGGGCTTTTAAAGGATGGAAAGGTGGATATGGAGGCTCAAGGTCTAAGCATTAACACATCAGGGGTAAAGATGAATTTTAAAAAGCTTATACTTAAGTGCAGTGTGAAAGATGGTGTTATTGAACTTAGGAGGCTTACCACGCAGGGGGAGTTTAATGCTCAGATCACTGGAAGGATAGTGCAGGATGTCAAAGACATAAGGAACTCAAGGTTGGACCTTGACATCAGATACCAGGTAGGCAAGAAGACCCTTATGGCAGAGCTTAAAACGAGGCTTGGAAGTCTGCTCACTCAGTCTTCACTGTTACGGCCATAGGTGTCGTCGAACCTGATGATGTCGTCTTCCTCAACATACTCACCGTTTTGAACCTCTATTATCTCCAGCGCAACCCTGCCCGGGTTTTCAAGCCTGTGAAGGGTGGATTTGGGCACATAGGCTGATTCGTTTTCGTGAATGTATATCTCCTCCTCTCCAATCCTGACCCTTGCAGTGCCCTTAACCACTATCCAGTGCTCAGAGCGGTGGTGATGCATCTGTAAACTGAGCTTTGCACCTGGTTTTACTACGATACGCTTTATCTTGTATCGGTGTCCCTCCTCAAGCACCGTGTAATTGCCCCAGGGTCTGTAAACGGTCAGGTGTTCATCTGCCTCCTTTCTCCCCTGTGCCTTAAGGCTCTTAACCACATCCCTTACCTTCTGGGCATCGCCTTTTTTTGCAATCAGTATGGCGTCGCCTGTTTCGACCACGAGGCAGTCCTCAAGCCCAACGGTGGCAATGAGCCTTTTGTTTCCGATAATCATGGTGTTACGGGTGTCAATCTTAAGGGTATCGCCAAAGGAGACATTTCCATCTTCGTCCTTTTCCGATGTCTCGTAGATTGCATCCCAGGAGCCGATGTCGTTCCAGTAAAGGCTAAGAGGTATGTTTACAACCCTGTCAGACTTCTCTGCAATGGCATAGTCAATGGATATGTCGGGCATCTCAGAGAAGTGCTCAAGCATCCCTTCGTAACCAAGGTCGTAGAGCCTTTTAATCTCAGGGGCGTGTTTTTGCAGTTCTTCCTCCAGTGTTTTGATGCTCATGGCAAACATCCCGGAGTTCCAGTAGTAACCACCCTCTGAGAGGTACTGCTCTGCGGTCTGCCTGTCAGGCTTTTCAGTAAACCTTTCAACCTCAAAAAATCCCTCTTTCTGGTTTTCTTCTTTTCTGACCTTGATGTAACCGTATCCTGTCTCAGCCTTCGTGGGAACCACCCCGAAGGTGACAATACTCCCCCTTAGGGCTGCCTCTTCGGCAAGGGAAAGAAACCGTCCAAACTCCTCAGAGGGTTTTATTATGTGGTCAGAGGGGCTTACAAAGAGCACCTCATTTAGGGTGGCGTCCAGTCTGTCCAGACAGAACCTTGCACCAAGGGCAATTGCAGGTGCGGTGTTACGGCCCACAGGCTCAAGGATGATGTTTTCAATGCCCTCAAGCTCCTCTTTTATGTAAAACTTGTACTTTTTGTTTGTAAGAACAATCAGGTCATCCATGGAGAGCTTCTGAAGCAGTCTCTGAGCAGTCTGTTTTAAAAGAGAGCTGCTTCCGTTAAGTTTCAGAAACTGCTTTGGAAAGCCCTTTCTTGAAAGAGGCCATAGCCTCGTGCCAGAGCCACCTGCGAGTATTAATGCCTTCATACTGCCTCCATTGCCTTTTTAAATTCTTCTTCAATAAAACCCCTGTAACGGTTCAATGCCTCCTCAGAGGTTGCCTCCACCCTCATAACCACCACTGGCTGGGTGTTGCTGGTTCTGATAAGTGCCCAGCCATCGGAAAACCTGACCCTTACGCCGTCAATGGTGTTGAGGTCAAGCACCTTCTCAGGGGAGTTACCGTTTTCTTTATAGGATACAAATCTTTTTACAATCCTTTCCACAACGGGGTTTTTTATCTCCTCATCACAGGGTATGCGGAGTTCAGGCGTAAAGTAGAGTTCAGGGATGTCAGAGAGGAGTTCAGCGATGGGCTTACCCGCTTTTTTCATAATCTCAATAAGTCTAACCGTGGTGTATATGGCATCGTCGTAACCAAAGTATCTCTCCTTTATAAATATGTGCCCGCTGAATTCACCTGCAAGCAGTGCTCCCTCGGTTCGCATCTTTTCCTTTACCAGGGAATGGCCTGTCTTCCAGATGATGGGGATACCGCCGTGGGACTTTATGTCTTTAAAGAGTATGTCAGAGCACTTTACATCGGCTATCACCTTTGCTCCAGGGTTTCTTGAAAGTATGTCACGGCTTAAGATGACCATCAACTGGTCTCCCCAGATTATCCTTCCATCGGTGTCCACCACACCGATACGGTCAGCATCACCGTCGTAGCCAACACCCATGTGGGCACTTTCCTGTTGGGTTGTTTTTATCAGGTCCTGTATGTAATCGACCACCGTAGGGTCAGGATGGTGATTTGGAAACCTTCCGTCAGGCTCGGAGTAAAGCTCCACCACATCACAGCCAATGCCTCGGAGTATCTCAGGTGCCACGAGCCCGGCAGTGCCGTTTCCAGAGTCCACCACCACCTTAAACACAGGGTATTCATCGCTGCTTAAATAGGAAAAATCCTTTATGATGAAGTCCCTGTAGGCAGAAAGGATGTCATACTGTTTGACCGATGCCCTCTTTTCAGGCAGATAATCCCCCTGATTGATGATCTCCCTTATCCTCTTTATGTCATTGCCAAAGATGGTCTCCCTGCCAATGCTAAGTTTAAAGCCATTGAACTCAGGTGGGTTGTGGCTTCCTGTGACCATAATGCCACCGTCAAGGTGGAGGTGAAAAATGGAGAAATACTGAAGTGGGGTAGGGCAGACACCAATGTCAACTACATCAATACCTGATGAAGATATACCTTCAAGGACTGCCTCTTTGAGTGCCGAGGAACTGAGCCTTACATCACGGCCCACGCTAACCCTTTTAGCGTCAGGGTTTTTCTCCTTAAGCAGCCTTGAAAATGCCCTTCCAAGGGAAAAGGCAAAGTCCTCTGTAAGCTCCTTCCCGGCAATCCCTCTAATGTCGTACTGTCTGAAGATGTGCTCAGGATACATACTGTTCCTCCTTCATGCAAGCACCACCTTTGAGTTATAGCCTTTTCTGTATGGAGCGGTTGCATTTCGGGTGTCTATTACGAGCTTTGAGTGTTTAACGATGAATTCGTAGTCGTAGGTGCTATGGTCAGTGGCAATCACCACACAATCGTACCTGGCAAGATTCCTTTCAGTAAGCTTTATGGACTTCTTTTTAAAGTCATAAAGCCTCATTTTGTGGGTTCTGGGCACAAAGGGGTCGTTGTAGTCCACCCTGGCACCCCTTTTTTCGAATATCTCCATAAGCTTAAGTGAGGGGGATTCTCTGATGTCGTCGATGTCCTTTTTATAGGCAAGCCCCAGTATCAGCACCTTTGCCCCCTTTATGCTCTTACCCCTTTCGTTAAGGGCTTCTATAGTTTTATTTACCACATAATAGGGCATGGATGTGTTTACCTCACCTGCAAGCTCTATGAATCGGGTGCTCAGGTCGAACTCCCTTGCCTTCCAGGTAAGGTAAAAGGGGTCAATGGGAATGCAGTGCCCACCGAGGCCCGGGCCAGGATAGAATGCCTGAAAACCAAAGGGCTTTGTCTTTGCAGCCTCTATCACCTCCCAGACATTCACCCCCATGCGGTCAAGCAAAACCTTCATCTCGTTTACAAGTGCTATGTTTACTGCACGGTAGATGTTCTCAAGTAGTTTTGTTGCCTCTGCCACCCTGGTTGATGAAACAGGCACGGTCTTTACCACGATTGAGCTGTAAAGGGCATCTGCCAGCTTAAGGCATCTTTTTGTGTATCCACCCACCACTTTTGGTATGGTTCGGGTTGAGAAGTCGGGGTTATTGGGGTCTTCACGCTCAGGTGAGTAGGCAAGAAAGAAGTCCCGTCCTGCCTTAAGTCCTGTGGCCTCAAGTATCTTTCTCATATCCTCATCCGTGGTTCCAGGGTAGGTGGTTGACTCAAGCACAATGAGCTGTCCTTTCTGCAGATAGCGCGCTATGGTCTCTGTTGTGGAAAGCACATAGGTAAGATCTGGCTCACGATGACGGTTAAGAGGGGTGGGAACACAGATTACAATGCAGTCCATTTCTTTAAGTTTAGAAAAGTCAGTGGTTGCCCTGAATCTGTCTTTTATATCCCTTATCCTCTCTGAGGGGATGTGTTTAATGTACGAGCTTCCTTTGTTTAAGGCATCGGTCTTTTTGGGGTCAACATCAAAGCCTGTGACCCTGAACCCACTCTGGCAGAACTCTATTACCAGCGGTAACCCCACATAGCCAAGCCCGATAATACCTATGTTTGCCGTTTTTTCTCTGATCTTCTTAAGTAACTCCCTGTCTAAGGACATCCACTCCTCCCTTTGTTTCTTTTAGATACGATATTTCGACTGTGTATTTTTTAAGCAAAAACCATGCCATACCCCCTACCCCTGTTTTTTTACTCCCTACCCCCTACTCCCTATCCCTTGTTTTTTATATATTCCACAACCTCAGATAGCCTGTTAAAGGTCCTGTCAGCAAGCCCTGTCTCGGTGCCCTGTCCGGTCTTTACGAAAAACCCCTCACATCCCACTGCCTTGGCAAGCTCCATGTCAACCTCCTTGTCACCGACCACGATTGATTTTTTAAGGTCTATGCCAAGCTCTGCCCTTGCCCGAAGAAGCATCCCGGGAGATGGCTTTCTGCAGGCGCAGTGCTCGTCAGGGTGGTGAGGGCAGTAGTAGAAGGCGTCAAAACCGTATTTGTTAATAAAGATATTGTTTACCTTCTTTACGAAGTCCTCTTTTATCAGACCCCTTGCCACACCAGACTGGTTCGTAACACCAACGAGCATGTAGCCTGCCTCTTTGAGTTCTTTCAGTCTTTGCACATCCGGAAATATCTCAAGGTCTTCCATACGGCTCAGGTAATGGGCATCCCTGCAAAGGGTGCCGTCGCGGTCGAAAAAAACAGCCCTTTTTGAAGGAAGTATCTCCTTAAGGGCATCGAAGACCTCTTCATCGCTTATAAGTTCAAGGCACCTGGTATGTCCTTCAGGACAGGTCCTTTTAAAACAGGGTGAGCATTGTAGCCTCTTTGTTATAACCCTGTCTCTAAGCCTGAATTCGGTCACCTCTTTAAATCCTGCCTTTTCTGGTTTTACGAAAGAAGGCGGCCCTGTAAGCTCAGGTGATGTGGAGCCAAAGAGTGCAACCACTGGAGTGCCGACTGCATAGGCAAGGTGCATCGGGCCAGAGTCGTTGGTGACAAGGGCATCAACCTGACTGAGAAGCGCTATGAACTCTCTCAGGGTAAGGCCTCCTGCGACAACATTAACATCTGCCTCTATTTCAGGGTCTTTAATTTTTCTTAATATCTCATCGGCAATGGGCTTTTCCCTTTCTGAGCCTGAAATCAGGACAGAGCCCCCCAGTCTGGTAATAATCATCTCAGCCAGCTCAGCGAAGCGCTCAGCAGGCCATCGTTTGGCTGAACCAAAGGTGGCACCAGGGTTCAGTAACAGAAGGGGTCTTTTTTTCCCCTTTAGATACTCCTGTGCACGGAGCCTTTCGTCAAGGGAAAGATGTATCCAGGGGTGTCTGTAAAGAGGCTCAAGGCCCATGTGTTTAAGTATGTTCAGATAGTAAAGGCTGTGGTGGAGCTTCTTTGCCCTTTCATCAAAGGGCACCGGCTTAGTAAGAAGTACACCCCGTCCGTCTCTTGAGTAACCAACCCTCTCAGGTATCCCAGCCAAAAAGGCAATCACTGCTGCATCAAGGGCGTTTTGAAAAAGCACAGCCCTTGAGAAGCGCTCCCTTTTTAGACGCTTTGCAGCCCTGAACTTGCCACTGATGCCTCTGAACTCGTCGGTATAAAGGATCGTCTTTTCAATGAAGGGGTTTTTTTCAAAGACAGGTAATACCCATTTTTTCACCATCAGGCAGAGTTCTTCATCCCGCAGTGCCTCTTTAAGGGAGCGAATGGCTGGAAGGGTCATCACCGCATCGCCAATCCAGTTAACCCCTCTTATCAGGTTTTTTTTCATGGTAGATTATAACCAAGAGATCTATTTTAATGCTATTTCCCACTGCCTTTGAGATGAGTGCCTCAAGTTTTACCTTTTCAGAACAGCAACAACTCTCTCAAGCAATGCCTCGTCAGGGGATATATCTTTTGAGAAACTTCTGATATTCCTTTTTAGAGACCTTTTCCATATGCAATTTCTCTTATTGTTACACTTAAGCACCGCCTAGCTGAGGAGAGCAGTGTTTTTTATGTTTCATGAATATGCTCAGCGAGCGCATTCCACGTGTTTTTGCCGCAGGGTTCTTCATAAGATTAAAAGACAAGATTAATATCAGCCTCTCTGGCAGCAGATAACCTAACAGTTGCAAAAAATATCTATGTTAACTCCGTGTCCTCTGTGGTTGTTTTTTATGCAACATTCAGGTCTAAAAAGGGCTGTGGTCAAAAATCACCACATCGCCAGTTACAGGGCTGCGGTAAATCAATTTCCTTGCCTTACCGTGAAGTGCATGGGCTATTTTCAGATAAAGCCAGACAGGCCCTGCTCCAGTAAGCACCACCTCATTGCCTTCACCAGCAAGG
>WFMM01000079.1 GCA_015484595.1 Nitrospirota bacterium | reverse complement strand
ACCCAGGAGTCGTCGTCAAGTTCAAGTGGACGACCTGAGTTTTTCAGGTTGTCAAGCTCTCCCCGCTCTATGGCCTCACGAATCTTCTGCTCTGCTATCTTCTGAAAGATGTCCATCCTCGTCTTCCTCCATTGGAGTGGATATCCTGTAGTCCTCCATTGCCCACTTGCCAAGGTCGATCATCTTACACCTTTCCGAGCAAAAGGGTCTGTAGGGGTTTTCCTCCCAGGTGGTCATCTGTTTGCAAATCGGGCATCTGATCTTCATGACTCCCTAAGCCTCTTTATAATTGCCAGGGTGGCAACACCGTTGATACTACCTGTTATTATACCAAGAAAGAGTATCGCCGGTGCCAGATAAAGAACCGCATCAAGCCTTCTAATGAAAAGGGCATAGGCAACACCAAGCTGTGTGAGGTTGTGAAAGAAGGCGCCTATAAGACTAAGGCCAAAGGCACTGATGGCTGCCCTGAAGACCCTGAGGCAGGCGTACATGGCAGTGGTGCTTACAAGCCCTCCCGAGAAACTGAGCAGAAACCCGGGTCCTAAAAAGGTTCCCACCAGCAGAGAGCCCACCAGAACCCTTATCAGGGTAATCATAACAGCCACCCTGAAACCATACAGTATAAGTGACAAAAGGATAACGATGTTTGCAAAGCCAAACCTTAACCAGGGCACTGGTGATGGAATCAGTCTTTCCACTACATGAAGCCCTATTGCAAAGGCAGAAAGGATGGCGATGCGTAGATTATCCTGTGATTGCATCTACTGACCTGTCTGCTATCTCTGTCCCCACCGTGACCACCACCCTGTTTGGCACGCAGACAATGGCTCCACGGCTTATCCATCCCTGGCGGACACAGATCTTCTCAGGGCAGGGTGACTGGGTCACCCTGACGCGCCTGTCCTTTATCACCACATGGGTTATACCCAGGGGACCTTTAACATCCACCTCTGTATCCTTTGAAAGACTTAGCCTGTAAACTATCTTTCCCTTAACCTCCACTGTTACCAGGTCTGAAGCCTTTGCAGAGGTAGCCCGTGCCACAAAGAGGCTTGCCACAGATACGGTGGTTACCAGAATCAGCACCAACCAGTCAAGGGGTCTTGTATCTCTAAAGAGGTTTATAAATTTCAATCTCTCACCTCGATATGTTTTTTAAGTAACTCAAGCATTGGCTCAAGCCCCTTTGAGTGGTATATCCTTCCAGAGCTGTCAACCACTACCGCCATATAGCCATTTTTCTCAACCATCTTCATCCCCTCCTTTAGTCCCTTAACAAAGGCGGCTGTTGCAAGGGAATCAGTATAGGTAGCCTTTGGGCCTACCACTGTTACGCTGATTACCCCCCTTGCAGGCATACCTGTCTCCGGGTCAAGGATGTGATGGTATCGAACCCCCTTTTCTATAAAGTACCGCTCGTAATCCCCTGAGGTGGATACTGCCATGTCTGTTAGTTTCAGGGTTGCAAAGACCTCATCAGCACTTTTTGCCCTCGGGTCTCTTATGCCCACCACCCAGGGTGTTCCGTCTGGCTTAAGCCCGTATGCCCTGATGTCTCCTGCCACTGCAACCAAGGCAGCCTTTATTCCCTTTGCCTTCAGCACCTCGATTGCCCTGTCTGCTGCAAACCCCTTTGTAATGCCTCCAGGGTCAATCATCATGCCAGGCTTTTTCAAAAATACAATCCTGAGCGCAGGGTTAATGACAATCTTTTTATAACCCACCAGGGGTAGTAGCTTCTTGATCTCAGACTCTGTGGGATGATGTTTCTCGAAAAAATCGTACCTCCGGTTTAAGACACCAAGGGTGATGTCAAAGGCACCATCGGTTATTTTTGATACCTCAAGGGCTGTGTTAATAAGTGAAAAAGTGGTCGGGGTAACAGACACCGGGACTCCACCACTACCTTTGTTTATTTTGGAGATCTCGCTTTTGGGTGAGTAAAAATCAAGGAGTCCCTCGAGCCTCTTTAATTCCTGAAAGGCAGCATCCATGGCCTCTCTGGCCTTCTTTTCTGATTTGCTTACAACGGTGATGCTTACAAAGGTATCCATCATCACCTTTGAGTCCTTAAAAAGCCTCTCCCTCTTCGAGCCACAGGCTGTCAGGGTGAATGCGATAAACAGGAGGCTAACCGTAAACAGGAGCAGTCTTTTCATGGAGTCTCTCCTTTTTTAACCTTTCTTTTAAAAACCTGCCCGTGTGGGAGGATGGGTTTTGAGCCACCTCCTCGGGTGTGCCCTGAGCCACGACCCTGCCGCCTTCAGAACCACCCTCAGGGCCAAGGTCGATTATGTAGTCGGCAGACTTTATTATATCAAGATTGTGCTCAATGATGAGCACCGTGTTTCCCTTGTCAACCAGACGGTTAAGCACATCAAGCAGTCTTTCGATGTCAACAAAGTGTAAACCTGTGGTTGGCTCATCAAGTATGTAAAGCGTGCCCCTTGCGGTCTTCTTCCCGAGCTCCCTTGCAAGCCTTACCCTCTGTGCCTCACCACCTGAAAGGGTGGTGGCAGACTGGCCAAGCTGCACATATCCAAGCCCCACATCCACAAGGAGTTTCAGCTTCTCCCTTAGCCTTGGGATGTTTATGAAGAAGTCGTAAGCCTCGGAGATGGTCATCTCAAGAACATCAGATATGGTCTTTCCACGGTACTTAATCTGCAGGGTCTCCCTGTTGTATCTCCTGCCACCGCACTCGTCGCAAGGCACATAGACATCAGGCAGAAAGTGCATCTCCACCTTTTTGTAACCCTCACCTTTACAGACCTCACAACGGCCACCTGAGAGGTTGAAGCTGAATCGGGACGGGCTATAGCCCCTTACACGGGCATCTTCGGTCATTGAAAAGAGGTTTCTTATCTCTGTAAATACACCTGTGTATGTGGCAGGATTTGACCTTGGTGTCTTGCCAAGGGGTTTTTGCTCAATACAGATAAGATGGGAAACAAGCTCCAGTCCTTCAGCCCTTTTAAAGGGAATCAATCCTCTTTTCTTTTTCATCTTCGCTGAAACACCACGGTAAAGCACATCAAGCACCAGGGTGCTCTTTCCAGAGCCTGACACCCCTGTTACGCAGCAGATAACACCGAGGGGGAAGCTTACATCAAGGTCCCTTAGATTGTGCTTGTTTATGCCCCTCAGGGTAAGATAGGCTGTGGGTGTTCTTCTGCTTTCAGGGGTTCTGATGCTCCTTTTTCCTGAAAGATAAAGCCCTGTTGGTGAGTCAGGGTTTTCCTTTATCTCCTCGGGGCTTCCTGTTGCTACCACCCAGCCACCTCTAACACCACCGCCCGGGCCGAGGTCAACGATGTAGTCAGCCCCCCTGATGGTATCTTCGTCGTGTTCAACGACAACGATGGTGTTTTCAGCATCCCTTAACTGTCTCAGTGTATCAAGAAGCCTTGCGCAGTCTCTTGGATGTAGCCCGATACTTGGCTCATCAAGCACATAAAGCACCCCTGTAAGGGATGAACCAAGCTGTGTGGCAAGCCTCACCCTCTGTGCCTCACCACCTGAAAGGGTGACCGCAGGCCGGTCTATGGTCAGATAGCCAAGACCAACCCGCTCAAGAAACAGAAGCCTGTCCTTTATCTCCTTAAGAACCCTTTTTGCGATAAACTGCTCCCTCTCGGTAAGCTCAAGGCTGTCAAAGAACTCAAGGGCCTCCCGAACATTTAGCCTTGAAAGTTCCCCAATGCTTTTGCCACCAAGCTTAATCCCCAGAGACTCCCTCTTAAGCCTCATACCATTACACTCCGGACAGGGAATGAGCTCTTCAGGCTGCTCGAAGTCCTCTTCGGTGATGTTTATATAGCCGAGGCCCCTGCATCTCTGGCATGCTCCAAGGGAGCTGTTAAAGGAAAAAAACATGGGTGTTATCTCAGGATAGCTTATTCCACACTTCGGGCAGGCAAGGCTCTGGCTGTAAAGTATGTCCTGTCCCCTGTCAACCAGGTTGATAACCACTGTGTCCGAGTAACGAAGGGCCACATCTATCGATGCCTTAAGCTGCCTGTTGATTCCCTCTTTAACTATGAGCCTGTCAATCACTATCTCTATGGTGTGGCGTTTGTTTTTGTTAAGCTCAATGTCCCGAGTGAGGTCCACCATCTTACCGTCAATCCTTGCCCTGATAAACCCCTCACGCCGCATCTGGTCAAGCTCCTTTCGATACTTACCCTTACGCTGACGCACAATCGGGGCAAGTATCTGCAAACGGGTCCCCCTTTTCAGTGAGAGGATGGAGTTTATAATTGACTCAGGGTTTTGAGAGGCAATCCTGCCGCCACAGCTATAACAGTAGGGCTGTCCTATCCGGGTGTAAAGCACCCTCATGTAGTCGTAAATCTCTGTGATGGTGCCAAGGGTGGAGCGTGCTGAACCTGTTACGGTCTTTTGCTCAATGGCAACCGAGGGTGACAATCCCTCAATAAAGTCAAGATCAGGTTTTTTCAGTTCACCGATAAACTGCCTTGCGTAGGAAGAAAGACTCTGCACAAAACGCCTCTGTGCCTCAGCATATATGGTATCTATGGCAAGAGAGGACTTTCCTGAACCAGAGGGGCCTGTTATGACTATGATGCTGTCACGGGGTAGCCTGAGGTCGATGTCTTTTAAGTTGTGCTCCCTTGCACCCTTTATAACGATGTATTCCTGCATGGTGTATATAAGACGGTATTTTTAAGGTATCGAGTTGCTTAATCTTTTAATATAACCTAATGTCCTCTGACGGTGCAAATACCAAAAAGGCGGTTACTTTCTTAGTTGGTAAACCCACTTTGCACAATAAAGCCAAAACCTTTTATAATTCATAACAGCAACTTCATCAAAGGAGGATAGATTGAACGGATACAGGAATAAAGGCAGATCAGGACTGAGGAAGACCATTCTTATAGTGGTTATACCCTTTTTACTTCTTTTACTTGCCTACGGTGGTTATAAGCTGTTTTTAATCCCTTTCCCTGAGATTGAGGGGCTTCAGGCACTGACGGTCCTTCCAAGGACAAAGACCGTAACTATAACTGCAAAAAACATACAGAAACTTCAGATAGCAATAAAGCAGGGAAGCAGGACAAAGACACTCGTTGACTTTGAGGGAGATGAAATAGAAAGGGACTTTCCTCTGAAGGTTTCACCCAGGGCAATGGGGCTCAGTGATGGCAGGGCAAGGCTATTTGTGTATGCAAAAAACGGGCTTTTAAAGAAAAAGGAACTGAGCCTTGATGTCCTGATAGACACAAAACCACCTGTGCTCGTGGTTTTGAGGAGCCCCTTTCAGATAAAGCCCGGCGGCGTGGGGCTTGCACTTTTAAAGGCAAAGGGAGCAGACAGGGTATATGTTAAAGAAGGCAAAAATACCTTCAGGGCCTATAGCCTTGAAAAAACCCCTGACCAGTATGTCGTCCTTTTCCCTGCAAGATACGACATAGAAAAAAAGGCAGTCTTTTATGCAGTTGCAGAGGACAGGGCTGGAAACCAGACCGTAAAGGCACTCCGCACATTGGTAAAACCAAGGAGATTCAGGTCATCCAGGATCAGTATAAGCGATGCCTTTGTGCAGAGGGTAGTTTATCCGCTTCTTGGAGAGGATGACCTGGACCCGGTAAAGGCATTCAAAGAGGTAAATGAAAATTGGAGAAAAAGAGATACCGAGAGGCTTCACGAAATAGGCATGAACTCGGTCAATCGTCCGTTATGGAAGGGAAGATTTCTTCAGCTTCGTAACAGCAAGGTCATGGCCCTTTACGGTGACAGAAGAACCTATGTTTACGATGGAAAACCCATAAGCAAAAGCATCCACCTTGGATACGACCTTGCCTCGGTATCCAGCGCCCCTGTGCCTGCAGCGAATTCAGGGGTGGTGGTCTTTGCAGACGACCTTGGCATTTACGGTAACGCAGTGGTCATAGACCACGGTCTTGGTCTTATGAGCCTTTATGGACACCTCTCAGAGATAAAGGTAAAACCAGGACAGGAGGTTAAAAAGGGACAGATTATTGCCTACACTGGCTCTACAGGTTTTGCAGGTGGTGACCACCTTCATTTCGGGATACTGGTTCAGGGCATTGAGGTCTCACCCCTTTACTTCTGGGATTCCCGATGGATAAAGAACAACCTCCAGATTGAGTGAAAATGAAGATTCCCTACAGAAAGAGTAAAAGAGGAATCATACTGCAGGTAAAGGTGGAGCCCCGCTCGTCGAGGGCTCAGGTGGCAGGTCTGCTTGGTGAGCAACTGAAGGTAAAACTCACCTCCCCACCTGTTGAAGGAGCTGCCAATAAACAGCTCGTTGAGGTGCTTGCAAAGTTCTTTGGTGTGAAAAAGACGGCAGTGAACATCCTTAAGGGACAGAGTTCCAAAAACAAGGTAGTTGAGATAGAGGGGCTTGAAAGCCCCCCTGAGCTTTAACCCTGAAGCATCGCTTTTACACTTGGAAACTGCTCCATCTCTGTGTGGGGAAGAAACATGGCAGACATGAACTCGTCCATGTATCCTCCTTTAACGGAGAGCTCTATGTAGGTCATCATGGAGGCTACCCGTTCAGCCTCCCTTCTCATCTTCTCTGAAAGCAGGCACAGATAGGCACCTGCCACCGAGGTGTTTCCCATGAACCTGAACCTCTCCCTCGGTATGTCTGGAAGCATACCCATCACGATGGCCTTTTCCACATCTATGTAGTTACCAAATCCCCCTGCTATGTAAACCCTTTCAATCATCTCAAAGGGGAAGCCGACCTCCTTAAGAAGCATTGACACCCCTGCATAGATGGCTGCCTTTGCCCTGACTATGTTTTCAATGTCAACCTGTGTAAGCACGATGTCTCTTCCATCCCTGCTGAAGATGACATACTCAAGCCCGTCATCACCCTCACGGATGCGGTCTGTCTTTGCATCCGGGTTAAACTTGCCTCTCTGGTCTATTATCCCTGAAAGAAACATCTCCGTAACAGCATCAATCATCCCTGAACCACATATACCAATCGGGGCTGAGTCACCAATAACCCCAATCTCGGGCTCAAGGCTCTCACGGTCGATCTTTACAGACTCGATGGCTCCCTCTGTGGCACGCATACCGTTTTTGATTCCGCCACCTTCGAAGCAGGGGCCTGCAGAGCAGGCAGCAGTCATGAGCCAGTCCTTATTGCCAATCACTATCTCGCCGTTTGTCCCTATATCCATAAAGAGTGATATCTCTTCGTTAAGGTGCATCTTCGTTGCAAGCACACCGGATACTATGTCGCCACCCACATAGCTTGCCACACAGGGCACGGTATAAACCGGTGCATCCTTTCGTATCCTTATGCCTGCATCCTTTGCCTTCCAGACAGGAAAGGTGTTTGCCGTGGGTATGTAGGGCTCTTCCCTGATGTAAGCAGGATTCAGACCCCAGAAAAGATGAGCCATGGTGGTGTTGCCTGATATAACCACCGATTCTATGTCATCGGGGTTTATGTGGTGGCTTTCACACATCGGGCCTATGAGGTCGTTAATGTCAGCCACCACTGCCCTTCTTAAGGCGGTTAGCTCTCCGCCTTCGGTGGCATTCACAATGCGGGTGATGACATCGTCACCAAATCGCATCTGGGAGTTGTAGGTTGAGCCCACATCAACTATCCTTCCGTCACAGATATCCACCAGATAAACAACCACCGTGGTGGTACCAATGTCAACGGCAAGCCCGTAGTAGCAGGGCTTTTCCACTGGCTCCTCAACTCCCAAAGCCTCCCCGCTTTCCTTTTGATAACAGAGAAACACATTCCAGTCGTTCTGTCTCATGCCATCGGCGAGGCCCTTCATGAAGTCGTAGGGATAGCTAAGTGTAATGCCCTTTTCGTCAAGTGCCCTCTTCAGTCTTTCAAGGTCACTTATGTTGTCGTCAAGGGTTGGTGGAGGCAGTTCCAGGTGCAACCTTGAAATCAACGGTGAAAGTTTTGCCTTATAGGTAATAAAAAGCTCAAAGAGGTCTCTGGTTTTTGATATGGCAATCTTGTCACCCACTGTAAGCATTGACTCAATGGGTATCTCAACCGAAAGGTCACCTTCAGGGAAGCTCTGGCAGGCAAGCACAAGCCCTGATTCCTTCTCTTTCTGAGTGAGCTTTCCATAGTTTTCAACCCTCACCGCTCCGTCGAGCACCCTCACTTTGCACTTTCCACAGGTGCCCTTTCCACCGCAGGAGGCTGTAATGTATATCCCCTTTTGTTTGAATGCCTCGTATAGAGACTGTCCCTCTCCTGCCTCTATCTCTTTACCGTCAGGGAAGGTTATCTTCATCTAAGCACCTCCTTCAAAGGCCTTCTTCACATTTTCGTTTACTATCTCGCTACGGTAAATGTTCAGGGAGGACCTGATTTCGCTGCTTTCCTTAATGGCACGCTCTATTCCAAGCCCTGCAATCAGTTTTATGTAGGGCAGGGTCTCCTTTGTAAGCGCCAGTGTGGATGTGCGTGGATAGGCCCCTGGCATATTTGCCACGGCATAATGTATTACTCCATCCACGACATAAACAGGGTCACTGTGCGTGGTTGGTCTGGTGGTCTGCACACACCCACCCTGGTCAACCGAGACATCCACTATCACGGAGCCCTTCTTCATGGTCTTCAACATATCCCTGGTAACAAGCACTGGTGTTCTGCCACCAGGCACCAAAACAGCGCCGATCAGGATGTCAGCATCCTTTATCTCCTCTGCTATGGTGCTTGTGTTCATGGTTACGGTTTTTACCCTGCCCCTGTAAATCTGGTCAATGACCCTCAGTTTTTCAACCGACCTGTTAAGCACCACTGTTTCCATTCCAAGCCCTGAAGCCACCCTGACGGCGTTTGTGCCCACCACCCCTGCTCCAAGCACCACTGCCTTTGCTGGTCTTACGCCTGCAACACCTGTTGGCAAGACACCTTCTCCACCCTGATGCCTCTGTAGAAAAAATGTAGCCACCAGTGGTGCCATCCTGCCTGCTATCTCACTCATTGGGGCAAGAAGTGGCAGGGTGCCTCGTTTCTGCAGGGTCTCATAACCAAGGCCGACAACGCCCCTTTCCAGAAGTGTAGCTGTAAGGGATCTGTCTGCTGCAAGATGAAGATAGGTAAATATAATCTGTCCTTCCCGCAGCAGGTCGTACTCTGAAGGAAGTGGTTCTTTTACCTTTACGATCAGTTCTGACTCTGAAAAGAGTGTCTCTTTATCAACAAGTTGGGCACCGCTTCTTAAGTATTCCTCGTCAGAAAATCCACTGCCTTCTCCAGCAGAGTGCTCCACCAGAACCCTGTGACCATCCCTTACCAGCTCCTTAACACCCCAGGGTGTCATGCCCACCCTGTATTCCTCGGTCTTAATCTCTCTGGGGATACCGATTATCATTTCTCTAACTCAAGTATATCAAGTTTAATGTGAAGCTCCTTAAGCTGTTTTTCCTCAACCACCGATGGTGCACCACTAAGTAGACATACGGCCTTCTGAGTCTTCGGAAAGGCTATTACATCCCTGATGGAGTCAGCACCAACCATTATCATCACCAGACGGTCAAGCCCGAGGGCGATCCCACCATGAGGAGGTGCTCCGTAACGAAGTGCGTCGATAAGGAATCCAAACTTAAGCTCTGCCTCCTCGTCGGATATCTGAAGGAGCTCAAACATCTTCTTCTGAACATCTGCACGATGGATACGGATGCTTCCGCCGCCGATCTCGTATCCATTAAGCACGATGTCGTAGGCCTTAGCCCTCAGAGAGGAAAGCCCCTCTTTATCGTTTATATCCTCCTTAAGCATACGCTCAATGTCTTCGTCGGTCGGGCTCGTGAAGGGATGATGCATTGCCTGAAACCTGCCCTCATCTTCGTCCCATTCAAGAAGTGGATAATCCACCACCCAGCAGAAACGGAAACCATCTTTAATGAGCCCCTGCCGCTTTGCAATGGAAAGCCTCAGACGGCCAAGCACATCAAGGGTGGTCTCCTCGTCGTCTGCCACAAAGAGCATCATGTCGCCTGGCTCAGCACCAAGCCGCTCTGCCATCTCTCTAAGCACCCCTTCGGGGAAGAACTTTGTAATGGGTGATTCAAATCCGTCTTTGACCTTTATCCAGGCAAGCCCCTTTGCTCCGTATGATTGTGCCTCTTCAGTAAGAAGGTCTATCTCCTTACGGCTCAGGCTGGCAAGCCCCTTTCCAAGAAGCCCCTTTACCCTTCCACCCGAGTCAAGGGCACTGAGGAACACCTTGAATGAGCCCTGACGGGCAAGGTCTTCCATCTCTGTAAGTTCAAGGCCAAATCGGAGGTCGGGCTTGTCAGTTCCGAACCGCTCCATTGCGTCTTTGTAGGTAAGCCTCTGCATGGGCAGCTCCACATCCACCCCGAGTGTTTCCTTAAACACACTGGCAAGCATACCCTCTACCGTTGAGATAACATCGTCAACCTCTACAAAGCTCATCTCCATGTCCACCTGAGTAAACTCGGGCTGACGGTCAGCCCTGAGGTCTTCATCTCGGAAACACTTTACTATCTGGAAGTAACGCTCCACTCCAGAGCACATGAGTATCTGTTTGAAAAGCTGAGGTGACTGTGGAAGTGCGTAGAAGTGCCCTGGATTTACACGGCTTGGCACGAGGTAATCCCTTGCACCCTCTGGGGTGGACTTTGTAAGCATGGGGGTTTCTATCTCAAGAAAGCCCTCACGGTCAAGGTAGTCTCTTATCTGCTTGGTGACCCTGTGACGGGTAATCAGGTTACGAAGCATCTCGGGTCTTCTCAGGTCAAGATAGCGGTGTTTCAGCCTCAAAGACTCGGATATCTCCTTTGGCTCATCAATCATGAATGGAAGGGGGTCAGCCTTTGAAAGTATCTCAAGCTCACTTGCGTAGACTTCAAGTTCACCTGTTGGTATGTCAGGATTTTCCGTTCCCTCGGGTCTTCGTCTGACCTCTCCCTTTATCTTAATCACATACTCTGAACGCAGGGAGTGGGCAAGCTGATGTGACGGGCTTGACACATCAGGGCTGAAGACCACCTGCATGATACCACTACGGTCTCTCAAGTCAATGAAAATAAGCCCTCCGTGGTCTCTCCACCTAAAGACCCATCCTGAAAGCGTCAGCACCTTACCGATGTCCTCTTCTGTAATCTCACCACAGCCCTTGTCTCTGTACATTAGATGTAACCTCCTTAAGTACTAAATGAGCCTTTTAAGCAGGCTCAATTTTTAATGCTATCAACGCAATAACCAATAACTTATACACCAATACACTAATTTCTAAATTCTAACTCCTAAATTCTAAACAAATTCCAAACTCTAAATTTCAAATTACAAACTCGCTAACGCAACTAATGCAATAAACGCAATCAACGCTAATAACGCAATTAACTCGATTAACGCAATGAACGCAAAGAACTCAATAAACGCTTATGTTAAATATCTATTTTAACACTTTTTTTCAGTCTTTTTATCTCCTCAGCCGTGAGATAACGCCACTGTCCCACTGGAAGCTCTCCAAGGCTAAGGCCGTCTATCTTTGTCCGTTTAAGCTTCAACACAGGATGTCCCACCCGCTGAAACATCCGTCTTATCTGTCTTTTCTTTCCCTCGTGGATTATCACTTCAAGCCAGGAGTTCTTCTCGGTTTTGGGCATCCTGATTCTACGAATCCTTGCTGGTGCCGTTACGCCTTCTTCAAGTCTTATTCCCCTTCTGAGTCGGTCGAGGTCTTTTTCTTCTATGATGCCCTTAACCTTCACTAAATAGGTCTTTTCAACCTTGAAGGAGGGATGAATTATCCTGTAGGCAAGCTCACCGTCATTTGTAAGAAGCAAAAGCCCCTCGGTGTAAAAGTCAAGCCTTCCAACAGGATAAACCCTGAACCTAACACCCTTGATGAGCTCCTTTATGGTTGGACGGTCCTCGGGGTCTTCAAGGGTGGTCAACACACCTTTTGGCTTGTTAAGCATGATGTAGGTTTTAGGCTCTGGTTTTAGGACGAGCTTACCGTCAACCTTTATATAGTCGGTCTCAAGGTCAGCCTTCATGCCAATAGAAGCCACCTGACCGTTAACGGTTACACGGCCCTCTCTGATAAGCTCCTCGGCCTTACGCCTTGAAGCAATCCCAGCCCTTGCCAGTATCTTTTGCAGCCTTTCTTTCATATAAGCCTCGCAGAGTTGAATAGATATTTTAACATGAATAAAAGAGGAAATACCCTTGTT
>WFMM01000078.1 GCA_015484595.1 Nitrospirota bacterium | reverse complement strand
CCACTACTGAAGACATGACTGAAGAAGAGAAGGAAATGGAGCTTTTTGCAGGATTTCTTAAAGAAGGATATCCCCCAGATGTTGCAGAAAAGAAAGCGCAGGAATGGATACAGATAGTAAAATCAATGGAAGAGTCCAGAAATAGATAAATTTTTTGAGTAAAAATATTCCCTATAAATAGCCAAACAAACTCCACTTAGGTTGCCATTTAGCGACTACTATAATAAATATTATTATAGGTTGCCCCTTTTTTAAGTTTTTGAATGTTGAAATGTCAAAAGCAGGGCTGATTGTCCAAAAACTGGGTTAAATTTTAATTAAAGGGTTGCCTCCTGTTTATTATTATTTTAGTAAAATTTACTTAAAAAGGAGGCAGTTATGCAGTACAAAGTTACCCTGAATGTTTACAATCCAAAAATCATTGAAGTTCTGGAAAGCCTTAAATACAAAAGGCCCTGGTTTATCTTAATGGCAATGGAACATTATCTAAAAACAAAGGAAGGAAAAGAAATGCTAAGAGTATTAAAGAAGGAAACAAAAGAAGAAGACCAGAACCCATCAAATAAGATTAATATTGACAAATTTCTTTAATAAAAATAAAATAGCGAGCATATTCACTATGCGCTTGCCTGAATCGTCAGGCAAGCCTCCATGATAATGTGAACTAACGAAAAATATCCTACGGCAAGACCACAGAGTATCTTTAATATAAAATGAGAATATCGCTTAATATTGAAGATGAATTATTAGAAAAGGCAACTAAGCTGACCGGGGTAAAGGAAAAGACAGCCCTGATAAGACGCGCTCTTGAGGCATTGATTGCACTTGAAAGTAGTAAACGGCTGGCAAAACTGGGAGGCACTGAAAAGAAACTCAAGTCTATACCTCGTAGAAGGCTTAACTTTGAGAACAGGCAGTAGCAAGTCAGCAGAGTTAGATAATTTTTAGCTAACTTTCTGATATAATTTAGAAAAGATGGGATGTTATATTAAATTTAGGGATGCGGAATTTTCAGATGCAAAATCAAGACTTAAAATCAATGCTGAACATTGAAAAATGAAAACCTTAAAAGACATAAAACGCATCCTTTCAGAGCATAAAGAGGAGATACGAGAGACGTATGGTGTAGTCATTCTTGGCGTATTCGGCTCTTATGCGAGAGAGGAGCAGAGCAAATTAAGCGATGTAGATATTCTTGTTGAAATAGAAAGACCCATTGGGCTTAAGTTTTTTGAGTTATGGGATAACCTTGAGAATCTCCTGAATGTAAAGGTTGACCTGCTAACAGTTAAAGCAGTAAAGCAAAAGCATTTACTATGGGAAAGTATAAAAGAGGACTTAGTGTATGTCTAAAAGAGACTGGAGGCTATTTCTAACAGATATTTTAGAGTGCATCGAGAAGATTGAGGGTTATCTTTCAGGGAGTTCTTATGAAAACTTTATTCAAGACGAAAAAACAAAAGATGCCGTTGTTAGAAATCTCGAAATCTTAGGAGAAGCTGCTAATCAGATTCCTGTAGAAATTCAACGAAAATATCACGAAATACCCTGGCCTCAAATTGTGTCTCTAAGGAACCGATTGATTCATGGCTATTTTGTTGTTGATTATGATATCGTGTGGGATATAGTCTGTAAGGAATTGCCAATACTAAAACCTAAAATAGAGAAGATTTTAGAAGATAAAAAATAATGAAACCTTTCCATACCATAGCTCACTTTTTTTCAAAAACAAGCCTAACCGTCAACACAATTCGCGACCAAGCCACCTCATACATGCCAGGGCTTTATGTCAAGCACAGGGGTGCCGTCTATCATGTCAATGCCTTTAACACTGATATGATTGTCCTTGACCTCAAGCACCTCAACAATTGAAATCCCGATGGGATTCGGCCTTATGGGTGAGCATGTGCTGAAGATACCGAATTCTCTCTCTTTGTGCGGCGGGTGCTGAAAGAGATACTCACTGGAAAATTCAGGGCTCTTGTGGAAATGAAAGACCACGAGGATTTTGTCATCTGTTTTTATATCCCTGAGTCCTGCAACATACCTCTCCTCAACCACTATCACACCCACCGACTCAGAGACACTCCAGTGACGGGGGATATTGGTTTCATTAGTTGTTAGGTATCCTATAGGTTTCAGAATTATTTAAGAGGTATATGAAAGGTTTTTTTATCACTCTTCACTTAAATACTCTTCAAATAGTTCAATATTTGCCTTAAGTACTGGAATATAGGCATTTTTTATGCGTTCAAATATCTCTATTGCAGTTTCTTCATCATAGATATGAGAAGTCTTATTTCTGTCTTCAAGCATATCAAGTGCTGTTTCTACATCTTTTAAAAAACCTCTTCTTGCAGATTCTTTTATGCATGAGCGTGGGCCAGCACATCTATAACCCTCATATTCAAGGAATAACTTTATTGTCTTCCAGAACACCTCAAAGGTGAATTCAAACCTCTGGATTACACCATCTCTATCAAGTTCATCTGAGGCCTCTTTAATGGCATCATCGAGTTTCTTAAATGCTTTTTTCAGTTTTTCAAGAGAGAACTTTACTTCCTCTCTCATATATAATCCTTCCAGTCTTTAAAATTATTTCTTTAAAATCAGGGTCAACTCTGTCCAGGTTTATTATTTCTACAATATAGGCTCTCAATTTATCATCAAGAAGTTCCTTGATCTTTCTTTCTGTCCTGATATCCATGTTGGCACCTTCAATGGCAATATCAAAATCAGAGTATTTATCAGATAAACCCTTTGCCCTTGAGCCGAAAAGGAATATTCTGTCAGGCTCAAGCCAATCTCTGACGATCCTGACTACTTCATCTATAACTGCTTTTTCTTCTGAGTATTGTTTCATTTTGATAGTGAAGCTCCCCGACCAAAGGTCGGGGCTTCCAATGCAAGGATAATGAAAAATTTTTTATTATTATTCTTGCCTTCCTCCCCGACTTAAAGTCGGGGCTTTCGGCAAGGAGCATTGTAATGACAGTATCTTTAATGACTACATTATATCATACTTTATCATCCTGGCCAATACATGATAATAAACAGGAGTTCCCCAAAAAACATCATCTGAAGTTGCAAAGCTATTGAAAAGAAAGGATAAAAAGATTTGGAAATCAGAGGACAGCAGAGAATGGCTAAAGTGAAAAAATTCCTTAAAAATCAATGGTGGACGGTAGGGGAGTCGAACCCCCGACCTCCAGAGTGCGATTCTGGCGCTCTCCCAACTGAGCTAACCGCCCATGTAGTCTATTCTAAAAAATGCTGACAGATTATTACAATGAAAACACTTAGCGGTTTTCTCTCTTTAAAAAATGATATAATTAACCCCATGAACACCGACTTTTTGTTTGACAAAGGCAGGCTTTTTTTGATTGCAGGCCCCTGTGTGATTGAGTCAGAGGGGCTCGTGATGGAAACAGCAGGCCGCCTTAAAGAGATTTGCCTTGCCCTTGATATCCCCTTTGTGTTTAAGAGTTCCTACGACAAGGCAAACCGCTCTTCCCTTAAGTCCTTCAGGGGGCCAGGGTTAGAGGAGGGGTTAGAGGTCTTAAAAAAGGTAAAAGAAACCCTTGGTGTTTTGGTGCTTACCGATGTCCACTCCCCAGAGGAGGCTTTCCAGGCAGCAGAGGTGGTGGATGTCCTTCAGGTGCCTGCCTTTCTCTGCCGTCAGACCGACCTCGTACTGGCAGCCTCTAACACAAAAAAACCGGTTAACATCAAGAAGGGGCAGTTTCTTGCTCCCTGGGATATGAGGAATGTGGTGGAGAAGTTTACCTCAACCGGAAATGAGAGACTCCTTCTTACAGAGCGTGGCACCTGCTTTGGATACAATAACCTTGTGGTGGACTTCAGGTCCTTTCCCATCATGAAGTCCTTTGGCTTTCCCGTGGTCTTTGATGTAACCCACAGCCTTCAGCTTCCTGGCGGGCTTGGGAATGCCTCTGGTGGACAGAGAGAGTATGCACCAATACTTGCCCGTGCCTCGGTAGCAGCAGGGGTGGATGGTCTTTTCATGGAGGTTCACCCCGAGCCTGAAAGGGCCCTCTGTGATGGGCCAAACATGATAAGGCTTTCCCATGTTCAGGCACTCCTTGAAGAGTTGCTGACGCTGAGAGAGGCCATGAATAAAAAGATTCCTTCCCGATAAAATCTGACCATAGTCAAAGCCTATCTTGTTTATTAATTCTTTCTATGTTAAAATCTATAATTAATCTAATCTGGAGGATATCATGAAGAACAAAAGGGTGCTTTTTATCACGCCTCCATATCACTGTGGAGTGGTGGAGGTTGCAGGCCGCTGGGCCCCTCTTACCTTTGCCTACCTTGCAGGCCATATAAGGCAGGCAGGTTTTGAACCTGTCATCTACGATGCAATGACAAAGCAGCATGGCTTCAGAGAGATTGAAAGGACCATTGAAGAGATAGGACCCTTTTGTGTGGCAACCACTGCGATTACATCTACCGTAAATGATGCCCTAAGGATTCTTGAAATTGCAAAGGCCATTGACAGAAGGATAGTTACCATCATAGGCGGGGTGCACCCAACATTCATGTATAAAGAGGTCCTGAGCAACAGGGCCGTGGACTTTGTGGTAAGGGGTGAGGGTGAGGAGACCCTTAGAGAGCTTCTTTTGTGTCTTCAGACAGGCTCAAACTACGATAGGGTAAAGGGAATTGCCTACAGAAAAGAAAGCAGGGTAGTTACCACAGAGACGAGGCCCTTTATCAGGGACTTAGACAGCCTTTCACCGGCTTGGGACCTCATAGACTGGAAGGATTATCGTTACTTCGTTATTCCCAGAAGCCGCCTTGGTGCTGTAAGCACCTCCAGGGGCTGTAGCCACAACTGCACCTTCTGCTCACAGCAGAAGTTCTGGCATCAGACCTGGCGGGCAAGAAGGCCCGAGGAGGTGGTCAGGGAGATAGAGTATCTTAAGAGCAGATACGGTGTCAATGTGTTTCTCTTTACCGATGAATACCCTACGCTTGACCCTATGAGATGGGAACGTCTCCTGGACCTGCTGATTGAAAGGGACCTCGGGGTTTACATCCTTATGGAGACCAGGGCTGAAGACATAATAAGAGACAGGGAGATCCTTTATAAATACAGAAAGGCTGGTATCGTTCATGTCTACATAGGGGTGGAGTCCACCGAGCAGGAAACCCTTGATTTAATCAAAAAGGACATAAAGGTTGAGACGGGGATGGAGGCCCTGAGGCTCATTCACGAGCACGGGATGATCAGTGAGACAAGTTTTATACTTGGCTTTCCTGAAGAGACCAGGGAGTCGATTAAACGCACTCTTAAGCTCTCCAGACTCTATAACCCTGACTTTGCCCATTACCTTGCCCTTGCTCCCTGGCCCTATGCAGATATGTACGAAGAGCTCCGTCCCTACATAGCTGAGACCGACTACAGCAAGTACAACCTCATAGACCCGGTTATCAAGCCCCGACAGATGAGCCTTGAGGAGATAGACAGGGCTATCATAGAGTGTTACCAGTCCTTTTACATGGGCAAGCTTACGCAACTTATGAGGATTCAGGATGAGTTCAAGAGGCGCTACATCCTTTCGTCAATGAAGCTGATTATGAACAGCTCCTTCATTGTTGACAAGCTGGGCTCTCTCGGCCGGATACCAGCACAGGTTGAGTCTTTGATAAGAATGATCGAACACACACCGGAGGACAAAAACGAACAGACCAGCTCCCCGATGGTCACCCTTGCCACAAGAACGGTATCCATAAATGCACCCTTCAGTGATGTCTTCAGCTTTGTTTCATCCACAGAAAACTGGCCAGCCTTTATAAATGGACTTAAGGAGATAAGGCCAATAAGCAGAAAGGGCGAAAGACTTACCTTTCAGTGGCGTTACAGTATCATGGGGATTGAGATAACAGGAAGGGGAGAGGCAACCATTGAGCCCCATGAGGGAAGGATGACACTACAGATGCACAGCCTTATGCCCATTAGAAAGGAGATAAGTTTTGAGGCAGTAGGCGGAAGGACCCTCTTAACGGTAACCGTAGGATACAAAAGACCTGGAAAGGTTCTTAATTTTCTCTTTAACAGGATCCGCAGGGTGTTAAACATTATGGAGACCTCAGCCGTGCTACAGAGGATAAAGGCACTCTGTGAAAAGGAAAGCGAGGTTCGCAGGGCAGAAAACCAGTGATGAAAAAGGCTCGTTAAAACCTTACCGTCAGCTTTGCATAAACAGCCCTCTGTATCTGAACAGTGGCACTTGATACATACCTTGAGCCAATCTCGGGATGCTTATCATCAAAGGCATTCTGCAGGGCCACCGAAAGCTCCATGTTGTCCTCAGGATACCAGCCAATCCGAAGGTTAGTTACAAAATTATTCTTTATACCGTAGGCAGGCAGATTGTCGATGTAGTAAATCATGGTGTCAAATTCAAGCTTGGGCGTGATGTCGTAATAGGATGCAAGGGAAAACTGGTTGTGTGGAGATTCCCCTTCTATTGACTCTGACATATTGTCAGTGCTGTGGTCTTTTCGGTGTAACTGCATCTGAAGGTAAGAATATGAAAAGGAAAGCCTCCAGTCATTGCGGGGTTTGTATTTTATGAATAGCTCACCACCGTAGGACTCACCGTAGAGTTTGTTTCCACCATAATAGGGCAGCACATAGTGGTCTTTTTCAAAAAAGATGTCACCCTCTTCAAGGCTTCTCAGGTCATCGTACTGGTTGTAAAAAAGGGCAATGTCAAGGTAAAGGTTCTCAAGGGGTGTGCTTCGGTATCCAAGCTCGTAGGCAAGCAGGTCTTCTGACTTAAAACCAGACCTTGAGATTAGTGAGACAAGTAACGGCACAGGAAGCACCCCAGTGATGACCCTCTGGTCTATACGACCATCCATCTCTATTCTTGAGGGTGTGCGGACTGCCCTTGAAACCGATGCCCATACTGTGTTGTCAGGTGCTGGATGCCAGAGTAGCCTTGCACCTGGCTGGTATTCAAAGCCAGTGTATTCGTTGTGCTCCACTTTTGTGCCCAGGGTAAAGTAAAGCAGGTCTTTAACAAGCTCTATCTCGTCCTGTACAAAGAGGTTGTAAATGTACTGAGTGTCTCTTTCAGGGTCAAAGGTGATGTGGGTGTTGTTGTCAATGTGGTCTGAGATGTATCTTACACCTCCACCCCATGTTACATGATGATTTAAAAGGGAAAAACTGTGGGTTATGTCAAGGTCGGTCGTGTCAATCCTGTAGTCTTCGTGATAGCTGGGGATGTCAAACCGCTGGGAGCGTTTGACCCTGTCGTAATAAAGCTGAACCACTATGTCTGAGTTTTTGCTGAAGGAGTAGGTGTATCTTCCAAGCAGGTTAACACCACTTACATGCTCTTTAATCTTTGAATCAATGCTGTATGGTGGTGACAGAAGGGGAATATCCTCTCTTGAATGAACCCTGCCACCGTAGAGGTCACCCTGAAGGGTTAAATTCTGTTTTGACGGTGGGAGCCAGTCGATACGAAAACCCGTCCTTTCAGTTCTCCAGTCGTCAGGGTTTTCATCTCCCTTCATATCCACAAAGCCGTCTCTGTTTGTGTACTTTGCATAAAGACGATAATAGAGGTCATCACCGTAACGGCCACCGTAACGGATGGTGCTTATGATGCGGTCCTCTGTGCCTAACAGTTGCGAAACCAGCCAGCCCTGGGTCTTACTTGCATCCTTTGTAAGCACATTAATAACACCGTTTACTGCATTTGCCCCCCAGATGGTAGAGCCAGGCCCTCTGACCACCTCTATGCGATCAATGTCTTCAAGCACTGTGTCCTGCACATCCCAGTACACACCAGAAAATATCGGCGTGTACACGGTTCTACCATCAATCATTACAAGCAGCTTGTTTGAATACCGTTCATTAAACCCCCTTGAGCTGATTGCCCAGAGGTTTGAATCAATACGGCTTACCTGTATGCCTGGAACACCTCTTAGTGCCTCTGCAATGGATGTTGCACCTGAGCGTTTTATGTCTTCATTGGTGATAATGTAGATTGCACTTGGAGTGTTCTGAACCTTTTTTAGCCTCTTTTCAACGGTAAGCACATCAAAGTTCATCAGCTCTTCAAGGCTAAGCGTGGTCAGCTCCTCTACTAACTCTTTTCTGTCCATTTGAGAAAAAGAGATTGAAGGAAAGACAAGTATCAGAGTGACTATAATGGTAAAGACATAAAAGATCCCAGCCCTTTTGTTTCCCAACCCAGCACTCCTTTAAGTTATTGTGTTTTTACTGGCGGGAGCGTGTGGGAATCGAACCCACCTTCCCCACTTGTGGCAGGGAACACCGGATTTGAAGTCCGGGGGGGACACCAGAACCCCATCCACTCCCATTGAGACTCATCAATAGATTTTATAGTAATCACAAACCTCGGGTCAATTATACATCTGCCCCTGGTTCCACCTACGAGGTGGAACTAAAAATGGGTAGGGAAGGCTACAGATAGGTTGAGGTGTAGTTTTTAAGGTTTGTCTCTGTTTCCTCGATGCTGTCGCCACCGAATTTTTCAAGGAAGGCATCACAGAGAACCAGTGCAAGCATGGCCTCGGCTATAACCGTAGCAGCAGGCACGGCACAGACATCTGACCTCTCGTAAGCAGCCTCAATGGCCTCTCCACTCTGGATATCTATAGACCTCAGGGGTCTTGCCTGAGTTGGGATGGGCTTCATGGCAGCCCTTACTAAAAGGGGCATTCCGTTGGTCATACCACCTTCGATTCCACCTGCATGATTTGATGCCCTGCTTACAGAGAGTTTAGAGCCTCTCTCAGAGGGCAGTATCTCATCCATCACCTCAGAGCCTGGTCTTTCAGACATCCTGAAACCCGAGCCTATCTCAACACCCTTTATTGCCTGTATCCCCAACATAGCCTGTGCTATGCGTGCATCAAGCCGTCTGTCCCATTGAATGTGACTACCAAGCCCAACAGGAAGCCCTGTGGCAAAGACCAAAAAGGTGCCACCAAGGGAGTACCCCTCGGTTTTTGCCCTGTCTATTTCTTCCCTCATCTTCTCTTCAAGAGCACCCTCTGGAACGCTAAGCTCGGAAGACTCAGCCCTTCTGGCAAGCTCAGTAAGTTCCTCTTCTTTAAGCATTGCCTGATTAATTTCGTATCTTACCGGGCCTATGGATGTTACAAATCCACCTATCCTGATACCAAAGTGCTCAAGCAGTCTTCGAGCCACCGAGCCAAGGGCCACTCGCATTGCAGTTTCACGGGCAGAGGAGCGCTCAAGTATGTTTCTTATGTCCTGCTGGTTGTACTTTATAACCCCCGCAAGGTCAGCATGACCCGGCCTTGGCCTCGTAACTGGAGCTATGGAGCCAGCCTTTGAGCCCTCCACACTCATTCCATCATGCCAGTTTTCCCAGTCACGGTTTTTAATTAAAAGTGAGATTGGCGAGCCAAGGGTCTTTCCCCATCTCACACCAGAGATAATCTCCACCCTGTCTGACTCTATCTTCATCCTTCCGCCACGGCCATAACCCTTCTGACGCCGCTTTAGTTGATTGTTTATGTACTCAGGGGTGAGTGAAAGGTTGGCAGGTATGCCTTCGATAATGCCTGTCAGGGCTTTACCGTGTGACTCTCCGGCGGTCAGGAATCTTAGTTTGAACATTAAACTTGGTATCCTGTATCTTTCAGGTCTGTATTTATAAGGGTTTTTTGATGGCGCGCCCAGGAGGATTCGAACCCCCAACCTACGGATTCGTAGTCCGGCGCTCTATCCAGTTGAGCTATGGGCGCTTACTTGATTTTAAAGGATTTCCCGAATTTTCGTCAAATGAAGGGTGATTTAAGGAAGGAAATGGGCTGAGGGGAGCATGCTCCCCTCAGCCCCTGAAGTTTAGCAGCCCTTGATTATCCTCCTTCTCCTCTTTTTCCCCTTCAGGGTCTTTACATAGGCTGAAAGGGCCTTCATCTCGGGTGAGTCTTTCTTGAGAGGTTTTCCCTTAAGTGCCATCTTGATACAGAAGTTTACTGCATCTTCCACAGAGCCAAGCTTATGCCCCATTATGGTAAAACTGCTCTTTTTCCCGTTTATCCTGCTTCCACCGGGATGACAGGTTGCACAGCTTTTACCATTTGTACCAAGGGTTGTGCTGTTAAACAGTGCTTTGCCACGCTGAACATCACCACCTGCTACTGCCAACGAGAATGCTGCAAAGACCGCCAAAATGAGGATACTTACCAGAATGGTCCTCTTCATAAACACCTCCTCCTGCCTTTAAGTTTTTATAGAGTGTCATCTCTATATATTCATAATAACCGATAATGATGAGAAAATTGTGTAATGGCCATTACACCTCTGTTCCACCTACGAGGTGGAATAGAGGTTTTCACCAGACTATAAAGAGCCTTTTGAGGTTTCGGAGTTCTACCTTTATGCTCCAGGCTTTCAGGCATTCCTCAAAGAGCATATCACGGTACCTTGCAATCCCTATGGTTCCGTCTCTTTTTAGATAAACCCTTATGGCACCGTCTCTGTCAGTTCTTAAAAGCCTGTAAGTTTTCAGGCGCCTTAAGACCTCAGGGTGTGGGTGTCCGTAACTGTTGTGGGCACCAACGCTTATCACTGCAATCTGTGGAGAGACAAGCGACAGAAACCCCCTGGTGCTTGAGGTGTGGCTTCCGTGATGAGCCACCTTTAAGACGGTGCTTCTTAGCTGTCTTCCTAAACTTAAAAGGACTGCCTCTGCGTCCTTTTCTATATCGCCGGTAAAGAGCACCGACAGTGGGCCTTCGGCGTATCTTATGACAAGACAGTGGTTGTTGTCATCTGCACCTGTAAGATTATAGTAACCCTTATAGGGATGAAGGACGGTAAACAGGGCCTGCCGGGTCTTAAGCACATATCCTTTTTGTAGCCGTCGGTGTTTTATTTTCTCAGGGAGCCATCCATAGATAATCTCACCATTGTCCCATAGCTCTTTGACAGTGAAGTCCTTTAGTATCCTGTAAAGCCCACCTGCATGGTCGTGCCCTGCGTGGCTTAACACCAATGCATCCACAACAGACACACCCCTGTACCTTAGATATGCCTCTGTCTGAAGCCCGGTTTTCCCTGTGTCAAAGACCAGTCTGTGGTTGTCAGAGGTCTCCACCACTGCTGAATCCCCCTGGCCTACATCAAGAAATGTGACCATGGGTTTTCTAAACTCATATAAAGAAATGGATACCACTATTGATAGGACCAACAAAAAGGCAGTAACTGCTGTGGTCCTTTTTCTCCTTAACACGAGGGCTATCAATGTTGAGTAAAAAAGAACAACCGGTCCTAAAGGCACTGCCCTTAGAGGTAACAAAATCCCACTTAAGGACGAAAAGTAAAAGACCACCTTCAATACCGCCTCTGAAAGCAGATTAATTAATCCGATAAAGGGCATGATGCCTGATACAGTATAAACCATTGAGGAAATCACGGATACGGGAATGAGCACGAAGCAGACGACCGGCGTTATCAGGATGTTCATTGGGATAGAAAAAACCGCCGTGCTGTGAAAGTAGTAGGCTGAAAGTGCACCTGTTGACAAAAAGGCAACCACTGGCACAAACAGAAGTTTCAAAGGCAGTGCCCTTTTAGCCATCCATTCATGTCTGCCTGCAAGCTCAATGGACATCCCTATAAACCAGACGGCAAGGAAGGAAAGCTGAAAGGATGCACTGAAGGCACTTTCAGGATTTATAAGTAGAATTATTACCGCTGCCAGTGTAAGGGCATACTTCCATCCCGTGTCTCTTCCCCAGAGGAGCCCTGCAAGAAAAAGCATTATCATTATAAAGGCCCTAAGTGCTGGAATCCTTCCACCTGAAAGCATTAGATAAAAGACCACAAAAAAGGTGGTTAGCAGGGCTGAGTATTCCTGAAGACTGTGCCTTGCTGTAATCCTTACAAGCACTCTGTAGGGCAGTAGCCGTGCAGAGTTTCTTATAAGAAAGAATATCAAAAAGGCAAAGAGACCAAAGTGGGTCCCAGATATGCTCATAAGATGAGAAAGCCCGAGTCTGGAAAAGGCCCTGTATAAATCATTGCTTGATGAGTCTCTGTGTCCTATGACAACTGCCTTAAGGAAGGCTGCCGCCATGGGTGGAAACCTTTTATCAAAGGCCCTATAAAGCCTCCATCTGAGTCTGTCTGATAGGGCATAGAGCCCACCTCTTACTGGCTCCATGGTGTATGTGTCAATCTTTATAACGAGGGTATCGCCTGTTTGATGGCTTATTCCAGGGCTTATGCTACGGGTGCTGACGAATAGATTTGCACTTCCCCTTATCAGCACTGAGGGGCCAACTGGTTCAGTGCTTCTAAGGTAACAACGGGATGTTTTTATCTCAGGAATGATCAGTTTTGCAGGCTGGAGATAACCCCTGTCTGTCTTTAAAGGCAACCCATAGGTAAGCAGTTCAACCCTGTAACGCTTCCCTGACTTAATATATTTTAACCCCTCAGACACAGAGGGCTTTGTAAAAATTGACGACCAGAAGAAACCTGCAAAAAGAAGAAGTATCAATATCCATGCCGAATTAAACCGTTTTATAAAAAGGGCAAGCTGGACAAATATAACCACAGAAACAGTCAGGGGGAAGTATCTGAATAACTGAAAGACAATAACCCCCTCAGCAAGACAGAGCAGATACAAAAGGGGATCAGGCTCTGTTTTCATCCACCCCTTTAATCTCCAGTGCTATCTCCCTGGCTATCTCCTCAATGGTGTCGCGGTCCATGCCCTCTACCATCACCCTGATTTTAGGCTCAGTGCCTGATGGCCTCACCAGGACCCTTCCACTGTCATCAAGCCTTCTACTGGCTTCTTTGACCACCCTTTTAATCCTCTGGTCTTCCACGATCGCCTTATCTGAAACCCTGACATTTTCTAACACCTGTGGATAGAGGTATATGTCTGAAACCATCTCAGAAAGGGGGATGCCCTTCTTTTTCATAAGATGAAGCACCTGAAGTGCAGTGATTGGGCCATCGCCTGTGGTGTTGTAGTCAAGAAAGACGATGTGCCCTGACTGCTCTCCTCCGAGGTTGTATCCGCCTCTTACCATCTCCTCCACCACATAACGGTCGCCAACCTGTGTTCTTACCACAGAGATGCCCTTTCTTCTTAGGTAGTGCTCCACTCCAAGGTTTGTCATCACTGTAGCAACGATGGCGTTGTTTTTAAGCCTCCCCTCCTTTTTCATCTCCACTGCCCAGAGGCTCATCACCAGGTCACCATCCACCTCTGAGCCCTTTTCGTCAACAAATATGGTGCGGTCAGCATCACCATCGTGGGCAATGCCCACATGGGCTCCGTGCCTGAGTACCTCCTCTTTAAGCTGGGTTACATTGGTGGAGCCACAGTCTTTATTGATATTTCTGCCATCAGGTGCTGTATTTATTGCAATCACCTCGGCACCAAGTTCGGAAAACACGGTGGGACTTATTTTGTAGGCCGCACCGTTTGCGCAGTCAACCACTATCTTCATGCCCTCAAGGTTTTCTCCCTTTGGTATGGTTGATTTTATGAACTCAATGTATCTGCCAGTGGCATCATCCAGACGGTAGGCCTTGCCAATGGAGTGGTCAGAAGGCCGGTCAGCAAGATGGGTATCCACCAGGACGAGTCTCTCTATCTCCCGTTCCAGCTCATCGGGAAGCTTAAACCCGTTGGCTGCAAAGAACTTGATGCCGTTGTCGTCGTAGGGATTGTGGGATGCCGATATCACCACACCCGCGTCAAGCCGCATGGTTCTGGTAAGAAAGGCAACACCAGGGGTGGGAATCGGGCCGACCAGGAGCACATTCATCCCCATTGAGCAGATACCTGCGGTAAGTGCGCTTTCTATCATGTATCCAGAGATTCGGGTGTCTTTTCCAATCAGGATCGTATTGCGACCTTCCTTCCTCTTTAGTATCTTGGCTGCTGCCATTCCAACCTTAAGCACTGTTTCAGGGGTTATGGGATGCTGGTTTACCTTACCCCTTATTCCATCGGTTCCAAAGAGCTTCATCTTCCCTCCCTTACTGTTTTTTTCTTAGGTATAATCCAGACCTCCACACTATTAACATTCAGTGAGAGTTTTTTATAGTTATTAGCTATAACTACTTTTACTGGTTTTTCAGATTCTAACTGACTTTGTTTTATAGGTTCTGTGTCAAGATAGGTCAACTTTTTAACCACGCTCGAGGGTCCTTCTACTTCAACTACCGGGGGCAAAACTTTAATTTTGTAATTTTGCAGATTGAAATTCCCTGTAAACCTCACCCTGACAGGGAGCCTCTTTTTTATTATCTTATCTAACACAACAGAAATCGTTGAAGGCTGAATGTCTGTAACCGTAAGGGCAGAGGGAATCTTTATGTTTTCTCTGGTTATTTTGAATACCTGTTTTCCTGCTTTTGCGTTCTCAAGGTCAACCACAACTCTGATGTCACCCTGTTTCAGCGTTTTTATTATCTGTTCACTGCCATAGATATTGAGATTTACCTTGTCCACATCTTTATCTACTATTTCATAACCTGCGGGGATGTTTACATATTCAAGATAGATATCTTTGCTTATCTCGGTCATGCCCTTCTGTGAGATGTTGTACCAGAGAAGTATGGCAAGCACGAAAGATACTATTTTTAGCCCCATGTTTTTCGTAACTCCTGCTCTCACTTTTTGCTCCTTTTCTCTGCAAACATCTCGGTTAGAAAGTCCCTCAGTGTTCCCATGTCCACGGGTGATTCGAGTTTATCGTCGTATGCAAGGGAAATTATTCCTGTCTCTTCGGAAATGATTATCACCACTGCATCGGTCTCCTCTGTAAGACCAAGTGCAGCCCTGTGGCGTGTGCCAAGGGACTTGTCAAGGTCTGTCCTGAAGGTGATAGGCAAAAAGCAACCAGCAGCCACAATGCGCTCTCCCCTTATGATGACAGCACCATCGTGTATGGGTGATGTGGGATGAAAGATGCTAAGCAGTATCTCCTTTGAGACCCTTGAATCAAGGGGGGTGCCTATCTCGATATAGTCATTTAAAGAGATGTCCCTTTCGATCACGATTAAGCCCCCAATCTTTCTGTTTGCCATGGATACTGCAGCCCTTACGATTTCATCAAAGGACTTAAGCTCCGATGCAGGCGCAATCTGTGTGAAAAAGGGGGTTTCACCCATCCTTGCAAGGGCCCGTCTTATCTCGGGCTGGAATATGATTATTATTGCCAGAACCACCTGTGCCCAGAAGCTCTGTATTATCCAGTACATGGTGTGAAGCTCAAGGAGGTCTGAAAGTAACAGGGCAAGCAGTAAGACCCCGATACCAATGAGCATCTGAATTGCCTTTGTGCCCTTAATAAGCAGGAGGACTCGGTATATCAGATAGGTCACTATCAGGATATCTACTATATCCTGCCATCGTATGTGCCGAACGAGGTCAAACATCTTTAAAGCAGAGAAATCCCCCTCAAAACTTGAGATTTTTTTAGAAACACTTAAATTTTAGCATACTTAACGGGTATCAGGCCAATAAAAGTTAAAAAACAAAAAATTGTTCATTTTTTTCTTTTTTTGTGATATAATTAGTCTCAATAAAATTAAGGTAAATTCTATATCAGGGGATGAAATTGCAAAGAAGGAAACCAGAGATGGAGGGAGGGCTTAGATGTTAAAATGGGTGGAGAGACGGAAGTCACCAAGAAATACCTATATCACCACCGTAGATTTTCTGCTTTCAAAGGAATCACAAAACGGTGCAAATGCCCTTCAGCGTGGAATAACAATTAACATAAGCAGCTCCGGAATGTGTCTTTATGTGTTTAACCCTGTAAAAGAGGGCGAGGAGATACAGCTTTACTCTCATAGTATTGACCCACCCTGCCGCACTGCCAAGATAAAATGGGTAAAAAGGGTCACCCGTGATGTGTATAAGGTAGGGATAAACTGTAACTGAAATAAACAAAAAATTAAGATATAATTGGAAATCCTAATTTCTAAATTCTAAATCCTAAACAAATCCTAAATCCTAATTTCCCAAACTCCAAACCTTCTGCATTTTTGTGCTATGTCGTTGTTTAGGATTTAGATATTAGTGCTTAGAATTTTCCCTTATCCCTACCCCCTGTCTTTTACACTTGTGGCAACCTTGAGAGTGCCTCCTTTATCTTCTCCTCTGGATACTCGTAATCCACAAGTTTTCCTTCCAGATAGTCAGCGTAGGCCTGAAGGTCAAGGTAGCCATGACCACTGAGATTAAAAAGTATGGTCTCTTCCTTACCCTCTTCCTTACATCTCAGTGCCTCATCAATTGCACCTTTGATGGCGTGGGAACTCTCAGGTGCAGGGATTATGCCTTCTGACTTTGCAAAAAGCACTGCAGCCTTAAACACAGCGGTCTGTGGGTATGCCTTTGCCTCCATCAGTCCGTCGTGATAAAGCTGGCAGACAAGAGGCGCGTCAGCATGATAACGGAGCCCTCCTGCGTGAATTCCAGGTGGAACAAAGTCGTGTCCAAGGGTGTACATCATAAGAAGAGGGGTAAGGCCGGCTGTGTCACCGAAGTCGTAGCGGAACTCTCCCTTTGTGAGCGTGGGACATGAAGCTGGCTCCACAGCAATCACCCTTAGCTCTTTACCATTAATCTTATCCTGCAGAAAGGGAAAACTGAGCCCTGCCAGATTGCTTCCACCACCACAGCAGCCAACCACCACATCAGGGTAATCACCCACCATTTCCATCTGTTTCTTTGCCTCAAGACCTATTACGGTCTGGTGCAAAAGGACATGGTTTAGCACAGAGCCAAGGGCATAGTTTGTGTCATCGTGAGTGGCAGCGTCTTCAACAGCCTCTGATATGGCTATGCCGAGGCTGCCAGGATTGTCAGGGTCTTCATCAAGTATCTTCCTGCCTGCATTTGTAAGGTCAGTAGGGCTTGCATGCACGGTTGCCCCCCAGGTCTCCATGGCAATCCTTCTGTAGGGTTTCTGATTGTAACTGACCTTGACCATGTAAACCGTTACATCTATTCCAAAAAGACTGCCTGCAAGAGCCATTGCAGAGCCCCACTGGCCTGCACCTGTCTCGGTGGCTATCCTTTTAACCCCTGCTTGCTTGTTATAGTAAGCCTGTGGAACAGAGGTGTTTGGTTTATGGCTTCCTGCAGGGCTTACACCTTCGTATTTGTAGTATATCTTTGCCGGGGTGCCAAGGGCCTCCTCAAGGCGATGTGCCCTGAACATTGGAGATGGCCTCCAGAGGGTATAAATCTTAAGCACCTCCTCAGGGATCTCTATCCACCGCTCCTGGGTAACCTCCTGCTCTATCAGAGCCATGGGGAATATTGCTGAAAGGTCATCAGGGCCTACAGGCTGTTTCGTTGCAGGATGAAGCGGTGGAGCAGGAAGATTTGGCATGTCAGCCATTATGTTGTACCACTTCTTTGGTATCTCTCGGTCTGGCAAGATTATCTTTGTCTCCATAATAATCCTCCTTAAGGCGTTAGAGCCTGTTAAACAGGCTCTATTTATTGTTTTTATTAAACTTATCCTCTTTCAGAGATCCTTCACCAGGGAGTTTGAGGGGCTCTGCCCCTCAAACTCCCCTATATGGTTAAATTATTAATCCTTATCGGGGTTCCAAAAGGGGCAGAGCCCCTTTGAGGCACCAGCCCGAATCCTATGCTCATGTTGCAGTATTGACTATAAGAATAGCATTATACATTTTTTCAGTTCAATAATAAGTTTTTCTTTGTTATACTTTGATGTCGTGGTGTCGCTGAACGAAGAACAAAAAGAGGCTTTAACCTATGTGGATGGCCCTGCCCTCGTGCTTGCAGGCCCAGGCACTGGAAAGACCCACACAATTGCATCAAGGGTAGTCTATCTGATTGAAAAAGGGTTTGCCCGTCCAGAGGATATCTTTGTCATTACCTTTACGAACCGAGCAGCCCGGGAGCTTTATGAGCGTATCTCGTCATACCTAAAAAAGCAATCCCCAATGCCCTTTGTTGGCACCTTTCACAGGCTCGGGCTTGAGATATTAAGAAACTCCTTAAGCCCTGCACCTGAGATTGTCTCGGAATACGAACAAAGGGAGATATTGAAAGCCCTTGGAATAAAGGGCAGGGTAGAAAGAATAATTGAACAAATATCCTTTTTTAAAAATACACTTAAAGAGCCTGACGGAGAACTATCTCAGATATTAAGTAGTTATGACAGTTACCTTAAAGAGCATGACCTTATTGACATAGACGACATACTCACTGCTTCAGCAGAACTGATTGAATCTCTATCACCTCAGTCAGGCTTACACCTTATAATAGACGAATACCAGGACATCAATCCATCTGCAAACAGGTTTGTAAACGCCTTTTTAAGGGGTAGCAGAAACCTCTTTGTCGTTGGTGACCCTGACCAGGCAATCTATTCCTTTCGTGGCTCCAGTATCGGCATAATACTTGACTTTCAGAAACAATACCCTGATGCAAAGGTATTTAACCTTAAAAGGAGTTATCGTTTAAGCAAAGAGATTGTCAGCCTGGCAGAGGAGGTGATAAAACCTAACAGCCAGAGGTTGAAAAAAGAGACCATCCCGTTAAGGGAAGGGGCAAAAAGACCCGAGCTCGTCGTCCTGCCCGACCAGTTCAGAGAGGCTGAATACATAGCCAGCGTGATAGAAAGACAGGTTGGTGGCTCTGCTCATTACAGCCTTTATAAAGGGGAGACCTTTGGGGGCTCAAGGAGTTTTTCTTCCTTTGCCGTGCTCGTGAGGCTTAAGGCCCTTATGCCGTTGATTGAAAGAAAGCTCACCGAAAGGGGAATACCTGTCCGCAGGGTTACTGGTATAGGGGCCTTAGAGTATCCCCTGTTGAGGACAGTCCTTGAACGCATCGAAAATGTTGAAAGCACTGAAGAACGAGGTATTGTAGAACTACTGAAGGAGCTTCTTAAAGAGCCTGAACTTTCATCAAACCTTTCGGCAGAGCTCAAAAAATCGCTTTTAAACATCGCCTCTAACTTTGAATATCTCCCCACAGACAGGGCACTAAAGCTATTCATTGATGAGCTTAAGATGCTAAGCGATACTGACCTCATTCAGGACAGGGCTGAACAGGTCACCCTCCTGACCATGCATGCAGCAAAGGGGCTTGAGTTTGATGTGGTCTTTATAGCAGGTGCCGAAGATGGAGTTGTGCCCTATACGAAAAAGGACGACTGGAACATTGAAGAGGAAAGGAGGCTTTTTTATGTTGCCCTTACAAGGGCAAAGGAGGAGGTCATTATCACCTGTGCAAAAAGGAGAACCCTCTTTGGCAGGACCGAATACAACCCACCATCGAGGTTTCTGAACCTTCCAGAACATCTGATTGAGAAAACCGAGACATTACCAAGACGAGAAAAATCCCCAAAGCAGGACAGTCTATTTTGAGGTGACATATTTCTGTCGGCACTGACAAGAAATGTCAATCAGCTTTACTACAGGGACTAACCATTTATGGTCTGATTAAAAAATATCTTTGATTTTCAACAAGATAATCATAAGGCCTTGAAAGTATCAAAACTGGCACAGTTATTGCTTAAATATAAGTAAAATTCAGGATTTTAGATTTTTTATCTCTGTGCTCTCTGTGGTTAAGATAGTGAAGTAGAGCAGTAGCGCAGAAGGTTTGGAAAATTGATATCTGGGATTTGTTTAGGATTTAAGGTTAAAGGTTCTTTTAGTTATGAACGATAACTATTAAATGCCAAAGGTTGAAGACGAGAGAGGAGGTGAAAGATCGAAGCTTTATCTTTAAAGCAATTATTCGGAACATTGTTCTGAAAAAACTCATAAGAAGGAGGTAAAAGGATGTTCAAGACAATCAATAAAATGAAGAAAAGAGACCAGAGAGGTTTCACACTGATCGAACTCCTGATCGTCGTGGCAATCATCGGTATCCTCATGGCAATTGCAATCCCGGCATACCTTGGTTATCAGAAGAGGGCAAAGTGTAATGCTGCCAGGTCAAACCTTGATATTGCTTACAGGTTTATAAAAAATGAGCTTGCTAAAAGATCAGCAGGAGAGACAACTACTGTTTCTTCAAACCTTGATGCAGACCTTAACGCAGGTGGTCGAAAAAATCCTTGGGATGGCACTAAAAATGCATTTTATGTAAATACAACAGCTGATGACGGAAGCGTATATATCCAACCAAATACTGCTGATGACTTAAGCAGTGTGGCTATTGGCACTGTAATAACTATCCAAGTTAAAGATCCTACCGACTCATGTGGTTGGACAGATGATGATGGTACGGCCAATCAATTAACTGTAAGAGTGACTGTAGAATAATTATTATTGGAGCAAGGAGGATTCTCCGCCTTTGAATCCTCCTTGCTCTTAATTGAGTAAGCTATGGATAATATAATTAAAAATAAGGAGGGATTTACACTCATTGAGCTACTGATAGTCGTAGCTATTATTGGTATTTTACTTGCCATTGCAGTTCCTGCCTACCTTGGATATCAACGGACTTCAAAGTGTAATGCAACAAAATACAATGCTAATTATGCATTCAGGTTAATAAAAGGTGAGATTACAAAGCGTATTTACGGCACCGGAGATACTATTATAGATGATTTAGAAGCAACATTAAATGAAGGCGGAAAATACAATCCATGGAATCATTCAAGACCAGCCTTTGAGGTTTCAGCATTTAAAAATGATGGAACAGTGTACATTCAACCAGACTCAGCTAATAATCTCAACACTATCCCATTAGGGACAATTATTACGATAAGAGTAATAGACCCTTCCAATAGTTGTAACTGGGTAGATAGTGACGGAACTATTAATAGGCTTAGCTTATATGTATCTGTAGAGTAGCTTGTTGATATAAAATCGATCTTTGATGTATATTATCATGAAAATGAATAAAAGAAAAAACATAGAAGGTATTACGCTTATTGAACTTCTTGTTGTAGTTGCAATAGTTGGAATAATAGCTGCTATTGCGATACCAGTCTATAATGGATATATTTCAGCAGCCAAACGATCCGAGGCAAAAACCAACCTTCAACAGTTAAGACTTCTGCTTGAGCAGTACTATTCGGAAAACGGTAAGTACTGTCCAGACGCTTCATGTAATGGTAAAAAATACTACTACGATGATTCTACAGGTACAGACACAATTACAAACTGGCTGCCATCATTTCAACCCAAATCTGCTGCATCTGGAAGCTCATTATTATATGCATATACTATTGAAATTATAACGAGTACAGGTTATTTATTAACAGCTGTGCCTTCATCGGATGCCCCTGCTGGAAACTTAACCATTGATCAAGACGGGAACAAAACCGGTAACTGGTAAAGGTAGTGAAAAAAACTTTTCTTTACAGCCTGTTATTAATCATCATACCTTTAACTGTTTACTTTCACACTTTACATTCAACATTCGTCTGGGATGACTTTAAAGTTGTAAACGATGCTCAGCAAATCCTGAACCCCTATAGTAGAAGTGGTATTCCCTGGTTAAAGGGCTTTTATAGACCAATCGGAGTGGTCTCTCTTCAGATTGATTACCTCTTATGGGGCAAGTCTCCAACTGGTTATCATCTGTCTAACATTTTAATTCATATCTTTAATGTGCTTTTATTGTTTTTATTATTTAAAAATATAACGGATATCAATGTAGCCTTTTTCTCATCGCTATTGTTTTCTATACATCCTGTAACCACTGAAGTTGTAAGCTGGGTATCATGTAGATTTGATCTATTGGCATTGTTTTTTGGATTGATTTCACTTAACTGTTTGGTCCTTTATTTTAAAACCGGCAGAAAATCACTCTTTTTTCCGGTTTTTGTTTTTGCATTATTCTCGATTTTTTCAAAGGAAACAGGTTTTATGATGGCCTTGATGTTGCCACTTTTATGGTACTTCTATAGAAAAGACTCTATAAAATCAATTCAACTTTTTTTATTATTAACATTAATTTTGTTAGCTCTTGGAATATTATTCTTAGGTAGTAGAATTGTACATGTTCAAAACAGCCTTTTTTACACGATACTTTATGCATTCAAAATATTTTCGCTATATTTTTACAAGCTTTTTTATTGGAAGTTTATTACACCCTATAGTGTATGTTTGCTTGATCAAATTGGTTTACCAAGTGTTATTATCGGTGCTTTTGTTTTCTTTTTAATGATCTCCACCATTGTTTTTTATATTAAAAAAAGGCATATTATTGCTTTTTCTTTATTGTGGTCTTTGTTATTAATACTTCCCGGACTCTATGCAAGTATATCAATATATTATAAGCTTCCTGGCTCAGACAGATTTTTCTATGCTTCTCTACCAGGGTTAGCAGTTGTACTTGTTTATTTAATTTATAAGATGCAAAAGAAAATTTGGATTCCTATCTTAACAGTGTTATTAATCATAATGGCCGTCTTTACATATCAAAAATCTTCTATCTGGAAAAATTCGTATTCTCTATGGAAGACAGCCTCTGAGACCTGTGAATATAAATGGTCATACCCAATTGTAAACTATGCTGCTGCATCGCTTGAGCATAAACCTGAGGAGGCTGAAGAACTTTATACAAAATTGGTTGATGGAATTAATAAAGGAAGGTTAAAAAGTTTATATAAAGCTGAAAATGACTTATACCGGCTTATAGGCCTCGTTCGACTTGGATACATTAATGAAAAAAAGAATAACTCAAAAGAGGCTGATGAGTATTTCATTAAGGCACTTAAGGGATATTTAGATATAACAAAGAAATACCCAGGTATGAATAAATGGGAGCTTTCCTCTGTAAACTACCATATCGGACTTCATTATTACAGAAAATGGCTTAAAACAAAGGACAATAACGACCTCAATCTTGCCCTTTCGCAGGCAACTCTTGCAGCCAATGCGCGATCAACGGAACTACTTCCAAATTTGTTAAAAACAACTATTCTCATAAAATCCAGACAATGCAGGAAAGCATATAACTCATTGCTGCACCTGTATAAACTTTTTGGCAAGGAAAAAACTGTTATGAATGCTATTTACCAGTATGACAAGTTCTGTAAGGATAAAGACTAAAGAACCTATCCTTATAAGTTTGATTAGTGAACTTTTTCAATCCTATAGCCCACAACATAATAAACTGATAAAATGATTTCACATTTTTAAAGATGTGCCTTTCATTCTCAGTGGACTATCTAATATATGCCTCTGTTACATAGCGGCGCATCATGCGGTGGGAATTAAAGTAGTAGGCAATCATTCCGATTGAGTTTTTCATGATCTTTATCCACTTCTCCCTGTTTTCATAGTAAAGGGGGATTATAATCTGCTCCAGTTTTCTGTAAAGGTCCTCAGCCTCCTTTTGCGGGTCTGATGGCTCACCAGGTTCACCCCCAATTGACCACCCTGTGTATCCCTCAATGTGCCCCTCTATCCACCAGCCATCGAGCACGCTGAAGTTTATCACTCCGTTCTGGGCAGCCTTCATCCCACTGGTGCCGGAGGCTTCGTAAGGTTTCTGGGGTGTGTTAAGCCAGATATCAACGCCAGCTATTATCTTAAGGGCAAGGTCCATGTTGTAGTTTTTCAGGTAGACAATGTTAATCCTGCCTTTTAAATCCCTTGCAATCTGGTGTATCCTCTTTATCAACTCCTTTCCAGGGGTGTCCTTTGGATGGGCCTTGCCAGCATAAACAAGCTGGAGTTTGCCCTCACCTATTGAAAGAAGCCGCTGGATGTCAGAAAACAGAAGGTCGGCCCGTTTATATGCCGTTGCCCTTCTTGCAAAACCAATGGTCAGCATCTCGTAGCTAAACCCTGCCTGTAGTGTCTCATTGATAAAATCAATGAGCTCTTTCTTTGCAGCCATGTGGGTTGCCCATATCTCCTCGTCAGGGATCTTCCCGACCCTTACGAATATCTCTGGTTCGTTTGCCCAGCCAGGGAGGTATCGGTCAAAGAGGGCTCTGAACTGTGGGTGTGTCCAGGTGTATGTGTGGATTCCGTTTGTGATTGCATGAATCTCGTAGCCAGGAAACATGTTCTTTGAGACCTCTCTGTGCATCTTTGCCACTCCGTTTACATAGTCGCTCAGGTTAAGTGCAAGAAGGGTCATGTTTAGCATGTCTTCACCGGCAAACTCCTTTAATACCTCTATGGGCACTATGTCGCAGAGCACCTTTTTTACCAGGTCATAGGAGAACCTGTCGTGACCTGCCTCTACAGGGGTATGGGTGGTAAAAACACAGAGGCTTCGCACCCTGTCAGCATCCCAGACGAGTTTTTCGTCCCAGACCTCCTCGATATCCCTTTTGTATCTTTTAAGGAGCTCCAGCGTTAGAAAGCTTGAATGCCCCTCGTTCATGTGATACTTCTTTATCTCAAATCCCACTCTATCAAGCATCCTTACCCCGCCGATGCCAAGCACTATCTCCTGTTTCAGTCTGTACTCAGGGTCTCCTCCGTATAGAAAGTGAGTGATGCCCCTGTCTTGCTCATGGTTTTCCTCAAAATCAGTGTCAAGAAACAGTATCGGCACCCGTCCGCCTGTGATGCTTTCCACCACATAAAGCCAGGCCCCCACCAGAACCTCCCGCTCCTCAATAAACACGCTTATCCTTTGAGGCAGAAGTGTCATGTACTCAGAGGGGTCCCACTCATCGGGCAGTTCAATCTGGTTACCCTCTTCGTCTATTTCCTGACGAAAGTATCCCTTTTTCGTAAGGATTGTCACCCCAACAACTGGAAGCTCAAGGTCTGCTGCTGACCTAATGGTATCTCCTGCCAGCACCCCAAGGCCACCACTGTAGGTGGGGATGTCGCTTTTAATGCCTATTTCCATGGAGAAATAGGCAATACGGGGCTGTCTTATAAACTCCTCTATGTTGTGCATAGCATCACCTGTAGGTTATGATATATCTTGATGTTACCGGGGCTTATCTGAATGCGTGCGTTAAAACCGTTCACACTCTGAACCTCTTTACCATAAACTATTATATACGAAAAGGATTTTTATTGTTATGAAAATTTTTGACTACCTCTACCTCTTAGGATACACCCTTCATCGAAGATACGGCCTTTCAAAGAGAAAGAGGCTTGAAGGCAGGACTATCAGCGTGGGGAATCTCACGGTTGGTGGCACAGGAAAGACTCCGCTTACCATTGAGATTGCCAGAGAGGCAGTAAAGAGGGGCTTTTCAGTCAGTATTCTCACCAGAGGTTACATGAGCAAGTCCTCTGAAAGCATGATAGTCAGTAAAGGGAAGGG
>WFMM01000077.1 GCA_015484595.1 Nitrospirota bacterium | reverse complement strand
GGTGAGACAGATAAAAAATGAAGAAGCCTTTGACGAAGATACGCTTAGTTATAGAGCGGCTCTTGTAAATGATCATATTAAAGGAGTTTGCTCTTAGTGAGTCCCATAATTGGGTTTGCTGATATAATCAAGCAGCCTTCCGAGAGGGAAGTCATCTTCCCTCTCTCCTCCCTTTAAGGGGACTGCTCTGCAGGGTCTAAATAAGCATCTGGAAGTAATCCGGGTGTTTACTTAGGCCCTGCAGAAGCAGGCAAAACAACCCTAAAGGGAGGTTAAGGATGGTTAAATGCAGACTTGAAAACAGAGAATATCTGCTCTCTTGGGAGGAGTTCATGAAGCTTCTCCTGAGAAAGCCTCTCACAAAGCCGGTTGACGTGCTGGCTTTTGTGGAGGGTTAGAATAAAAAGGGAGCCGAAGGCTAATTCTCGGCTCCCTTTTTTAATTTATAGAGTCTGGCTGCGTTAAGCCTACTTTTTTCTCTTTCCTGCTATCACTTCTTTTAATCTGGCACCGGCTCTGAACCTGGGCGTCTTTTTAGCTCTAATCTTTATAATCTCTCCAGTTCTCGGATTTCTGCCCTTCCTTGCCTTGGCTTTGACCACGCTGAAAGTGCCGAACCCAACAAAGGTCACCTTCTCACCCTTCTTTAAGGTCTTGGTGATGGTCTCCAGGGTGGCATTAATCGTTTTGGTGACATCCGACTTTGACACTCCTGTTGCTTTGACGACCTTCTCAATAAGCTCTGCTTTGTTCATAAGACCTCCTTTCGTTTTTAGATTGGATTTAATTTTAAAAAATCAAGCCCATTTTTGCATAGATTTTGTGCAAAATGCACAATCAATTAACCCTCAAGGTCTTGAAATGATTTTTAACAAAGTTGTCAACCTGATATTAAAACCTGCCTCAAGGAGGGCCCCAGATGCGTTTGATTAATACCCCAATAACCTGCTTAAATCTCATCCTTTTTTGCCTTAACTATGTTTAAAAGCTCCTGATATGACTTAACTCCCAGGGCAAACAGGCAGTTGTCCGTGATTGTATACATCACCGGACTGCCTGGCTTCTTTATGTTGCCTATGGCCCTAATCAATCCTGCCCTGATAAGGGTAGAAATGGTCTTTTCACAGTCAACGCCTCTTATCTCTTCAATTTCAGCTTTCGTGCATGGCTGTTTGTAGATGATTATGGCAAGGGTTTCCAGAGCCTCACTGGAAAGATTCTGCTTTACGGAGCGAAATTTGCTTATGTATGGGCTGTATTCTGGCCTTGTGGCAAGCCTGAAGTTGTCATCTGCATAAAGAAGGACAAAAGGTGTCTCTTTAAGGGACTTTTCGAGCTCTTTTATGTGAAACCACGCCTCTGAAGTTGTTATGTTGAGCTTTTCGCACAGGTCGTGGAGAGAAACCTTGCCAACCGCAAAGAGTACGGCAAAGATGATGTCTTTTATCATCACCCCTTCGGAAAAATTATACTCTTTTAATGTACCTTTCTTTTTTGTCATCACTGAACCCCCTTATGATTATTTCGGTGATTTTTTTGTCTATGTTGGCCTCAGTGGGAGGCTTTCCCTCTATTGACAGTTCATCCCTTGCTCTTTTCTTGTACAGCTCTTTTTCAACCTGGGTCATGCTGTCCTTAATGCTGTTTACTATGGCCTGGCCTTCCTCGGTGAGTTCCACTTCCTGATAACTTTTCTCTTCAGTTTCGGTAATATCACGGAATACAATGTAGGGGTCTCTCTGGATTGACATCCAACCTGACAGGTTTTCCGGTATGTTCAGGGAATACTCATTCGCCACCTTTGGTTTGTATTCACTCACAATTCTGACCACTCCCTGCTTTATAAGGTCTTTCATCGCACGGCTGATTGTTACCGTAGATATACCGGTGAGCTTGCTCAGGTCAGAAAAGCTTAATCGGACACTTTCCTTCCCCACGAGAACCGTCCTTGAGAATATCTGGTCCACTATTGCCTGCTTAACCGCACTTCCAAGCTGTGGAGCGAGGTAGTCAGTTCGGTATATGTTTTTTATTAATATCTTTTTGATGTCGTCTATGGATAGTGGCATCTGATTTACCCCCTTAACAAATCGTCCACCTGCTTTTTGCTGATTGGACTCCAGGATGGAGATATATATCTTTTATGGGCTTTATCCCATATTAGCTTTACCACAGCAAAACAGCCATGCTCTTTATTTGTGGCGGTGGCCGTCTCTTTACGGTACTGATAGTATTCAGGTGTATAGTGTTCAATCCAGACCACGGCGTATGGACTTACGCCTTTAAGATACCTGTGGTATACCTCGTTGACCTCTCCACACGACTAAAGCCGTGGGATTCCCCAGGCTATGCTGCCTGAAGAACCTGAGACAGGTATCTCAGGGATTCGGTGCGTGGTAGCCATGAGTGGCGGTTCCACTCGTGGGTTACCCACACCGGGCTGGCCTTCAGCCCGTCCCCATATCCCGGGGTATAACCT
>WFMM01000076.1 GCA_015484595.1 Nitrospirota bacterium | reverse complement strand
GACAAGGAGATAAGCTCTGTCCCTGTTATCATGCTTACTGCAAGGTCTGAAGAGGTTGACAGGGTGCTCGGGCTTGAGCTTGGTGCTGACGATTATGTCACAAAGCCCTTCAGCCTGAGAGAGCTTATTGCAAGGGTAAGGGCTGTCTTAAGAAGGACCGCTGAATCAGTGCAAAAAGACACGGGCATTATCCGAAGAGGTGAGCTTTTGATTGATCTTGAGAGCTATCAGGTCAAAAGAGGCACTGAGGTAATAGAGCTTGGTGCAAAGGAGTTTAAGCTTTTAGGCGTCCTTGCCTCAAAGCCTGGTAAGGTCTTTTCCCGTGAGCGACTCCTTGATGAGGTCTGGGGAGATGAGGTCTTTGTTGAGCCAAGGACAGTGGATGTCCACATAAGGCGTTTAAGAGAGAAGATAGAGCCTGACCCCTCAAGACCTGTTTACATCCTTACAAAAAGGGGGCTTGGGTATTTCTTTTCAGGAGAGGGCTCGTGAGCCTTTTGATCTTCCTCTTAGTCCTTCTTCTACTTTATATAATCCTCAGAGAGCATGGCATAAAGAGATTGTCCGGGGAGCTTGAAGAGGTTATCAATGCCTGCATGGTTGGAGACTTTGGAAAGAGGATCTTTCTTAAACCAAGGGGTAGGCTGAGCAGGGTGGTAAATAAATTAAACGAGCTTTCCGAGATTATCTCAAGCAGGATAGGGGAGCTTGAAAAAGAGAGGGTAAGGTGGCAGAGCCTTCTTAAGGGCCTTTCCGATGGTGTCTTCCTGATTGACGAAGAAAACCGCGTGGAGATAGTAAACGATACCTTTTTACAGGAGTTCAGTCTCCGTGAGGAGGATGTAATCGGTAGAAGGTATAGCGAGGCCCTGAGAGACTCAGTGCTCATAGACCTTATAGACAGTGCCAGAAGGAAGGGCTACACCCACAGAGGTGATATCCTGATGGATGAGACAGGGCGGATATTCAGGGCAACGGTCTATCCAGTAAAGATTGAGGGAAAGACAAACATCATGGTCATCTTCAGGGATATAACCGAGCGGAGGGAGCTTGAACGGGTAAAGAGGGACTTTATCGCCAATGTATCCCACGAGCTAAAAACCCCTATCACAACCATTAGAGGCTATGTGGAGACCCTGATGAAGGAGCCTGACTTGAAAAGCGATGAGGCTTACGAGTTCCTGGGGATAATCCACAAAAACACCCTGAGGATGGAGCGGCTGGTTCAGGACCTGATACAGCTTTCAGCCATTGAGTCAGGGGTGGTGCAGATAGAAAAGACCGAGGTGGAGCTTGAGCAGTTCTTTTCTGAACTGAAAGGGGAGTTCCAGAAGGAGGCAGAGAAAAAGGGACTAAGCCTCAAAGTCTCCCTGAAAAGTGATTTCACCACAGTAAGGGCAGACCCCCTTAGACTAAAACAGATCTTTTCCAATCTGATAGACAATGCCATAAAATTCACTGAGCAGGGTTGCATTACCATCGGTGCCATAAGACAGGAAGGACAGGGCATCCTCTTTGTGGAGGACACAGGAATTGGTATACCCGAAAAATACATCCCCAGGCTTGGAGAGAGATTCTTCAGGGTTGACCCCTCAAGGTCAAGGGCCCTTGGTGGCACAGGGCTTGGCCTTGCCATTGTAAAGCATCTCGTTCAGGCTCACGGCTGGCAGCTTGAGATTAAAAGCAGCCCTGAAAGGGGCACGAGGGTAAACATATTCGTAAATGAATAAGGCAAGCCATACTGACCATCACATACACCTCTTCAGAGACGGAAGACCCCTGAGTCTGAAGGAGCTTGACTGGTTAGCAGAACTCTGTGAAAGGGCAGAGATAAAAACCCTCTACGACATGGGCTCAAAAGAGGGGCTTGGCTTTAGGTTCAAAGAGGGACTTGAAACACGGGGCATTACGCTTAAGACCTGTGGTTATGCCCTTTACAAGGCAGGTGGTTATGGGGGCTTTATAGGAAGGCCAGTAAATGGGCCACAGCAGATACCCCTGATGATAAGGGAGCTTTACGAAAGGGGGGTAGACTTTATAAAGGTAGTACATTCAGGTGTGGTTTCTTACAATAAAGAAGGCTATGTAACAAAGGGGGGCTTTCTCAGAGAGGAGCTATCTTTAATCGTTCAGGTGGCAGAGTCCTTTGGTTTGAGAGTACACTGTCATGTAAACTCTGAGCACAGGATAATTGAGGCCATAGAGGCAGGGGTTTCCTCAATAGAGCATGGATTTTTTATGTCCCGAAGGGCACTTGAGATGATGAAGGAGGCTCGGGTCTCCTGGACACCAACTGCATGCGCACTTTTAAGCCTTGCTGAAAGGGTATCTTCTGAAGAGGCTCAATTTTACAGGGCAGTGGTAAGGAAGCACCTGGAGATGGTAAAAGAGGCTTACAGGCTTGGCATCATGATAAACACAGGAAGTGATGCAGGGGCATCAGGCATTGTGCATGGTGAGGCCTTTTTGAAAGAAAGGGAGCTTTTAGAGAAGGCTTCCAAGGATTAACTCTACCAGATAGGCAAGTGCTATACAGGCAGGAAGGGTAAATATCCAGGCCATAACGATCTTTCCTGCAATCCCCCATCTAACGGCAGAAAGCCTCTTAGTTGCTCCCACTCCCACGATAGAGGACGAGATGACATGGGTGGTGCTTACAGGAAGACCAATGTGAGATGCCCCAAGTATGATAGCAGTGGAGGCTGTCTCAGCCGCAAAGCCGTGAACAGGCTCAAGTTTGAGCATGTTTACCCCAAGGGTCTTGATAACCCTCCAGCCACCAATGGCAGTGCCAACCCCCATTGCCCCTGCACAAAGCAGTATCACCCAGAGTGGAACCTCAACTGACTTTATAAGCCCTCCACTGTAAAGGGAAAGCGTGATGATACCCATCACCTTCTGTGCGTCGTTTGAGCCGTGACTGAAGGCCATGAAAGAAGACGAAAGCAGTTGCAGCCTTCCAAAGTATCGGTTTATCAAAGAAGGAGGAAACCGTCCAAAGAGATAGAGTATCAGTTTCATAAAATAGTATCCAAGAAAGGCACCGATTATGGGAGAGGTAAGAAGGGCGGTAAATATCTTCGTAAGCCCCCTGAAGTTAAGCACATCAACTCCTGCATGGGCCATGGCAGCTCCCATCAGGCTACCTATAAGGGCATGGGATGCACTGACAGGAAGACCTATAATCGTCATTGCCGAGTTCCAGAGAAAGCCTGCAATTAGTGCACTGGCTACGACTATTTCCGTGATTCCTGCGGGGTTTACTATTCCTTTACCTATGGTTTTTGCCACTGCTGTGGAAAACAGAGCTCCCAGGACATTCATTGTGGCTGCAAGTGTGAGGGCCTTAAGGGGTGAAAGGACCCTTGTGGATACTACGGTTGCTATTGCGTTGGCAGAGTCGTTCCAGCCATTACTGATGTCAAAAAGTACTGCAAGAACTATGGTAAAAAGTATTATCTCAGGCATTCTTCAGCACGATACCCTCAAGGATGTTTGCCACATCCTCACATCGGTCGGTTGCATTTTCAAGGTGCTCCAGTATCTCCTTCCACTTAATGATAAGTATGGGGTCTTTTATGTTTTCAAAGAGGTTTCCAATGGCTTTTCGAAAGATACGGTCTGCCTCGTTTTCAAGCCTGTTTATCTCGATGCAGAGGTCGTGGACAAAGGAGTACTTCTTGTTCTTCAGTTCGGTTACGGCCCTGTGTATGGTGTTTGCGTTGTCAACCAGTGACTGGGCAAGCTCCTCGGCACCTTCTACCTTCCTGTCAATCTTGAAAAGCAAAAACCTGTCAGCCGATGCCCATATCAGGTCTAATATGTCGTCAAGCCTGCAGGCAAGTGCGTGGATGTCTTCACGGTCAATGGGCGTTAAAAAGGTCTGGTTGAGCATCCTTATGGCCTCGTGGGTCAGAAGGTCTCCTTCGTGCTCAAGGGCATGGATCTCCTTTACCCTGGTCTCGATGTTGTCAAACTTTGAAAAGAGTTCCCTTAACTGCTCAGCAGACTTGATAAGGTTTTTTGATGCATTGTCAAAGAGTTCAAAGAAGTCAAGTTTTTTGGGGAAGAATTTCATACTCAGTCCCCCTGTCAAAGGATTTTGAGACATTATAGCAGGATGAATTTACGAATTTCCAATTGTAACAAAAATGTAACAAAAGCTTAATAGTTGTGTAATGGGGAAGAAGGTATAATTTAGGAGATAGGGAGTGTTGAGTGTTTAGTGTTTAGTGATGAGTGTTGAGTGATGAGTTAAGATTTTTAACTAAACACTCAAAACTAAACACTCAAAACTAATAACTACCCCCTAAATCATCGGGAGGTTTTTATGAAAAGGATATTAAGTGTTATTGCTTTCTTGATGGCTTTCTTATTTGTAATGGCTGGTGTTTCCCTTTCCTCTGAGACCATAAACGGAGCAGGTGCAACCTTTCCATATCCAGTGTACGCTGCCTGGGCATGGCAGTACAAAAAGGAGACAGGCATAAGGCTTAATTACCAGTCCATTGGTTCAGGTGGAGGGGTAAGGCAGATTTCAAACCGCACCGTGGACTTTGGTGCCTCCGACGCACCTGTAAGCCCCGAGGAGCTTGAAAAGAAGAGACTCTACCAGTTTCCTGCAATAATTGGTGGTGTGGTGCCTGTGGTAAACATAAGGGGCATAAGGGCTGGTAAGTTGAGGCTTGATGGAAGCACACTATGTGGCATATTCCTTGGAAGGATAACCTCCTGGGCTGACGAAAGGATAAAGGCACTTAATCCAGCACTGAGACTTCCTGACAAAAGAATAACCGTTGTCCACCGCTCAGACGGCTCTGGAACCACTGCAATCTTTACCACCTATCTCTCAGCAGTATGCCCTGAGTGGAAGAAGCATGTCGGGGCAGGAAAGGCAGTAAGGTGGCCTGCTGGTATCGGTGGTAAGGGAAACGAGGGCGTGGCAAATTATGTTAAGAGGAAAAGATACTCAATCGGTTATGTGGAGTTTGCCTATGCAAAGCAGAACAGGCTTTCCTATGTGCTTCTTAAAAACAGGGCTGGAAGGTTTGTAGCTCCTGGTTTTAAGAGCTTTCAGGCTGCCGCAGCCTCTGGAGATTTCTCCCCTGAAAGACACTTTTATCTGTGGCTTGTTGATGCACCGGGAAAGGATGCATGGCCTATCTCGGGTGCGAGCTTTATCCTGCTTGCAAGGGAAAAGAAGAGCTCAAATCTAAAGACCGTTAAGTTCTTTGACTGGGCCTTTCGTAAGGGGGATGAGATCGCAAAAAGACTTGTTTATGTGCCCCTTCCTGAAAGCCTTAAAAGGAGGATAAGGAAGTACTGGAGGGAAAAGGGAATATATTGAGAGTGTTGAGTGTTGAGTGTTGAGTGTTTAGTAGATGATAAAGGGGTTAAGGAAAAGTCCTGTTGACCTTTTGTTTGGCACCCTTACTGCTATGGCATCTTTTGTGGTGGTGGTGCTGATTGCAGGGATATTTATTGCCCTTTTAAAGGAAAGTCTCCCTGCCATCCATAGGTTTGGAATCCTCAGGTTTATAACCACCTCAGAGTGGGACCCTGTGGCAGAGGTCTTTGGTGCCTTAAGCACGCTGACCGGCACCCTGGTAACCACCTTTCTTTCACTCCTCTTTGCAATCCCCATTGCCATAGGTATTGCAATATTTATAACAGAGATAGCACCTGACTTTCTTAAGGGTCCAATTGGAACTGCCATAGAGCTTCTTGCTGCCATACCAAGCATAATATATGGGATGTGGGGGCTTTTTACGCTTGCACCCATTATGGAGCAGTACATAGAGCCCTTTCTTCAGGAAACAGTTGGCCGGCTTCCCCTCGTTGGGGCACTCTTTCAGGGCACCCCAATGGGGATAGACCTCTTTACGGCAAGCCTGATCTTAAGCATCATGATCATCCCCTTTACTGCCTCGGTTGCAAGGGACTCCTTCAGGCTTACCCCTGAGATTGTAAAGGAGTCTGCCTACGGAGTAGGTGCAACGAAGTGGGAGGTAGTAAAGGACATAGTGCTTCCCTACTCAAAGCTTGGAGTCTTTGGAGGTGTGGTGCTTTCCCTTGGCAGGGCAATTGGTGAGACCATGGCAGTGGCCTTTGTGCTTGGAAACAACCACGAACTTCCCCACTCCCTGTTTGATGCAGCAGCCACGATCACGGTAAGCCTTGCAAACGAGTTTACCGAGGCAGACACGGACATCTACCTTTCTTCTCTTTACTACCTTGCCCTTGTGCTTTTTGTGCTTAGCTTTATAACCCTTGCAGCAGCAAAGTTTTTCCTTTTAAGGGCAGAAAGGAGACAAAGCAGATGACCGTAGAATCAAGACGAAGGCTTATGAACAATATTGCCCTCGCCCTGAGCAGTCTTGCAGCGCTGACAGGGCTTTTCTGGCTGGTCTTCATACTCTTGGATGTACTGATAAACGGGATAAGGGGGATTAACCTGAGTCTCTTCCTTGAAGACCCTGCACCACCGGGCATTCAGGGAGGGGGGCTCAGAAATGCCTTCGTTGGACAGTTAATGATAACTCTTTTTGCCACCCTGATAGGTGTGCCCCTTGGCGTGCTTGGTGGGACCTTCCTTGCTGAGTATGCAAGGGGAAGAAGGATAAGCAGGGTAATAAGCATTGTCTCAGACATAATGGTCAGCGTGCCAAGCATAGTGGTTGGAACCTTCGTGTATGCCCTTATGGTAAAACCCCTTGGACACTTCAACGGATGGGCAGGTGCGGTGGCACTTGCAATAATCATGATACCCGTTGTCTTAAGGACCACCGAGGATATGCTCGGTATGGTGCCCTGGACTTTGAGGGAGGCTGCCTTTGCACTTGGTGCACCCTATTATAAGGTTATCCTTCAGGTGGTTTACCGTGGTGCTTCAACAGGAATCCTGACAGGCGTGCTCCTTTCCATTGCACGTGTGGCAGGTGAGACCGCACCGCTTCTTTTTACCTCCTTTAACAACTCCTTTTTTACCTGGAACATGAACGAGCCTGTATCCTCTCTGACGGTTACCATCTTTCAGTATGCCATGGGCCCCTACGAGGACTGGCACACCCAGGCATGGGCTGCATCTCTGATCATCACCCTCTTTGTGCTTTTCATAACCATCCTTGGAAGGTTAATATTAAAGTGGAGGTTTGGTGGAAGTGCAAGATAAGGAGCTTGAGGTAAGGGGACTTAATTTCTACTACGGCAGTGTCCATGCACTGAAGAACATCAACCTGCCTGTTTACCGTCACAGCGTAACAGCCCTTATTGGGCCTTCAGGCTGCGGAAAGACCACCCTTCTAAGGTGCTTTAACCGTATGCACGACCTGTATCCTGGAAATCGTTACGAAGGAGAGATAATCTTTGAGGGTAAAAACATACTTTCTCCTGACATAGACCTGATTGACCTCAGAAGCCGTATAGGCATGGTCTTCCAGAAACCAACTCCCTTTCCAATGAGCATCTTTGACAACATCGCCTACGGCCTGAAACTGAGGGGGATAAAACGACGCACCGAGCTTTCTGAACGGGTGGAGAGAGCGCTAAGACATGCAGCACTCTGGGATGAGGTAAAGGACAAACTCAACGAGCCTGCCTATTCACTATCTGGTGGACAACAGCAGCGTCTCGTCATAGCAAGGGCACTTGCCGTTGAGCCCGAGGTGCTTTTGTTTGACGAGCCCACATCCGCACTTGACCCCATCTCAACTGCAAAGATAGAGGAGCTTGCGGTGGAGCTTAAAAGGGAGGTCACCATCATAATAGTTACCCACAACATGCAGCAGGCAGCCCGCATATCAGACTGGACGGGATTTCTGATGCTTGGTGAGTTGATTGAATTTGACAGAACTGATAAGATATTCACGAGCCCCTCGCAGAAGTTAACTGAGGATTACATAACAGGGAGGTTTGGTTAGTGCCCGTCAGGATGGAAGAGCTGGAAAATCTAAAGGAGATGCTCCTCAAGATGGCCTCCCATGTGGAACGCTCCATAAAGGACTCCGTAAGGGCACTTACTGAAAGGGACTCAGACCTTGCAGAGAAGGTAATCAGGGACGACAGAATCGTAAATACCTACGATGTAAAGATAGACGAGGAATGCGTAAGGCTTCTTGCCCTTAAACAGCCAATGGGCAAGGACTTAAGATTTATCACAACTGCCATGAAGATCACCACTGACCTTGAACGGATTGCAGACAATGCAGTAAACATTGCTGAACGGGCACTTGAGCTTAACGAAGAACCCCTGCTTAAACCATACATAGACATACCCCGAATGAGGGAGGTAGCACAGGGAATGGTGCGAGACTCCATAGACGCCTTCGTAAACGAGGACAAGAGACTTGCCATGGATGTGATAATGAGAGATGACGAGGTGGATGACCTGAACGAGATGGTGCTTAAGGAGCTTATGTTTATCATGACCCAGGACCCATCCACCGTATCCCGTGCGATGAAGATAAGCTATGTCTCAAAGTACCTTGAGAGGATTGCAGACCACGCAACCAATATTGCCGAGATGGTGATATACATGGTTGAAGGAAGAATAATAAGACACATGGTTCCAAATGAGATTACCCAATAACCGCTGGAGTGAGCATCCTTGAAACGCCTCCGAATACAGCCCTACCTGACCGACGGAAAAATACAGTACGATAAGGTCCTTAATCCAGAGCAGCTTGAGGTTGTCTTCTGCCCTGGAGGACCAATGCTCGTGCTTGCAGGCGCTGGCACTGGTAAGACCACCACTGTTACATACAGGGTGGCAAGGCTCCTTGAACAGGGAGTGCCTTCAGGTGCAATCCTCCTTCTTACCTTTACGAACAAGGCTGCCCGTGAGATGATGCAGAGGGTGGAGATGCTTCTTGGCAGAAAACCCACCGGGCTATGGGGCGGGACCTTTCATCACATCGGAAACCTTATCCTTAGAAGGCATGCCTCCATGGTTGGTTACAAAGAGGGCTTTACCATACTTGACAGGGAAGACCAGAAGGAGCTGTTAGACAGCTGTCTTGCCGAGTTAAAGCTTGAGGATAAACTTTTTCCAAAGCCTGCAGTGCTTGCGGAGATACTTTCGTTACACCGTAACACCCTTGTGGACTTTGATGAGCTCTTTGCACAGAGGTTTATCCACCTTCAGGAGTTCTACGATGACATAAAGAGGGTCTTTTCCCTTTATGCAATGAGGAAGACCACCCTTAACATGATGGACTTTGATGACCTGCTTCATAAGCTGCTTGAGCTTTTTAAAGAGCACGATGAACTCCGACAGTTTTACTCCTCGAGATTCTTGCACATACTGGTTGATGAGTATCAGGACACAAACCTTATCCAGTCTGAAATGGTTGACCTTCTTGGTGCAGCTCACAGAAACCTGATGGTGGTGGGTGACGATGCCCAGTCCATCTATTCCTTCAGGGGTGCAAGGATAGAAAACATACTGGGATTTCCCGAGCGTTATCCAGACTGCAGGATATTTAAGTTGACCACCAATTATCGCTCAACCCCTGAGATACTGAGGTTTTCAAATGCCTCCATAGCACATAACGAAAACCAGTTTGAAAAAAGACTAAAGGCAATCAGACCCTCTGGGGAAAAGCCCATGGTGGTTGAGCTACAGGACCTCTACGAGCAGGCTTCCTTTGTTGCCTCAAGGGTGATAGAGCTTTCAAAGGAGGGTGTGGAGTTAAATGAAATAGCCATTCTTTACAGGTCTCATTACCAGAGTATGGAGCTTCAGATGGAGTTTCAGCGAAGGGGGATACCCTTTGAGGTAAGGTCGGGGCTTAGGTTTTTTGAGCAGGCCCACATAAAGGACATACTTGCCTATCTGAAGGTTCTTCACAACCCCTATGATGAGCTAAGCTGGAAGAGGATACTCAAGATGCTCCCAGGTGTTGGAAATGTGATAGCCTCAAGGATCTGGGATGAGATATCAAAGACCAGCTCTCCCCTTGATGCACTCGAGTCGGTAAAAAAGGGGCTTACAAAAAAGGCACAGGAAAGCTTCAGGGTATTTGTTTCTTTGATGAAGGGTGTTAAGGCAATAGATTACAGGGGGCATCCAGCAGAGGCCATATCCTATTTCCTTGATAATGGTTACGAGGGCTACCTTTACAATACCTATCCCAATGCAGGACAGAGATACGAGGACATCGTCCAGTTGATGAGGTATGCCGAGAGGTATACCTCAGATGGCTCTTCTACCTACAATGCCTTGGAACTGCTCCTTAGCGACCTTACCCTTGAAAGCATAAGCTATGCTGAAGAGGGTGACCTGGAGGCTTCAAGGGCAGTGGTTTTTTCATCGGTTCATCAGGCAAAGGGGCTTGAGTGGAAGGTGGTTTTTGTGGTAGGTGTAAATGATGGGAGGTTTCCATCAAAGAAGGCTCTTCAAACAGAGGGAGTGGAGGAAGAAAGGAGGCTCTTTTATGTGGCCTGCACAAGGGCGATGCAGGAGCTCTACATCTGCTACACCCTCACCGACGACGGTTACTCTAACATACTGAAGCCCTCAAGGTTTATCACAGAGCTTCCCGAGGAGGTCTACGAAAGGGTAGAGATAGAGTATGAGTACAGCTGAGCACCTAACAAAGGCACTGAGGACAGCCCTTAAAAACTGGCCTGTGCTGGTAATAAACCTGGTCGTAGCACTTGCAAACTGTGCAGCCGTGGTGGTCTTTGTGCTGCTTCCAGTTGCAGGGTTGCTTCTGATTGCAGGAATAAGCCCGATGCTGCTTACCAATATCCACTCACATCAGGCATTGCTAAGACAGATTCCCTGGGTTGCTGCTGCCTCGGTGGTCTTTATGCTTTTTTACCTGACGGTGGCTGTCTGTATTGGGCTTTTTGTATTGGCTGGAACCGTGGGTGTGGTTGTACACTCAACTGAGAACCCTGATGAAGCCTTCAGTCTTGGTAGATTCATCTCAGAGGGAAGGAGACTTTTCTTTCCCTTTCTTAATTACACGGCCCTGACAGGGGGGCTCTGTTTACTGGTGGTGCTCTGTTTAGTTGTGGCAGGGTTTTTCATCAAGAATCTCACGCAGTACCTTAAGGCATATTCAGCAGCCCTTTCCTATTTTGTGGGGATTTTTTCAACAGTGGTTGGTGCAGTAGTGCTTGTCTCATTACTAATCTGGCTTTTGAGCGTTACCTTTTATGGGCTGATAGAGATTGCGGTTAACAACGAAGGGACAATGGAGGCCATGAGAAGGACGATAAACTTTACGACCAAAAAGGGTGGGGCAGTGGGGTTTTTTATACTTACAGGCATCCTTTACATTGTCATTAACATAGTGGTTACGGGCCTTGGCCTTTCCTTTAAGCTTACGCCCTTTGGATTTTTCCTTTCAATCCCCTTTCAGTTCGTAAGTTACCTCGCAGGTGCTGCAGTCGGCCTTTGGTTCATAAGTGCACTGGTGAGTTATTATTTAGGGTGTAGGGGATAGGGAGTGAGGAGTGTTGAGTGATGAGTTTAGAGTTATAAGTTAAGGTCTTAAATTAACACTCAAAACTCAACACTCAACACTAATAACTATTCTACACCCTGTACTTAAGCCATTCAGACCTTGCGTATTTTTCCCTGCAGAGTTTTTCTGCAAGGCTCCGTTCATCAGTGGTCAATGACGAATACTTAAACTCTGCATTAAAGACCTCTTTAAATCCCTTTATGATTGCCTCTTTTAGTGTTTTCAGGTCTATTTCAGGGTAAACATCAAGCAGTCCTGTCATGGTTGAGAGGATACTGTCACGGGTTGCCCTGTTAAAGACCCTCTGCATCTCTTCAGAGTTGGTTTTTAAAAGGAGTGAGCCCTGCTGGAGAAAGCCCCTTTTCCACCGTTTTTGAGCAGAGCCTAACAGTTTTTTCCCGTTAAGGGTTATCTCTCCATAGGATACCGATTGAAAACAGAGGGCCGAACCAGTAAGCACCCGTCCCCTTTCCCTTCGGCTCTTTAACTGAACAGAGATTCCCATCTCTCTAAATCCCCTGAGGAATGCCTCACTTATGTATGAGTATGACTTTAAAAGCCCTTCAGAGAAAAAGGGTGCGGTGTTTGGGGATGAAAAGCTATAGGTGAGGTCATTGCCGTGAAGTATTGCCCTTCCACCGGTGGGTCTTCGGACAATGGGGATACCCATATCTCTGCAGTAGTCCATGTTTATATCGGAGAGCCTCTGAAAGGCACCAATGGTAATGGAAGGTGTCTTCCATCCATAAAACCTTAATGTAGGAGGAGATGCCCCCTCAAGCACACTTGAGGCTATAGCCTCGTCAATGGCCATGTTCATGTAGGCATCCTCTTTACCGCTTTCAATTAAACGCCAAAACATGATCTATAACATGCATGAAATAAAACTTATTTACGATGACCCTTGCCGAAAGCCCCGACACCGCCACCCCAAAAAGTCTATGACTTTTTGGTAAACCCGACAGTCGGGGAGCTTCGCAATCGAGGATGTCCTGAGGTCTTGCTGCAGGGTTTTCATTTTCAGATAGTTTAAATGCTCTATGCAGCCGTATGCAATAGGGCAGCATTTAAAGGGTATCTGGTTAGGTATCAACAGTGGAGGAATGATGTGTTCGTTGATTTTATTTGGAGCCAGGGATGGGACTCGAACCCACGACCTGCTGATTACGAATCAGCTGCTCTACCGACTGAGCTACCCTGGCTGCGATGAGCTATATAATTATACCCAAAACAGCCCGTGTATGAGTAGGTTGATTCCTTTAATGCACAAAAAGTTCCTGGCAGTGATTTAAGTAGTGAATCCTCATAAGCAGAAAAGTTCGTTTTTTAGTATAATTCATGTATGAAAAGAGGGATATTCTTTGCCGTCCTGCTCGTTTCAGCAGTTATAGTTGTGGTGCTTTATACCTCGGGGGTTTTCAGGGGAAGGCATGAAAAGGGCATTGTCATAAGCGGCAGGGTTGAGGCTGATGAGATAGTGCTATCGCCACGAATCCCGGGAAGGCTTACCGATGTATTAATAAGCGATGGTATGGAGGTCAGGAAGGGGCAGCTCATTGCAAGGCTTGACCAAAGAGAGCTGGCCACCCTTGTTGAACAGTTAAAGGGAAGAATAGGTAGCCTCAGGGCTAAGTTAAAGGCAGAACAGAGGGCTGTCCATTATCTGAGAGATAAGATAGAAAAGGGAATCAATCGTGCAAAGGCTGCCCTTGAGATAGCCCGTTTAAGACACTCTCAGGCAAGGGCCAGGTTTGAAAGGCAAAAAAGCAGATATGAGCGATACAGCAGTCTTTCGAGAAAGGGTGTCTTTCCAAAGGACAGACTTGAGGACATAAAGCTTGCCTATCGTTTAGCCGAAGATGAACTCAGGGCCTCAGAGGAGATGCTTCGGAAGGCGGAGATTGGCCTTCAGGAGGCTGAGGTGGAAAAACAGAGGATTGATATAAAACTTCATTCCATCAATTCCATTAAATCAGAACTCCGGTCTCTTCAGGAAAGGCTTAAACAGGCTCAGATTAAGCTTGGCTACACAGAGGTCAGGGCTCCTGCCCATGGTGTTGTTTTAAGAAAGGTCTCAGAGCCTGGAGAGGTAATCGGTGCAGGTGGGGTGATAGGGGTCATGATAGTTCCTGAATCCATCTACGTGAAGACCTACCTTCCCGAGAGGTTTCTTGGAAGGGTAAGGGTGGGCACAGAGGTAAGGGTTATCACCGATGCCTACCCTGAGCAGCCAGTAAAGGGCAGGGTCTGTTATATCTCGGACCGTGCCGAGTTTACACCAAAGGAGGTTCAGTCGAAAACAGAAAGGGTCAAACAGGTATTTGCCACAAAGGTATGCTTTGACAGAGATGTATCAAAGGTTCTCAAGAAAGGAATGCCCGTGGATGTGGAGATTGATTTTGATAACAGAGACTGAGATGAGTCATCTCCTATAAAACCCATATGCAGGGGGTTTTTCTTAAACTCAGGGGGCTTTCAAAAAGCTTCAGAAAGACACAGGCCTTAAAGGGCATAGACTTTGATGTCAGGACATCTGAGATTACCGGGATTATCGGACCTGACGGTGCAGGCAAGAGCACCCTTGTCAAGATATGTGCCGGCATTATGCCTTACAAGGGCAGCGTCCTTTACAGGGGCAGAGAGCTCAGGGACGACCCTGAGGCAGTAAAATCATCCCTTAGCTTCATGCCACAGGGCATCGGACAGAACCTTTACATGGAGCTTACGGTGGAGGAAAACATCGAGTTCTTTTCCGCCCTAAAGGCAGTCTCCTATGAGCAGAAAACAGCCCGGAAGGAGCGTCTCCTTGAGGCAACAGGGCTTAAGCCCTTCAGAAGGAGACTTGCAAGAAACCTATCAGGCGGGATGAAACAAAAACTCGGCATCTGCTGCTCCCTTATCTCCATGCCCGAGTTGCTTATACTTGACGAACCCACCACAGGCATAGACCCCCTCTCAAGACGGCAGCTCTGGGACATCCTTAATGAGTACATTTCTGACGGAGATAACACCGTACTTTATGCCACCTCCTATATGGACGAGGCAGAAAGGTGCCATTCGATACTTTTTCTTCACAGTGGAGAGGCCCTTTATAGTGGGCATCCCGAGGAGCTGATGAAGAAAGAGCAGGGCCTTGAGGATGCATTCTTTGATCTGCTTTCCGGTGGAAGGGAAAGGCCCTTTTCTCTTACCCTGCCACCAGAGTCAAAGGCGTTTCAGGGCAGTAAGGGCATCTTGCTTGAAGGTGTAACGAAGAGCTTTGATGGGTTCAGGGCGGTTGACGGTGTGAGCCTTGAGATAAAAGGTGGAGAGATATTCGGCCTCCTTGGCCCTAACGGTGCAGGCAAGACCACTTTGATAAAGTGCATGGTAGGGCTTTTAAGGGCAGATGAGGGAAGGGTTGAGCTTTCAGGGCTAAAACCTGCCTCAGCTGAGCTTAAACACAGAATTGGGTACATGTCGCAGGTCTTTTCTCTTTATGGTGACCTCACGGTGAGAGAAAACATCGAGCTTTACGGAAGCATATACGGCCTGAGGGGTGAGTTGCTTAAAAAGAGGTTTCAGTGGGTTGTGGATTTTGCCGAACTTGGTAAATACATTGACACTCAGGTAAGGGCACTTCCTGGTGGGATGAAGCAGAGGCTTTCCCTCGGATGTGCCACCCTTCATCTTCCAGAGATACTCTTTCTTGATGAGCCCACCTCCGGGGTTGACCCTGTGGCAAGGGCACTGTTTTGGCAGTTTATAAGAAAGCTCTCAGGAGAGCTTGGCATGACCATTGTGGTGACAACCCACAACCTGATAGAGGCAGACTTCTGTGACAGGGTTGCAATCATGAACGAAGGAAGGGTTATTGCAGTTGGAAGCCCTGAAGAGCTTAAAAGGGAATTTGTCACTGCCCAGGGGGATGTATTTGAGATATACCCTGAGGGGGCTGTAGATGAGCAGTCACTGATGGCGAGGGGGTTTTCACTGGTTGCCTTTGGAAGGCGTTATCACATCTGGCAAAAGGGGATGGATGAGGCAAAACTGAGGGCAGAGCTTGAGAGTCTTTCCATTCCCTGTTATTATCTGAAAAGGATAAGCCCTCCAATGGAAGATGTCTTTGTTTATTATCTTCAGAGAGACAGGGTGGCTTCAGGATGAACCGCATAGTGGCAATAGCTGAAAAGGAGTTTATTGAGATATGGCGTAACAGGCTGTTTCTTTTGCTTGCCTTTTTGGTGCCCTTTGTGATGTTTGTGGTCTTTGCCTACGGAATTAGCCTTGATATTGAAAACATACCCATGAGTTACATAGACCTTGACAGGACAGCACAGAGCCGTGAGCTTATAAACCGGTTTACCCTCAGGTACTTTAAAGTTCAAAAGGCAGTGTCTGATTTAAAGGAGGCAGAGGCACTGCTTAAAAGGGGTGCGCTTAGGGCTGTTTTGGTTGTGCCGCCAGGTTTTACAAAGGAGCTGTTTTCGGGTAGAAGACCTGCTGTGCAGATACTCATTGACGGTGGTTTCCCCTACACCGCACTAACCGT
>WFMM01000075.1 GCA_015484595.1 Nitrospirota bacterium | reverse complement strand
CCTCAGGGCGTTACCAGACTGTCAGATGTGGTCAGGGTCTCTGAAGTGGCAGGACCAATGCTTAAGGCGTTACTTGAAAACTATCTCCTTGTTGACAGTGTTTCTCTTGCCATAGAACTTTTAGGCAATGGCAAGATGCCTCGGAGGGGGTACTGCTTTGTCACTCCAAGGGGAGAGGTGGTTGAGTACCCGGGTGTGATTACCTGTGGAAGTGGAAGCGGGATTTTAAAGAAACGCCTCGAGATCCGACAGATGGAAGAGCTGATAAGGACAAAAACCTCAGAGACAGAGGAGATTGAACAGAGGATTGAGGATCTTACCGTAGAGGTGGATGACATCAAAAACTCCCTTAAAGAGATCGAGGCCGGGATAATCAAAGACGAACGGGAGCTCTCTGTTAAGAGGTCATCTGTCAGCAGACTGAGGGAGGATACCGAGCGGCACAGGAAAAAGGCAGAGTTTGTCAGGCTTGAGATGGAAAACCTGAAAAGGGAGTCAGAAGAGGCAGAATCAAGGCTTTCTGAAAAGAGGCTTGAGATTAAGCGAGAGTCAGAGAAAAGACAGGAGCTCGAAACAGACATACAGGTGCTTCAGGATGAGCTTACAGCCATGAAGGCTGAGCTTGATATGAAACGGGAGGAGCTTACCGAGTTCAGAATCGGCTACAACAGCCTGAACGACAAAAAGAAAAACCTGAAAAACCAGATACAGGATGCCCAAAGAGCAATAGAGGAGGCAAAAAACAAAAAGGAACACCTTAAACGGGAGCTACAGCTTAAACAGAGCCGTATATCTGAACTTAAAAACGGGCTTTTAGGCATTGAGGAGGAACTAAAGACCCATGTAAGCACTGCAAGTAGCTTAAGAGACCAGATAAGGGCAAAAAGGGACTCCCTCGAGGAGCTCAGGGCAGGACAGAATAGCCTTCAGGACGAGCTCTCCGAGATGAGAAAGACCCTTGATACACTTTCAAAGGAACTGCACGAAAAGGGACTCCTGCAGACAGAGCTTTCAATCAGGCTTCGTAATCTGATTGAAAACATGAAGGAGCGTTATCAGGTTGACATTACTTCTGATACCCTGCCTGTAAGCACAGATGTCCAGGAAGACACCAGAGAGGCTGAGATTCTTCGTCAGAAGACAGAAGCCATGGGAGAGGTAAATCTTGCAGCCCTTGATGAGTTCAAAAGGCTTAACGAGAGATACGAGTTCCTCAAAACCCAGCACGACGACATAGTTCAGTCAATCGAGGAGCTTGAGGAGGCCATAGCAAGGATAAACCGCACCACAAGAAAACGGCTAAAAGAGGCCTTTGAAAGGCTTAACGAAAAGTTCTCGGAGGTCTTTAAAAAACTCTTTGGCGGTGGTAACGCAGAGCTGAGGCTTACCGATGAGTCAAACATCCTTGAGTCAGGGATTGACATCATCGCACAACCACCTGGAAAGAGGCTTCAGAACATAAACCTGCTATCAGGTGGTGAAAAGGCACTTACTGCACTGGCGGTGCTCTTTGCAGGGTTTCTTCTAAAGCCAACTCCCCTTTGTATCCTTGACGAGGCAGATGCACCGCTTGACGAAAACAATATAATTACCTTCAGGGAGATGGTAAAGGAGCTTTCAAGGAACATTCAGTTTGTGGTGATTACACACAACAGGCTGACCATGGAGGTTGCCGATTATCTCTACGGCATAACCATGGAGGAGGCTGGTGTGTCAAAGGTTCTTTCACTTCAATTTGACGAGGTGCAGGGATGAGCGAAAAAAGGAGATATCCCCGTTTCTGTATCACCGGTGAGCTTGAAGGAAATCTTATATACAGGGCAGACATCCATGTGCTTAACATAAGCCTTGGTGGGATCTGCTTTCTGACTGAAAAAAGACTCAACCCAGGATGTAACTGCTTGCTCGAGCTAAGAGACACAGGAGGTGCGGGTTTTAAGGTAAGAGGCAGGGTCGTCAGGTCTAATCTGAAACGGACAAACAAAGTGGGTGAAGACCTGAGACCAGTGTATGAGATTGCGGTTGAATTCACCGGTCTAACAGAAACGCTCAGGTCTGAACTGGAAGGGCTCATAAGCAGGTTTTCAGAATGCAAAGACTTAAAGGATTTTTAGACTCCCATAAAGTAAGCACAGAAAAAGCCGACCTGCTCTGTTACGGTTTTGATGCCTCAAAGATAAAGGCTGCCCCCGCTGCTGTGGCATGGCCTGAGGATACCACTGATGTGGTCAGGCTCTCTAAGTTTGCCTACGAGCAGGAAATACCTCTTATTCCGAGGGGTGCTGGCACCTCGACCACAGGCTCATCGGTCCCCACAAAAGGCGGGATTGTGCTTAGCCTTGAGCGTATGAATCAGATCTTGGAGATTGACGGCGATAATCTCTTTGTTATGGTTGAGCCAGGCGTCATCAACGGTGCCTTACAAAGGGAACTCGGGCTCAAGGGGCTTTTCTACCCACCAGACCCTGCTTCACTTGAATTCTGCACAATAGGTGGAAATGTAGCGGTAAACGCAGGCGGACCAAGGGCCATTAAGTACGGAGTTACGGGCAACTATGTCCGTTACCTTGAGGCCGTGCTTCCAGACGGAAGGGTGATAGAGGCAGGGGTGAGAACAAAAAAGGGCGTGGTTGGCTATGACCTGAAAAGTCTCCTCGTTGGTTCAGAGGGCACCCTTGCCACCATAACAAAGATAGGGCTTTCGGTGCTACCAGAGCCCGAGACAGTCTTAACGCTTATAGCCTCATACAGGAGTCTAAGAAGTGCCACCGAGACGGTCACCACTATCATAGCCAACAGGATTATCCCCAGGACCCTTGAATTCCTTGACAGAGCCACCATAGAGGCCCTCGAGGCATACCAGCCTTCGGGGCTTAAGGGTTCAGAGTCTGTGCTCATAATCGAGCTTGACGGCCCGGTGAAAACCGTGGAAAGGGACTCTGAACGGGTTGTCCAGATATGCCAGAGCAAGGGAGCATCACTTGAGGTGGCAGACGACAGCCTCTCTCAACAAAGCATATGGGCCACAAGGCGTGCCATATCTCCGGCACTGTTTCACATATCCCCTACAAAGATAAACGAAGACATCGTTGTTCCTGTTACGGCTGTGCCAGACATGGTGGAGTTTTTGCAGAGGCTTTCTGAACAGGAGGGGATTCCCATCGCAAGCTTTGGCCATGCAGGAGATGGTAACCTCCATGTAAACATCATGGTAAACCAGGAAGACAGAGAGCTTTATGAAAAAGGAAGGTCACTGGTAAGGGAGATATTCAGGGAGGCCCTCAGACTTGGTGGCAGCCTTTCTGGTGAACACGGTGTTGGCCTTACGAAGGCCGACTACATAGACATGGAGATACACAACAACGAGATGGACCTGATGCGAGGGATAAAAAGGCTCTTTGACCACAGGATGATACTGAACCCTGGAAAGGTGTTTCCATGATAATCTATGCGGTTTCAGCCCTGTTTCTTCTTACATCGATTAAGAGGGAATTTTTCTTTACAGCGGTCTTGCTTGAGGGGTATTACATCATCTCAAGAGGGCTTTCCCTCGGAAGGCTTCCACTTGTTGGAGTGCACGACACCATAGTGTTTCTCTCTCTGGCAACTGCACTTTTTTCACTGCCCCTTTATCTGGTGATTAAGAATAAAGGGCTTTCAAAGAGGTTTCTAATTATTACATCGGTGATATGTGCAGTTTTCAGTTTATCTGCCCTGTTATCAAGACCCTACTCAATGCCCCTTCCTCCTGTTTTGAGGACCTTCTGGTTTGAGCTTCATGTAAGCCTGTCTTTTTTGTCCTACGGGCTTTTTGGCGTGGCCTTTGTTTTAGGGGTAATCCACTTTAATTCCTGTGAGGCTGAAATAGAGCGGTATCAGTACATAACCATACTCATTGGATATCTGCTTTTTTCTCTGTCCATGATCTTTGGTGGAATATGGGCCTTTTATGCATGGGGAACCTACTGGCTGTGGACCCCAAAGGAGCTCTGGACAACACTTTTGTGGGTCCTCTATACACTTTACCTCCACCTCAGGTTCAGACCATGGTGGAAGGGAAAGCGAATAGCGGCTGTGGGAGTGGCAGGTTATGTGGTTGTACTATTTACTTACCTTGGTGTGGGGCTTTTGATGAAGAGCTCCCATTCGTTTTAGTTGCGTTTTTTGCGTTGATTGCGTTGATTGCGTTTATAGCGTTTATCGGGTTTATCGTGTTAATTGCGTTAATCGCGTTGATTGCGTTGGTTGAGTTTATTGAATTATGAAAAAGTTATTATCCCTTTTAACATCAATAAGGACGGCAAACATTCTTCTTGGTCTGTTTATCCTGCTTCTTATTGCAGGGGCTATTTTAATGCCTGAAAGGCCCTCCTTTCAGAGGATAAACCAGATGCCTCTGTTTAGCTGGCTTAAGGAGGCGCCCCTTTCTGATACCTGGTGGCTTTATGGTGAGATTGCGGTGCTCTTTGTGCTTGCCTTAAACACGGTCTTTTGCAGCATTCAGTCACTGATTAAAAAAACCCAGGGAAAGAGTCTCCTTTTAAAGATCTCTCCTCAGATAATCCACCTTGGCTTTTGTTTTATAATGGTTGCCCACCTGGTAAGCTCGGCATACTCCTTTCATCTGTTCTGGGTCTTTCAGGAAACCTCCAGAGCAAAGCTTCCTGACGGCACGGTGCTTGAGCTTGAAAGGATAAATTACAGTGCAGAAAGGGGCTACCTGACCTCAATGCAGGCAATATTCAAACTAAAAGGTAAGGATGAAAAGCGTCTCACTATTGCCCCTAACAGACCCGCCCTTGTATCAGGTGTCGGGGTCTATCTCAAACAGATAGCCCTTAATCCAGTGCCCAGGGCACTGATAGAGATAAGCTATGAGCCAGGGGCACTCTGGGCACTGACAGGAGGGGTGCTCTTCTGTCTTGGCACGGTGCTACTTATAGGGCTTAGACTTAAGCAATCAAATTAACTCAGCAAAGGGTTATCTAAAACTCACGGCAGTGGATGGCTTGACCACCAGGTCTTTTAGGGTCCTATTGCCAAGGACCTGCTCTGAAGAGTGGTCCAGCTCATCGAGGATGCTCATTACCTCAGGGATGTTTAGATACCGTTTCTCAACATGCATGGTATCCTCACCAGCCATTCTTACAACCCTAAGGATATCTGAAAGCCTTATCGTCTCGATGTCCCTTGCTGGCAGGTAACAGGGAGGGTCATCGCCTGTTTCAACCAGCAGGCCTCCCTTCTCAAGAAGCGTTATCACATCCTGCACAGGTGGCTGTGGAAGGCCAAGGCGGCTGACAAGCCCGTCTATGCTCCAGCAATGAAGATTGTGGTGGAAGTTATAGGCTATAAGGTACATCACCACGAAACCAAGCCGCTCTTTTAACCTGTTACTTATCATCAGGAGCTCTTTCTTTACCCCAAGAAGCTGTGGATACTGATGATAATAGGTTATAACCGCTCCGATGAGCAGTATCAGCCAGCTAAGATAAATCCATATAAAAAACAGAATCAGTATGGCAAAGCTCGAGTAAATGGCAGTGTACTTTGAGGAGCCAGCCACGAAGGAGGCAAAGAGCCAGCCCGTGGTCTCCCACATGACCCCAGCAACCAGCCCGCCTACAAAGGCTGATTTAAGCTTTACCTTCACATTTGGGATGAATATGTAGGCAAAGGTAAAGGCCCCACAGACGAGCAGGTAGGGAACTACCTTGCCTGAATAAAGGATGATGGTTCCAAAGGGCTCAATCTGTCCAAGCCTCCTCATAAGTGATGTGCTCATCACCGATGCGGTAACACCCATGGCTGAAAAGATAAGCACAGGCCCGATAAGTATCACACTCATATAATCGCTGAATCTTCTTGCAAGGCTCCTTGGTCTCTTTACATTCCAGATGTAATTAAAGGCATCCTCTATCTTCTGTATCAAGGAGACCACCGTGTAGATGAGCAGACCAAGTCCAAGGGCTCCCAGGACTCCCACCTTGATATGGTCAACGAATTCGATTATCCTTACGGTTATCTCCTCACCCTTTTCACCAAGGGGGGCAAAGATGTTAAGAAGGATGGGGGTCATGATGTTGTAAACACCAAAGGCCTTAAGCACTGAAAAGGTAACGGCAAGAAGGGGGACAATGGAGAGTATGGTGGTGTAAACGAGCCCCATGGCACGGTAGTTAAGCTGTCCGTAGGTAAGCTCCTTGAAGGCAAGATAAAGGAGCCTGAAGGTCTTTACCAGAAAGGTGTAAAACCTCTTTTTCTCTGTTATGTCAACCCTCCAGAGCTCCTCGGAAAAAAACCTTACCGCCCGCCTGTAAAACTCGGCTACTCGCACTTAATACCCCTTTTATTTAAGATACCATAAACCTCTTGCCTTGCAACCTCCACCCCCTCCGTAAGCAGTAGCTTAAGGACCCTTCTGCTTCCTATCTCTTTAAGCACTGCCTCCCGTGTAGTGCTGTCAGGGACGGTCTGTTTTATCCGGGAGCGAATATCTTTAAGAAACTCCAAAAACTCACCTGTCTCTTCAGGAAAAAAAACCTCAAGCTCTTCTCTTATGCTTCTTGCAAGGGCTGGGCTTACTCCTGATGTGGATATAGCAACGGTGAGGTCACCCCTATTTACGATTGAAGGAACAATAAAGCTACAGAGCTCTGGCACATCAACAACATTTACCGGTACATTGCGGGCATCTTTAAACACTGCACGGTTTACATCCATCTCAGAAGTGGCTGCTATCACCAGGAAGGCATCCCTTATGTCATCCTCCTGGTAGGCCCTCTTTACATGCTTGATAAGACCTCTGTTTCTTAGCTCCTCAAGCCCCTCTGTAAGCTCAGGGCTTACCACCTTTACTCTTGCCCCTGCCCTCAGAAGCCCCCTTACCTTTCGCTCAGCAACATCCCCTCCTCCAACTACAACACAGAGGCGTTCTTTGAGGTTAAGAAAAACAGGATAGTATCTCATTCATCAGTTAAGAAGTCCTTAGCCTTCTCTGCCCATTCGGTTTTGGGAAACCGTTTTATAAGCTCCTGGGCATACTGTCTGGCCTTTTGTTTTTTACCCATCTCGTAATAGCTTGAGGCAGTCAGGTAAAGCACCTGGTCAATGTGTTTGTATTCAGGAAAGCTCTTAAGCAACTCCTTGAATCTTCCAAGGGCTGCCCTGTAGGAGTCCTTTTTATAGTAAAACTTACCAACGAGAAACTCGTACTCAGCCATAAGGTTTTTGCACTTCTTTATCCTTAACTGTGCTGCCTCCCTGTAGGGGTTCCGTGGATAGAGCCTGAGGAGTTTCTGAAACTCCTCCATTGCCTTGCGAGCCCCACCTGCACCCTTGTCAGGCCCTTCTATCTGTTTGAAATAAATCATGGCAATCTTATACTGGGCGTAGGGAGCCTCGGTGTGGTCAGGATAGAGCCTTAGAAACCTCTGGTATTCACTGACAGCGGTCTCATAGTCCTCGTCCTTTTCGTAGGTCTCTGCAATCTTGAGCTGGGCAATCGGTGCGTACCGGTGAGTGAGGTCACGGTTTTTGACCTCTAAAAGGAGTCTTCTTGCCTCGTCGTAGTCTTCGTCTTCTATGAGTTTATTAGCCCTTTTGAGGTATTCCTTCGGATCAAACCGAGCTGGTCTGAGCTCCTTTTTAGAGGAACAGGCAGGCGCAAAAAGGATAAAAAGGCTTATTAAAATTAATGTCATCCGTTTCATCATACAAGATATTAAATCCTTATCAGTGCTGTTATGTCAAGACAGCATTAAGAATTAATATTCTTTCACACCACAACTTTTTGTGATAAAATTTTACTATGGCAGAGGTCAGGGTAGGCTGTAGTGGGTTTATGTACAATCACTGGCGGGAGGTCTTGTATCCTGAGGATGTCCCAAAGTGGAGGTGGTTTGAATACTACTGTACAAGGTTTGACACAGTGGAGATGAATGTCACCTTTTACAGGCTTCCAAAGCCGTCGTCCTTTAAGAGGTGGCTTAACAGCTCACCAGAGGGGTTTTGCTTTTCCCTTAAGGGTAGCAGGTTTATCACACATATCAAAAGACTGAAGGATGTAGAGGAGCCGGTTGAAAGATTCTTCTCCTCTGTCACCCTGCTAAAAGAAAAACTCTCTGTGGTGCTCTGGCAGTTTCCGCCAAAGATGGCTATAGACATCGCAGCCCTTGAGGGTTTTCTGGAGCTCATAAAACAGTACCGCATAAGGAACACCTTTGAATTCAGACACCAGTCGTGGATAACAAAGGATGTTCAGAAGCTCCTTGGCAGATACGGCTATTCCTTTTGTCAGGCTGACTGGCCTGATTTTAACAGGGAGCTGCCTCTGACCTCTGATTTTGTATACATAAGAAGACACGGCCACGGTGGCCGTTACAATAGCTGTTACTCTGACGAGGAGCTAAGGGAGGATGCAAAAAGGATAAAGGGGTATCTAAAAAAGGGCATGGATGTTTATGTATATTTCAACAACGATGCCTTTGGTTATGCACCAAAAAACGCCCAGACCCTTAAGGAGCTATTATGAGCAATCAGGAAGTGGCAAGGGCATTCAACGAGATAGCCGACATGCTTGAACTAAAGGGTGAAAACCCCTTCAGAATAAGGGCTTACCGAAGGGCTGCCCAGAACATTGAGGCCCTGAGTGTAGAGGTCTCAGAGCTTGACGAGGAATCACTCCAGAAGATCCCGGGAATTGGAAAAGACCTTGCTCAAAAGATAAGGGAGTTTGTGGAAAGAAAGACCATAAAGCAGCTTGAGGAACTGAGAAAGGAGATCCCTTCAGGTCTTTTACAGATACTTTTAGTGCCAGGAATTGGCCCAAAAACAGCCAAAACAGTCTATGACCGGCTTGGCATTAGCACCATTGAAGAGCTTGAAAGGGCATGCAAAGAGGGAAGGCTATCAGGGCTTCCGGGCATTAAGAAAAAGACCGAAGACAACATCCTTAAAGGTATCGCAATGCTTAAAATGGGGAGAGAGCGGATGCCCCTTGGCCGGGCACGCCCCCTTGCTGAAGAGATAGTTTCGGAACTCAAGAAGCTTAAGGAAGTCGGAAGGATAGAGATTGCCGGAAGTCTCAGACGATGGAAAGAAACGGTAAAGGACATAGACATACTGGTTACCTCAAGAGAGCCGATGAAGGTAATGAATGCCTTTGTAAGGCTGCCCCAGGTTCAGGATGTGCTCCTTAAAGGGCCTACCAAGTCCTCTGTCATGCTCAGAGAGGGGATACAGGTTGACCTCAGGGTGGTTGAGGAGGAGAGCTTTGGTGCAGCACTTCAGTACTTCACCGGAAGCAAGGCACATAACATAAAAATCAGAGAAAGGGCAATGAAGCTTGGTCTTAAGATAAACGAATACGGCGTATTCAGAGAGGAGGACAACAAAAAGGTAGCAGGCAAAACCGAAGAGGAGGTCTATGAGGCAATCGGGCTTCCCTTTATAGAGCCCGAGCTGAGAGAAGACCTTGGCGAGGTTGAGGCAGCCGAGGAAGGGAGGCTCCCTGAGCTGATAGAGACTTCAGACATAAGGGGTGACCTTCATGTGCACAGCCGCTGGAGTGACGGAGCCCACAGCATTGAGGAGGTGGCAGAGGCAGCAATTGAGATGGGCTATGAATACATAGCCATTACAGACCATTCCAAGGGGCTTGGTATTGCAGGCGGGCTTCAGGCTGAAGACATACTTGAAGAGAAAAAAGAGGTAGATGCCCTGAACAGGAAGCTGCGCAAATTCAGGATCCTTATGGGTGTTGAGGTGGACATAAGAAGCAGTGGAGAGCTTGACTTTGATGAGGAGATACTAAAAAAGCTGGACTTTGTCGTTGCATCAATACACTCGGGGTTCAGACAGTCAAGCAAACAGCTTACCAGAAGGCTTTTAAGTGCCATAAGGTGTCCCTATGTAAATGTGATTGCCCATCCAACAGGAAGGATACTTGGTGAAAGGCAGGAGTATGAGCTTGATATGGAGCAGGTGCTTAAGGCTGCAAAGCGGTACCAGAAGGCACTTGAGATAAACGCCTATCCATTGAGGCTTGACCTTAAGGACAGCTATGCAAGGAGGGCAAAGGAGATGGGAATACCCATCGTTATCAGCACAGACACTCACATGACAGAGCAGTTTCGTTTCATCCGATACGGTGTCGAGGTGGCAAGAAGGGCATGGCTTGAGAAGTCAGATGTGCTAAACACCCTTCCTCTTAAGGAGTTTTTGAGAAGGATTAAAAGACAGAGATAGATATACCCGTGGTTTTAAGGCATTGTTTTTGCTATACTAATTGTAGATTATGGGGGCGAAGGGAAAAATAAATCTAATAGCCTGCACACAGGATGCTGAGGTAAGGGCATT
>WFMM01000074.1 GCA_015484595.1 Nitrospirota bacterium | reverse complement strand
GTCCACCGAAGACGACCTCTTTTACACCCTTTTTAGATGCATACTTAAGTGCAAAGCCAATGAAGTTACTCGTCTGAACAACCCTGATATCTCCGAAAATCCTCTTTAAGGCATCCTCACCAATCTTTCCAGGAGAAAAAAACAGTTTTAAGTTTTGAGTGCTTAGTTTTGAGTTAGATTTAAGTTCTTCCACCGAAATATCAATCTCACACTGCACTGTTGCCTTAAGTGCCTCATGGCTCATGGGCTCTACTATTCCTGTTGTGCCTATAATGGATATGCCTCCCACTATGCCAAGCCTTGGATTAAAGGTCTTCTCTGCCAGTTTTTCACCATCTGGCACCTCAATGGTAACCTCAACCGGTCTGTCACCAAGAACCTCTCTTACTGCCTCTTTGATCATCCGCCTTGGCACAGGGTTTATTGCCGGCTCACCAACCGGTATCTGAAGCCCCGGCTTTGTAACCACTCCAACACCCTTTCCACCTTTGATAAGGATTTTACCCCCTCCCTTCCCTCCCCCTTTAAGGGGGAGGGTATGGGTGGGGGTGTCTTCCTTCAGTTTCACTTTTGCCACTATCTCTGCTCCGTCAGTCACATCAGGGTCGTCACCAGCATCCTTTATCACAGATGCCACGGCATAGTCTTCACCAAGTTCTTTTATATAAGCCCCTAATGTGACTCTATCTCCTGAGGGTAGTCCAACTTCAACGAATAGTTCTTTTCTGAGTCCTGACTCTTTTAATGTCATGGCCGCTGCTTTTGCAGCCGCTGCTGCACAGGTGCCGGTGGTAAAGCCCTTTCGGAGTTCACTTTTACTTACCACTACTTATAATGTCTCCTTTGATTTTTATCTTCCCTTTCATACTTCCAATAAGCTCGCTACTATTAAGCTTCCTGCTCCTTCTTATTACTGCCACCGAAAGGTAGGCAGCCTCTGGTGGAGGGGCACAGTTTAGCATGTCGTAAATCTGCTCGCCGTCAAGTCCGAGACGGCGTGCAAGGTAGGCCCTTTCAGGTTTTACCATCTTAACAGCTTCAATCAACACCTGTAGTCTTTTGTTTACCTTCATGAACACTGTGGTAGGATGGCGTGAGATCAACTCCACTGCCTTCTGCACATCCGATGGCATCTCATAAACACCGAAGTTTTCACCCTTTACGCAAAGCGGAAGAGAAAGCATCGTTGATGCAGCGTTTATTGAACTCACCCCGGGTATGTGTCGTACCTTAACGCCAGAGGAAAGGAGTTTCTCTGTAAGATAATTGGATGTACTGAATATCGTAGGGTCCCCCATGGTTACATAACAGACCCTCTTACCTGATTCTGAAAGGGCCTTTATCTTTTTTGCAAGTTCAGTGTAACGCCTCTTTAGTTCCTCTCTGTCGTTATTCATTGGAAAGTAGTACATCATGATCTTTTCCTCTGGTATGTATCTGAGAACAATCTCTCTTGCCACTGAGCGTCCAGTCTGGTCTGACTGTGGAACCACCACAATGTCAGACTCCTCAAGTATCCGCATTGCCTTAACAGTTATAAGTTCCGGGTCTCCAGGGCCAAGGCCCACAGAATAGACAGTCATTTTATAACCTCCATAAAGATTCTGTTTAAGTCAACCACTGCCTGGAAGGCATTTATTCCGGGTCTTGCAAACTCGTATTCATCTACCTTTATAACCTTTGCCCTAAGTGACTTATAGTAGGGTCTCTCTGAAGGTGTGGTTGGTTTTTTATTCATCGGGCCAACCTGATAGATATAGACATCGGGGTTTAGGGAGATAACCCTTTCAGGGGAGATAAGGACATGCTTCTTTTTTACCTTTACAAGATTCTCCCCTCCTGCATGGGCTATGATAGAGTTGATAATGCTCTTTGAGCCTGCTACCTTAAGGGGTCGCTCCATAATCTCATATACCACCGTTGGTTTACCCTTAAGTGGTTTAACCTCCTGCAGTTTACCCTTCAGCCTCTTTATAAGTTCCTCAGCCCTTTTCTGTCTTTTAAGGAGTTTTCCAAGGGCTTTAATCTTAAAAAGTATATCCTCAAGACTTCTCGGGTCATAGTAGAATACATCTGTCCTTAGTCTCTTTGAGATCTCCTCTGGAAATGCCCTCTTTGAACCTGCAACGATAAGGTCAGGCTTAAGGGCCTTAAGGAGTTCCATGTTTGGTCTGAGGTGAGAGCCCACTGATCTAACCCCTTTAAAGGTATGGTCTGTTCTGGTAACTCCCACCACCCTGTCTGATACTCCAAGTTCTTTAAGTACCGGCGATGCCGCTGCGTATAAGACCACGATCCTCTGATAGGCCTGAGCGTTAGATGCAAAGAAAAAAAGCATCATCACCGCAAAAATTAAAACACCTTTTAATCTGCTGTTCATAGTGCCTCCCTGTTTTTTCCTTCTGAATATACAAAAAGGCTTTCATCGTTTTTAATAAACCGAAGCCTTACCTGAAAGACCTCGGAAAGCCGTTCTTCGTCAAGGTTTTCTCTGTAGAGGTCATACCTTAGGGTGCCCTTTACAAAAAAGAGAAATCTCTTAAACTCCCTTACAGCAAGGGATATGTCATGCACCACAAGGAGAATGGTTTTATCACTGCTTAGTTCTTTAAGCAGGTCTATTATCTCGTGCTGATGTCTGAGGTCAACCCCGCTAAGGGGCTCATCAAGTAGCATCACTGGTGAGTCTCTGTTTATAACCCTTGCAAGAAGCACCCTCTGCCGCTCTCCACCAGAGAGTTCGTTAAACAGCCTGTGTCTGAGGTGATAAATGTCAAGCCTCCTCAGAGTCTCCTCTGTGCACTCCATGTCTTTACTGCTGTAGCCCCTGCCATCGGTGTAAGGGTATCTGCCTGTAAGCACCACATACTGGACATCAAAGGGCATGTTAAGGCTGCTTTGCTGGGGAAGAAGGGAGATCAGCCTGTGCCTTTCAATTGCAGGTAAACTACCGAATTCCCTTCCATCAAGGATGTACTTACCCCTGAAGGGTTTAAGCCCTGAAAGCACAGAAAGAAAGGTTGACTTTCCACTTCCGTTGTTACCAAGCACAGCAACCAACTCACCCCGGCTCAGGGAAAGCGAGTCAACCTTCAAAGTAAAACCACCCTGTTTTGCCACTATACCTTTTAAATTAATCAAAGTAGTAAAGCTCCCTTTTTCGTTTTATCAGCAGATACAGGAAAAACAGCCCACCAATGGAGGATGTGATTATCCCCACAGGCAGTTCCTGTCCTTCACTAAGAAGGGTTCTTGATAACAGGTCATTAAATATCATAAACACCGCACCTCCAAGGATACTAAGAGGAACCAGTTCTGATGCCTTTACAAACCTCATTAGCCTGATAACATGTGGCACGATCAGACCGACAAAACCGATAATCCCTGCATAACCCACACTAAAGGCCGTAAGAAGAGCCGCAAGAAAGAATGCCTCTTTACGCAGTCTGTCAACCTCTACACCTGAAGACAGGGCAGTGGTGTCGTCAAAACTAAGTATGTCAAGCCCAAGGTAATGTCTCCTTACAAGCAGAAAGGAAAGCATCACAACCACCAGAAGGGCCAGCACCTTCTTGACCGAAGCATCCTGAAATCCTCCCATGAGCCAGAAGATGATGGAACTTACGGCATCGTCACTAAGAAACTTCATGAAACTTATGGTTGCTGATGAGAAGGTGCTTAGCACAATGCCTGCAAGAAGCATTGTAATTGGTTGCACCCTTCCACGAACAGAAGAAATCTTATAAACAATTACAAGTCCTGTAATACCACCTGCGAGGGCAAAAAGGGGTATCAAAAAGCCAAGCCCAAGAAGTATTGCCACCACAGCACCCATTGCAGAAGAGGCAGACACGCCGGTTGTGAAGGAATCGGCAAGTGGATTTTTCATAACATACTGAAAGAGCAGTCCACTCAGGGCAAGTGCTGAGCCAACAAGCCCTGAAAGCATCACCCGTGGAAGCCTGACAAAAAGCAGTATGTCCCTTTCGGTATTGCTCATGTGAAAAAGGTCAATACTCACAGCACCCTTAAGCGTTGCAAGGACGACCATCAAGATAAGCAATAAGATCAAACTATACATAGCCTTTTTCATATATCCATTCCCTGTTTAAAAATTCTAAATCCGAAATCCTAAATTCTAAACAAATCACAAATTCCAAATTTTTTCAAACATGCAGTTTTCAGTGCTTCAGCCGTCCGCTCTATTTAAACCACAGAGAACACAGAGTTTTAACCTTAATTTCAACTTTTCAAGCCTTTTCACATCAGCGATACGATCCAGTCAACAGAAAGAACCAAATCTAATATCTCAAATCTTAAATCTTAAATCATAAATCTCACGCCTCCACCTTCTTTACCGCCTGATAGGCTGTGTAGAAAAACAAAACCGCAAATACTGCCATCAGAAACAGATAGGGCATATAAATTGCCCTGCCCGTAAGGGATGCCCTTATCACCTTTGTGCTGTAAGTAAGGGGCAGTGCATAGACAACCAGTTTAAATATATAAGGCAGTTTATCCACAGGGAAGAATGTCCCGCATAAAAATATCATGGGTGTTATCACAAAGGTGTTCACCGTTGCCTGTGAGCCATGGTCTTTTATTATCATGGCGATGGTTGTGCCAAGAGAGGCAAAAAGAAAGGTGTGTAGAAGTATGGCAATGAAAAACAACGGTGACAGCAGGAGTTTGACCTTAAAAAGCATGGCGTATATAAATATCAAAACCGTGCTTAAAAGCCCCTTAAACATGCCGTAAAATATCTCACCTAACACGATTTCAATATGGCTGACCGGTGCAATCAGATATTCATCGTAGAGATGAAAGTAAAACCTCGTGATGTTTATCTCCTGAGCAATACCGTAGGACTGGTTAAGGCTACTCATGGTAATAAGCCCTGGGATCAAAAAGGTTATGTAGGGCAATCCTCCTGCCACAACCTTCCCCCCAAAGCCCCAGCCAAAGGCAACAAGGAAAAGAAGAGGCGAAAGAGAAGAGGCAAGGAGTTGTTTTCGTGCCCTTTTACTGTAAACCTTAAGTTCCCTGTAAAGTATTCCCTTTATCCCGTTAAACATTTGATAAATGTCTCCTCCTGTGGTATAATTTCTCTATGAAAGAGGCAGTAAAAGGCATAATCAAAAAAGTTACTCTTGAGATGATATATGAAGTGGTTGATGAGCGAACTGCTGATATTAAAGAGGAACTAAAAGATATAAAAACAGAAATAAGAAATCTTAACAGCAGAATTGATGCCCTCTTTAATGCCCTTCTTTCTCTTAAATCCTCTCTGCCAGAAAAATAACTAAACATCTATCCTCCTTCCCGTCAGATTCAAAAACACATCCTCAAGCGTTACCTCACGAACCTTGCAGGTCTCCTCACAGGTCTTTAAAACTTCAAGAGCCTCATCCTTTGTCTGAAATAGCCTCTCCTCAATACCGTCTTCATGAAAGACCTCAAGCACATATCTGCCAAGGTCTTTTTTTAACTGCTCAGGGGAGGCATCAGCAATAATCCTGCCTTCGTTTATTATCATCACCCTTTCACAGAGTC
>WFMM01000073.1 GCA_015484595.1 Nitrospirota bacterium | reverse complement strand
TGATAGCAAGGGCAATGAAACTGTGCATAATGGTGCCAAGGACATTTTTTCTCCTGACCATTCCACCGTAAAAAAGCGCAAGTCCTGGAGTCATAAGCATAACAAGAGCCGCCGAGACAAGTAGCCATGTGGTATCGCCTGTGTCAATCTTACCCTCGGCTGCAAGCGCCAATGAGGGAGCCAATAATAAAGGCATTAAAAATAAAAACCTTCTTCTAAAACCCTTCATCTCCATAAACCTCCTAACATTTAAAATTCTAAATTCTAAAACCTGAACAAATCCCAAATTATAATTTTTCAAACCTTCTGCTCTTCGGGACTTCTGCGCTTCTGCTCTATAGTAACCACAGAGAACACGGAGTAATCTGAAATCCTTAACTCAACACTCAAAATAAACACTCAAAACTCAACACTCACCCACTACTCCCTACACGCTACTCCCTAATTCTATATCGCCTCTCTCCCCCTCCTTCCTGTCCTTATTCTGACCACATCCTGAAGATTGTAAACAAATATCTTTCCGTCTCCTATCTCTCCTGTTCGGGCACCTTTTATAATAGCTTCTATAACCTCCTCCACCTTATCCTCTGGCACGGCTACCTCTATCTTCACCTTTGGTAGAAACTGTACCTCGTATTCAACTCCTCTGTAAACCTCAACCTGTCCCTTTTGACGACCAAAGCCCTTAACATCAACTATGGTCATACCCTGCACTCCCACATCAATAAGTGCTTTTCTTACTTCATCAAGCCTGTAATGCTTGATTACCGCAGATACCATCTTCATAGCCATATCCTCCCATTCGGTATTCGGCTATTGGTTGCCGTTTGCAGAATATTAAAACAGATTAAGACAATTTTGTCAATACAAAATTGTCTTTTTCAACAATTTTGTTGCTCTTTCTTTTCTCAAAACCTTAATTTTATAGCATTCTCTTAGCTGGCATGAGAATTGCTGTCAATGTTTAAAGTTCATTGTGGAAAGAAGGCAAAGGGAAATATCATGTATTAAAGGAAAATAATGAACCAAAATTTTCATACGTTAAAACCGTGACCACGAGGGGATACGTTCGGTTAGCACATTCAAGTTAAAAAGGGGGTAGAATTATGAAAAAGTACCCGGTATTTATTATGGTGTTAATTTTAACAGTTTTTCTTTCTATTGCCTTTGCAAATGGACCTCAGGTGGGCGGTTCAGCATCGGTTGGCATCTTCAGTAATTATGTCTGGCGTGGTCAGAAACTATCAAACTCCTATGTTATTCAGCCTTCGGTTGGTATTACCTATAATGGTTTTGGTGCAAATCTATGGGCTAATTATGATTCTGACTACAATGACCAGGGTGAGCACACCGAAACAGACCTTACTCTTGACTACTCTTTCAATTATGAAAGGTTCAGCTTTGATGCAGGTTACATCTATTATGCACTTGAGGGGGTAGATGACACGCAGGAGGTCTATTTCAGTGTATCTTACGACATAGTACTTAATCCGACACTTACTGTCTATTATGACTTTGATGAGGGCAAAGGTGGCTTTGTTATTGCCTCAGTGGGCTATGATTTTGAACTGCCCTATAAGAGTACCCTTTCACTTGGTGCTTCTGCAAGTTATAATCTCAATAATAAAGTAATGGGTTATGACTCAGTTGGTGACGACTTCAGCAACTTTTACAATGGTGAAGTATCAGCCTCTTTGAGTATCCCTGTATGGAAAACAGTAACGGTAGAGCCATCTATTGCTTATTCGTTTCCGCTAAGCAATGATGCAGAGGATGCACTTCAGTCCATCGGTGATGATGGTGACGACGACATAATCTACGGTGGAGTTACCATCACTCTGAATTTCTAACAGTCTAAAAATTTCATGACACAAGATTTCCGAACTGAAAATCTCTTAAAAAGAGACACAGGGTTAGTCTGTGCTCTTAAGAAAATTTTAGTCTTTTTCATGCAGGACTGTTTTGCGCGAGCAAAAAGCAATGAACCTTTTAGATCAAAGGTCGGGGAGGCTTACTGCTTTACAATCTTTATTCCATATTTCTTTATTCTATATCCAAGCTGTCTTGGGGTGATACCCAGAGCACGGGCTGCATGGCTCTGGATATAGTTGTGCTCTTTAAGGGCATTGATAATCCTCTCTTTCTCTATATTCTCAACCATCCTGTGAAGTGATTGATTATTTCCGCATGTTTTAGATACACCACTATATGTGCTTTCAGGCCAGATAATCTCTCTTCTCAGGTCCTCAGCAGTTATAGTGTCTCTTTCAGACATAATAACAAGCCTTTCAAGCATATTTGCAAGCTCTCTTATGTTTCCAGGCCATTTGTAATTAGTCAGCACATCTATGGCGTCAGCAGAAATTGATATCCTCTTATGATATTTCCTGTTGAACTTTTTTAAATAATAATTAATCAGATAGGGGATGTCTTCTGCTCTCTCCCTTAAGGCAGGTAGCCTTACTGCAACCACATTAAGACGCCAGTACAGATCCTCCCTGAATGCTCCCTTTCTTACCTCTTCAAGGAGATCACGGTTAGTAGCTGCAATCACTCTGACGTCTGCCTTTATGGGTTCTGAAGAACCCAGTCTCTCGAAGGTCCTTTCCTGAAGAACTCTAAGGAGTTTTGCCTGTAATTGCAGTGGCATCTCACCTATCTCATCAAGGAATATTGTCCCTCCCTTTGCCCGCTCAAACCGTCCAATTCTCTTTTCCGTTGCTCCAGTAAAGGCCCCCTTTTCTGCTCCAAACAACTCAAGTTCCAGGAGATTTTCAGGCAGAGCCGCACAGTTTACTGCAACAAAGGGGCCCTTCGACCTCGGGCTCTGAAAATGGATTGTCCTTGCAATAAGCTCTTTTCCTGTTCCGCTTTCTCCAAGTAGAAGCACTGTGGCATCTGTGACCGAAACCTTTGTAACTATCTTCAGCACAGCCTGAAATGCAGGAGACTCTCCAACAAGATTGGGTAAGCTGAATCTATCGGTAAGCTGTTTTCTCAGCTCTTCACGTTCAGCATCTGCCTCTTTGAACATACGCCACAATCCAACAAACTGGGCAATCAGCGAAGAAACTATCCCAAGCACTCTGAGGTCGTCTTCAACCCCACCATGAATACTTGAATAAATCCTGTCAACACTTATCACACCAAAGACCTCATCTTTCAACCTGATCGGATAGCAGAGAAAGGATATTCCTTCTTTGTCAGGCCTAGAGCCTGTTCTATTAAGAAACCTTGCCTCCTCACCGATGTCAGGAATGAACATAGGCTGACCTTTTTTCATAACAGTGCCAACGATTCCCTCACCGATACGATACTTTCCCTTTTGTATTTCATCTTTACTGAGCCCGTGGGCAGCAACTATTTTCAATTCTCCTGACAGCGGACCAAGCAGATATACGCATCCTCTCTGCATATCCAGCATCTCAGAGAGGATGCGCATTGCCTGTGTCAGGTTTTCCTCAAGGGAAAAGCTCCTTGTCAGTGCCCTGCTAACCTCAAGAAGGGCAGAGAGTTCCCTGCTTCTACTGTACTTCATTTTACATGTTGTTATAATGCGTAACCCTCCTCACCATGCTGGGATATATCAAGGCCCTGTATCTCCTCATGTTCAGACACCCTTAAGCCCACTGTCCAGTCAACGACCTTCAATATAATAAGACTCATCACAGCTGAATAAACCATTGTTGCAATACTTGCCAGTGCCTGTACACCTACAAGCGAGAGATTTCCATGTATCAATCCATTTGCACCTGCTGAATTTACAGATAGAGATGCAAAGATACCGGTTGCAATTGCACCCCAGGTACCACCCACACCGTGTACACCAAGTACATCAAGGGAGTCGTCGTAACCTATCTTTGTCTTCAGATTCACGGCAAAATAACAGAGCATCCCTGCTACTAAACCTATGGCAATTGAGGAAAGCGGAGTAACAAACCCCGCAGCAGGAGTTATGGCAACCAATCCTGCTACAGCACCACTTACTGCACCAAGGGCAGTGGGTTTACCGCGCTGGAGCCACTCCACAAAGGTCCAGGAAAGTGCTGCAGCGGCTGCTGCCGTGTTTGTCGTCACAAAGGCAAGTGCAGCAAGTGAGTCAGAGGCAAGGGCACTTCCTGCATTGAAGCCAAACCAGCCAAACCACAGAAGTGCTGCACCAAGTATTGTCATTGGCAGATTATGCGGAGGCATGTGCTCCTGTAAGTATCCCTTTCTTCTACCTATAACCAGAGCAGCCACAATTGCAGCAATGGCAGAGTTTATGTGAACCACTGTTCCTCCTGCAAAATCAAGAGCACCAAGTTTTGTTGCAATCCATCCACCACCCCAGACCCAGTGTGCCACTGGAGAGTAAACAAGGGTCGCCCACAAAACAGTGAACACAAGCAGTGCTGAAAATTTCATCCTCTCAGCAAAGGCTCCTGTAATCAGTGCAGGTGTTATTATTGCAAACATTCCCTGAAACATCATGAAAACAAGATGAGGAATTGTAGATGCAGCAGGTGCAGGTTCAGCACCAATGCCATTTAACCCAAACCACTTTAGTCCACCAATAAAACCACCAATGTCAGGGCCAAAGGCAAGTGTGTAACCCCACAATACCCACACCACACTCATAACACATAGGATAATGAAACTGTGCATAATAGTACCAAGGACATTCTTTCTCCTGACCATTCCTGCATAAAAAAGCGCAAGCCCGGGCGTCATGAGCATTACAAGTGCTGAGGAGACAAGCATCCAGGCAGTGTCACCTGCACTTATCTTTCCTTCTGCTGCCATAGCCACAGACGGAATTAAAACTACCGGCAATAAAAATAAACTCCTTCTCAATAGCCCTTTCATTTCCTGAAACCTCCTGTTTATTAAAATTCAAATTCTAATTTCTAACCCCTAACTCTGAAGCCTAACATCTGAAATCACAAATCATAAGTCTAAAATCTAAAATCATAAATCATAAATCTGAAATCAAATCGCCTCTCTCCCCCTCCTTCCTGTCCTTATTCTGACCACATCCTGAAGATTGTAAACAAATATCTTTCCATCTCCTATCTCTCCTGTGCGGGCACCTTTTATAATAGCCTCTATAACCTCCTCCACCTTATCCTCTGGCACGGCTACCT
>WFMM01000072.1 GCA_015484595.1 Nitrospirota bacterium | reverse complement strand
GTTAGAGGGCAGGCATGTCCCTTGTCGTAAGGCTCCTCAGGTAAGCACATATTGACAAAGCTCGGGATGAAGATGTCCTTAACCCCCTTTTCCAGGAGGTATCTGACATGACCGTGGGCCACCTTAATGGGAAAGCAGGTCTCAGCAAGAACGCTTTCAACCCCGAGGTTCGTTATCCTTCTGTTGGTCTTTGGTGATACCTCAAGGTCAAAACCAAGTTCCCACAAAAGGGTGCTCCAGTAAGGTAGGTAGTCGTGAAAGAAAAACACATAGGGAATGCCAAGGGTTGGTCTTCTGGGTTGGTAACCCTCCTGTTTTTTCTTTAACCACTCATCGTGGCTTTTCCAGAGTAGTTGCTCTCTGAATGCAAAGAGGTCCTCTAAGTGGTCGGTTTTTTTGCGCCTGATATCGTATTTTTCGCACCTTCCACCGTAAAAGAGATAATCCTGTTCACCCTCTATCTTTACCCTGTTTATCTCACACAGGTTCTCGCAGCCTTTACACTCAAAGGACTTAAGGGTGTACTTTCTGTTAACAAGCTCAAACCCTTTAAAGGATGACCGTTTTATCCCTCTGTTTTTTACATGGTCCCTTGCGATGAGTGCCATACCAATGGCACCTGTTACATCGTGGTTAGGTGGCACGGTGATGGGTTTTTCAAGGAACTTCTCAAAGGCGGCAACCACTGCCTTGTTAAAGGCGGTTCCTCCCTGAAAGAATATTCGCTCGCCTATGTGGCGGCCTGCAACCACCCTGTTTATGTAGTTTTCCACAATCGAGTAGGCAAGCCCTGCAAGAAGGTCCTCCTTTTTGGCACCTCGCTGCAGGTTGACCATAAGGGAGTTTTCCATAAACACCGTGCACCGTTCACCAAGTCTGCAGGGTGACTGAGAGCAGAAGGCCGCCCTGGCAAACTCGTTCTTTACCGATATGTTAAGCTTTTCGGCCTGCTCCTCAAGAAAACTTCCCGTGCCAGCGGCACAGGCCTTGTTCATCTCAAAGTCAACGATAACCCCATCTCGCAGTGAGATGTACTTAGAGTCCTGTCCACCGATCTCAAATATCGTATCCACCTCAGGGTCTATAAAGGCTGCCGCAGTAGCCTGTGCGGTTATCTCGTTTTTTACGATGTCTGCTCCCACGAAGTCGGCAATCATGTATCTTCCTGAGCCTGTGGTTCCAACGCCTCTTACCTCAACCCTGTCACCTAACTCCTGCCCTATCTCTCTAAGCCCCTGAAGCACTGCCTCAATTGGTCTTCCTGCGGTCATCAGATAGCGTTTTGTTATAAGTCTTCCTTGGTCGTCAATTACTGCAAGGTTAGTGCTTATGGAGCCAATGTCTATGCCAAGGTAAACGGGCAGCCTTTTTTCTGACTCTGGCAATCTGGCCTGAAAAACCCCCTCTGATTCTATGTGCCTTGAGACAAAGTCATCACCCTTTTCAATCAATGGCCTGTGCCCTCTGTCCTGAAATCTAAGTGATTCAACCACCCTTTTTAACTGCTCTATGTCAACCTTCCAGAAGAGTTCATCCCTTAAGGACTTTAATGCTGCTCCGTAGGCACCCATCAGCGCAGTGTCTTCTGGCACTACCAGTCTTTCAAGCTCAAATACCTCTTTAAAGGCCCTGACCATCCCCTTGTTCAGTGCAACGCCACCCTGAAAGGAGACCTCAGGGATGACCTGTCTTCCCCTGACAATAGAGCCCTTGAAGTTTCGAGCTACGGCAAAGCAAAGGCCAGCCACTATGTCCTCAACCGGTGTGGCAATCTGTTGAAGGTGTATCATGTCTGACTTGGCAAAGACACTGCAACGGCCTGCAATACGGGGGGGCTTTTCAGAACGGAGTGCAAGTTCACTGAACTCCTCAATACTAAGCCTCAGCCTTTCTGCCTGCTGGTCAAGGAAGCTACCCGTGCCTGCTGCACATACAGAGTTAAGGGCAAAGTCCTTTATGTTGTTTCCTTCAAGGATTATAAACTTTGAGTCCTCACCACCCATCTCAATGATGGTGTTAACCTCAGGATAAAGCGTGGTGGTGGAGATGGCCTGTGCTGAAAGCTCATCAAGATAGGGGGCATTAAGAGAGGTCGCAATGTTTTTCCCTGTAGAGCCCGTAAAGAGAGCCACCAGTTCGGGGTACTCTGAGATGAGCTCCTTTAGAATGCTGAGGGTTACTGTGAAGGGATGCCCCTTGTGCCGCTGATAAACCGTTTTTACTTTGTTTGATTTATCATCAAGGACGACAACTTTAACACTGACAGAACCACTATCTATGCCAGCAAAAAATCTCCTCATACCCCACCTCCTGATGAAGATACCTGAGGCAGCTCTCTGGCCTCATGAATTTATTTTATTTTTTAAGATTGCACTCCATGTTTTTTACTTAAATCGTCAACTATCCTCTTAACCTCATCGGGGCTTTCTGCATCCTTCCAGACAGTGATGATACTTTTATAATGCCCTGATACCCTCTGATAGACAGTGTATCTTATATCATCAATCCTTTTCCAGTCACCATGGGTTTTGAATTCCTGATAGGCAGTGATTATTTCAGGGGCAGCAGTTCTGTGAACCCTCTCCGAAAGGATAATAAAAAAGTTTAAAAGCCCTTCGTTACGGTCATCGATTATCTTTTTAAGAGGCCCATGCTCGGATGTGTCTGAGAGGATGTCTTTAAGGGTGCGGAGGTAGAACTCCACCTTTAGGTCTCTGCATCTGCTGATCATATCAAGCCATGTGTTAAGTTCAAAGGACTCTCTGGCCTCTGCAATCTCGTGATAAAGGAGTATCTCCGTGACATCTTTAGATATCTTAATCAGCCTTTCCTTTACCACATCAATGGGGCTTTCTCTGTTAATCCCGTAGTGTGAAAAGGCCTCTTTCAAAGCACCTCCAAATCTTCTTCCCCTGAGTTCAAGGAACTTTGTCCATAACCTTGTTAGCAGAGGCTCACGCCTGATGTAAATGGTATCCTTTAACAGCATTGCAGGATGAGTTGAAAGGTCCCTGCAGAGCTCTCTGGAGGTGTAAAAGACAGAAAAGCCACTCAGTTTTTCTACCCTTTCTGCCTCGGCAAGAAAAAATGTGGGCTTTCCAAAAAAGGAGTAGCCTGCTCCGTAAACAAGGTTTTCCTTTGCTACCTCCTCCTGAACAGAGGCTGTGTCAAAGGGGTCAATCTCTGAGGAGTTAATGCAGATCTTTTCAAGCTCCCCTCCCTCAAGAGATTGCCAGAGGGCCTCTCTCTCCTGTATCCAGGGTGTTATCTTTGCCTGCTCGATCCTTTCCCAGGGCATCATCCGATGCTCATTGCGGTAAAGCTCTCTCATCCTCATTAAAAGCCCACAGATGGAGTAATAACCCCAGTATGTGGCATCTGAGATGTTGCAGTTATGCTTTACCTGGGCAGTTAACCTCTGTAAGTCAGCCATTTATTAATATTATACTGCAAAAACTGTTTTTAAAAACCCCTTAATTCCACCTCGTAGGTGGAATTAAGGGGTTGGAAGGTAAGTTGTGGTAAAATACAGCATCATGGACAGCCTTGATGACCTGAAGAAAGAGACAGAGTATCTTAAGGAAAGGCTCAGGCTCTGTTTGCCTGAACTGGAGGGCCTTTTAAGAAGGCGTGGTTTCAGGATATTTTCGGCAAACCCTGAAGGTGAAATACTATTTAGAACTGACATACAGAGAGAAGAGGCCTATCAGTACATGAAGAGGTATGCCTTCAGGATCTTTCTCAGAGATGTAATAAAAAGAAGGGATGGTTTCACCCTTAAGGATGTGGCAAGATACGCATCGGAGAGGATGACCAGGAGGTACATTGATTTTCTTAAAAGCCATGGATTAGTTGAAGAGAACAGGGAGGGGTTTAAACTCCTTCAGCCTGTCAGGAGCTTTGGTGAAACCCTTGTCTGGTTCGTAACAGAGGTTTTAAGAAGGGAGTTTTCCATGGAAACCCTCCGGGGTGTTAAGTTCAGGGGAAGAAGTGTGGGGGGTGATTATGATATACTTTCTAACCTGACTCCAGGGATATGCTTTATAGAGGTAAAGTCCTCTCCTCCAAGGCAGGTGCAGGATGTGGAGATCAAGGCCTTTCTTGAGCGCGTTGATGACCTATGCCCTGAGCTTTCCATATTTCTTCTTGATACGCACCTGAGGATGAAGGACAGGATAGTGGCACTTTTTGAGGATGTAATAAAGGATACCCTCAGTTACAGACCAGCCATTATAAGGTTAAAGAGGGAGTTGTTTTATATTGAAGATACGACCATTTACATAATAAATTCAAAGCCAGGCATTGCAAACAACCTTGAGGATGTCTTCAGTCATTTTTACAGAAGGAGGTGTCTGAGATGAGTGATAAAGAGACCGTTGAGATATGTGCAGTATGTGCCTGGAGGGCAACATGCCAGAAGAAGTTCTCCATCTCTGGTAAGGATATAAGGTGTCCTGATTTTGTAAGGGATGTAAGCATCAAAGAAGAGGACAGGAAAGAGGAGAAGGAAAAAAGAGAAGATTAAAGCCCTCTCTGCAATGGCCGATAAGAATATCAGGAGGCCATGATGAAAAACAGGGTTATGAAAGAGCTGGTCGGTATTTTGATGGAAAGCGTTTTTTATCTGGAACTTCCCCTCATGGAGCGTTACAGGCTTGTGAAATATCTCCTTAATGTTCGGTGCTGAGTAAGTTTTGAGATTGAGTTTTCTGAGGGGGCGAAATTACCATATAAAGAAACAGTGCCTTCTTGCCTGTCTTTTTGTTAACCCCTGTAATCCCTATACGATTTATCTCTCTTTTTAGTTTCGGGACTTTTTTGATAAATATTCTGTTTTTTTGCCTATTTAAAAGTGGTTTAATCCAGCCAAGCTCTGAGATGTAGATGCCTGTGTTTTTGTAATCTGAGAGGTTGTCTACATCAAAATATATCTCAGAGGGTGGGTTATTTTTTAAGATGCCTGGCTCAGGGTAAAAGGAGATCACATAAAAGGGCTCTGTCTTTAGCACCCCCTTAAAGTGCTTCATCTCTGCCCAGGTACCAACGATGGGATTTCTTGGTATTAAAAACCTGTCTGTCTCTGATGAGACTGCACCTGAGTCCTGTGTAAATGATGCAAGATAACCCCTTTCTTTTATAATCTCCCTGTAAAGGCCGTTGTATTCACCGTAGGGATAGGCATAAACCTTAGGTTTTTCTCCAAAGAGTTTAAGAAAACGGCTTTCGCTCCTTTCAAAATCCCTTTTTAACTCATCGAGGTAATCGTTCCTGCCTTTCCACCTGTAAGCCCTTGCAAGCCTTTTGTGAGAATAGGAGTGGTTGCCAAGGGTAACTCCCTGTTTAAGTAACTCCCTAAGCTGAGAGATGGTCATGTAGTCAGGGTATCTTCCAATGCCCTCCATATAGAGAAATACCGTAAAGGGAAAGCCGTACTTTTTTAAAAGAGGGTAGGCGTATTCATAAACAGACCTGTAGCCGTCGTCGATGGTTATGAGGACAGAGCGAGGTGGAAAACTCCCCTTTTTCATGTAGCTTAGAAACTGCTCCATACTCAGCACATTGAAGCTGTTTTCCTTTAAGTACCTGAGCTGGGCATCAAAGGTCTTTAAATCTACCGAGGTGGAGGGACTTTCTGGTTCGTTAAACTTGTGGTATATAAGTACGGTTACAAAGCCTTTTTCAGAAGCTCTGCAGGGTGCAAGGATGTTAACCAGTATAACGAGGGTCAAGACTGCAGGAGTCAAACCTCTCAAGATGATTTCTCCTGATAATCTGGTTCAGCCTGTTAACATATTCACTTCTCAGCTCTGAGTAGTTTTCCAGATAATTAATAAGCACGAGGGGCTCTTCAGAGTTGGCCCGTTTTATCCTGAACCCCTTGTAAGCCCATCCCACATTGATGTTAAAGAGATAATCCTGAACCGCATCAAGCAGGGTAGGGTATGTGGCCACCCGTGCCTCAGAGCTTACTGCCTTTATACCCGAGCCCTTTCGGAATGTCCATATGCCAAAGACATTGTTTCCCTCAACAAAGAACCTCGAGGTGCCCCAGCCACTTTCAAGGGCTGCCTGGGCAAGGATGATGCTGACAGGATGGGTGTTAAGCCTTCTTAAAAGCACATCCATGCTGGATGTCCTGTATCGGTTAAAGAGTCTGCCAAGGAAGGTGTATTCTTCGTTTGATAGCTCAAAACCCTTTTTAAGTTTGTCCTTAAGGGTGAGGACCTTCTGCCTTTCCTTTGTTATCTCCCTCTGTGCTATCAGGACGGAAGGAAGCATTATCCTTACAAATGCCTCTTTACGCCTTTTAAGAGGCAGTGATGAAAGACTTGACACTTTTTCATATACCACTGGCTTTATGGCTGAGCAGTTAAAGGGCTCTTTTAAAAGCTCTTCGGGATTGGTAAGCCTCCTGTATTGAATCCCAAGGGCTGGCTGATTCTTCGTGATGACCAGCTCCCTGG
>WFMM01000071.1 GCA_015484595.1 Nitrospirota bacterium | reverse complement strand
TGTACTGAACAGCACCATTCAGCGTCGTATCCTTAAAGATCCAGTAGGGCTCGTGTATGTTTGCAAGAAACCTCTTCTTTAAATGGCTACCCTCAAGCCTGAAACGGATTTTACGGTTCATGCCAGAGAGATTGTTGTATGTAAAGTCAGCAAACAGTCTCAGCCCCTCGTATTCACCATAACCAAAGCCATACTCAAGCATTCCGTGAGGTGCCTCTCTGACCTCAATGATCAGGTCCTTTATGTCCCTGCCTGACTCAATGGTCTTTACATCAACATTACTGAAAAGCCCAAGCCTGTACAGTCTTCTTGGAATCTCTGAAAGTGCCTTGAAATCAAGCGGCTCACCTTCTTTAAGCTCAAGCTCCCTTAAAATAACCACCCTTCTTGTCCTGAGGTTTCCCCTGACGATTATCTTGCCAAGTTTATACCTCCTGCCCTCTCTGACATTTATAACCACATCAACTGTTGAGTCCTTTATTGAGGATTTAACGGAAACCCTTGCATCGGAAAATCCATCCCTTTTGTACTCATCCAGTATCCTGAGCCTTGAGTTGAGAAGCTCCACAGCATTAAAGGGGTCCCCTTTTTTAAAGCTCAGATATTTGAGGATGCGCTCCTTTTTAAAGAAACTGTTACCCACTATGTTAATGCTGCCCACTCTGTAGAGTTTGCCCTCTTTTACAGTGACCTTCACTGTTACCGTGCCGTTTTCACTGTCCTTTTTTATCTGTCTCTGCTGCACCTTTGCATCAAGATAACCAAGGGAGTTGTAAAAGGATATGACCCTGCTTAAATCGCTTTCGAGTGTCTCGGGGTTAAAGATGTCACCCTCTTTAAGATTCATAATCTCCTTAAAACGCTCTGCTTTGATGGAGGTGTTAAGAAACTGTAGCTTTCCAAGCCTGTATCTTTTACCTTCGTAAATGAAGAAGGTGACCCTTTTCCCTTCACTAATCTCCTCAACAACAGGGGCAACCTGTATGTCCAGATATCCCCTCTTTTTGTACTCCTTTATTATCTCCTTTGATGCAACCTCCACAGATTCGGCATCTATCCTCTGTAACTGTCTGAGCCCTGAGATTTCCTGAAGCTCATCATCGTCAAACTCCCTGTTGCCTTTAAAGAGGAGCTGGAGTTTCTCGCCAGGGTCAATGTTGATTATAAGTTCACCATTGTAAAATGTAACCGGTCCCACGACGGTGTTTATGTATCCCTTTTTCCTGAAATATCTTTTAAGGTGCTCTATTTCCCCTTTTATCTCTTCAAGGTCATAGATATCGCCAGCCTGGATTTCCATTTCGTTCTTGATCATCTGTGAATAGCCCCTCACAGTAATGGTCTTTATTAACAGTGGTTTTCCCTCGCTGATATGGAAATAAACATCCACCCATCCACTATCGAGGCTCTTAACCTCTGTATTAACAGTTGCCTCAGGGAATCCCCTCGTTTTTATGTATCTCTGAACCTTTAGCTCCTCCTTTTTTAACTTCAAAGGGTCAAAGGGCGTATCCTCCTTGAGGCTGATTACCTTAAGGACCTCACTCTTTGAGAGCTTTTCAGTGCCCTTTATCCTGATCGAATGGATAAACCTCTTCTGTTTTAGCGTTATAATCAGCAGGGCCTTCTCCTCTGTATAATCAACCCTTATGTCATCGAATAAACCCTTTCTGAATATCCTCTTTATCCCATTGTCAATCTCTTCAAGGCTTGCCTCAGTAGGTGGCCTGATTCCTAAAAGCTCGAGTAACTCATCTTTTTCAACCATGCTCTGACCGAGTATCTTTATCCTCTCTATCCTGTAAGTATCTGCTACACATAGAGCTGCAGAAAACAAAAGCATCAACAAAACCAGAGCCACTACCCTTTTCATTTAAACCTCACCCTGAATCTTATGTCAGCCCCTACCCCGCCGGTTTCATCTCTTTCACCAATTAGGGAGACACTATCACTTACCTTCATCTCAACCTTAATTAACTGCTCTGTAGTGTCTCCAAGGAGGGTTGAGTATATCAGATAAAACCTGTCTCCCAGAAGCCTCTTTGATACGGTCAGTCTTGGAGCAATACTGCCCGTTGCCTCTGATATAAAGGGCTCTACCTCAACCCTGTCAAAGCCGGTGAGATTTTTTATCCTTTCCTGAATGGTCTGCTGAAACTCACCTGTAAGAAAGGCCGTTGCCTCCGATGCACTGATGCCACCTTCCATGCCCTTTAGCTCTCCACTTAAGCGACCAAGCATTAAAAGGCTCAGTATGTCCACCTCGTCAAGAGGTGGGTTGGAGACAAGCGACAGGTCAAACTCGTCAACATATCCATCCAGCACAAGGGTGATGTTATAATCTCTAAGCCTCGTTTCAGCATTTACATTAAAGTAAGGATAAATACTCTCTGGCTTAATAAAGTCTGCACTTGCATGTCTTATGGTAAACTCGTTGTTTCTAAAAAATAGCTTTCCCTGTTTGAGCTCAACCCTTCCAAGCAAAGAGGGCTTCTGTGGGGTTCCAACGACCACCACATCAACCACCGCTTCACCCTCAACGATGTTTGTCTTTATCCTGATGTCTCTGTCACCGTAAAGCGCTATGTTTAGGTTTATCTTTGAAACCCTCTTTACTGTAACGGGTTTTGCACCCTCTCTGAGTCTCTTTAACACAAGGGCCCGCCAGTTAATGTCTCTGTTAAGAAGACCCTTTATGATCCTCATGTCACCCACGACACTGTAACCCCCCTCGTTCTCTGACACTGAGACATTGCCTGAAACACTGAGTTCAAGCCCCTTAAAGGGACGAAGCTCGATCTCCTTTAAGGTAAGGTCAGCATTTAGTTTTTCAAGGGAAAGTGCTCTCTTTGCCTTAAGATTGGCTGCCCCCTTTAAGCTCAATCTGCCGTCTCCGTAGCGTCCCTTTAGTTCCTCGAGCACAATTCTGTTTTTATAAAAATACATATAGCCCTTTAAATTATAAAGCCTCCCAGGGATACCGCTGATGGATAATGAGCTGTTTTTTATGGTAATATCTCCGCTCAGTTCGGGACTGTCAATATCTCCACTTACACCGATAACAAAATCAGCACTTCCGGTAAGGTAGTTAATCCGTTTTAAAAATGGCTGTAGGGGGCTTAAATACAGAGTGCCATAGGCAGTCAGGTCGTATCCGTTTTTGAGGTCAACCTCACCTGTCAGAGTGGTTAATGAGGTGCCTGCCTTAAGTTGCATGGACTGGATTATAAACCTGCTGTTTTTTATCTTTATCTCCACAGGGCCGTGGCTTACTATATTCTGCTCGTAAAGTGAAAGCTGAACCCTCCTTAACCTTATATCACCGTTAATCTCCTCTGCATTGCCCCACAATCGCCCCTTTCCGTTTAAGGAAAAGGTAAAGTCCTCTGGCAGCCTGGCAAATAGAAGTCTCAGGTACTCCTCGTATTTGCTGTCCTTAACATTAAAGCCAGCCCTCCAGCTTAGCCCCCCCTTAAGGGAAGCGGTGAAATCGAGGGATATACCTTCAAAGAGATTAACAGTTGCATCCACAGTGTCTTCCCCTCTGTAAATCATCTCAATACGGCCTGCATCAAGCAGTGCTTTGTCCTTTTTCTTTTTTATAAATACCCCTGAGTGTATCTTAAGTAACGGTCTTTTCAGTTTCCCTGAAAGGACAATCTCTCCCTTTGATACGATACCCCTTAAAACCCTGTATCTTTCAGGCAGGTCATCTGTCCATACTGAAAACCTTAACCTGCCTTTTTTAAATCTATCCCTGTTAATCTCAACGCTACCCCATATGGTACTCTTTCCCTTCTTTATTTTTAAATCACTTAAAACCACAGTAGAGCCTGAGGCCCTTAGAGCTGCCCTTACCTCAGCTGGACCAAAACCCCTGTAATCCATATCAGTTACAATTAGGCGAGCCTTAATGTTTAGGTTCTCAGGATAACCTCTTACATTAAACCTGCCGTTTATATGCCCCTTAAGCTGAGCAGGCACCTCTATAAATCTCTTAAACCTCACTGGGTAGAGCCTGTCTGTCTTAAGGGAAAGGTTGAAATAGGGCCTTTTAACCTCAAAGGGCCTGTCCGAGCCCGTGTGGATAAGACCATTAAGGGTATAAAGGCCTTCATCAAATCTTCCTGACCAGTCTATAAATCGAATGGAGTGTATGTCGTAGGAGATCCTTCCCCTTGCATCACCAAGCAAAACCCCCAAAAAACGGGCATCCCTCACCTCTACATCCCCCTTTACAACCAGTCTGTCTAACCTTCCATCCACAGTTGCCCTCATGTGGGCCTTACCATCTGTGTCCTCCCTTAAAAACACCTCTCTGAGCGAGTCGGTCTTTAAATCGGCATTTAGATGTATTGTCCTGTCTTTTAGGTTTAAAACACCCGAAGCAGTTGCCTCTGTCTTATCCCCTTTGACAGAAAGCCCCTCAAGAAACAGGGTGTCGCCAAACTTCCTGAAATATCCCTTTGCCTCTCTTATCCCCTTTAAAGGATTCTTTATTTGTCCTTCTATGCTGTTGCTTTTATAGAGAAAATATCCAGAGGGAACGAATCGTCTTCCGGAAAAATAGAGTGTCCCCCAGAGTTTTCCCTCTGGAAGCCCCGGGTCCCACCTGATAAGCCTCATTATATCCTTTGCATTCAGGCCCTCAGCAACCACCTTAACCTGAAACCACCTGACAGGAAGCAAGAACTGAACATCAACCCGGGCCTGTCCCCCGTAGGCATTCACAATTGAGTTGCCAAAGAGCATCCTGCCATTCCTGAAGGTAAGATCACATAAAACAGAGTTGACCTTGACTCCGTAAAGACTCCCCCTACCCTCTTTTACCCTTAGCTTAAGCACTGGAGAGGACAGTAGCCCACTCAGGGTGCCACTGAATTCAGCCCTTCCATAGATTGGCTCCTTTTCTCCAACAATGTGAATCAGGTCCTGGACATTAATGGAACCCTTTAGCTTCAAAGAGACATAAAGGTTCTTGAAAAGTTCGCGAAGGCTCCTTATCTTAAAACTCTCTAACCTGAGGTTCCCCTCTGCCTTAAGATACCCCTGGCCTTTTTGTTTGTAATCTATTATCTTTGACAGGCTTTTAAGATTAATCTTTGCAGAAATATCTCCCTTTATCCCCCTGTCTAAGGTGCCTTTAAACTGAAGTTGACTTTTTTCCTGGTCATTCAGGTAAAGGTCTCTGATCTTGATCTTTCCATTCCTTAAGGTAAGAGATGCCCTGATGGCTCCCTTTGTATTTGAATAAAGATACCGTCCCTTTTTAAGCCTTATCCTTCCCCTTAAAAGGTCTGAGTCAACATAAAGCCCGGAAAGCTTTAGCTTCTTTTTTCCAAGGGTTACAAAGCCAGAGGCATCTCTTATGGATACCTCTCTAATCTCAAAGCTCCACTTAGACTTTGCCTTTCCCTTTGAGCCAGAGGGCTGTCTCTTTTGACCCTTAAGGTAGGGTATTATCTCTTTTACATCCTTACCAACCGACAGACCATATATAACCGCTCTTCTTATAAGGAGCTTTCTTTTTATAAGGTCAAAGGGTGAGATATAAAGCCTGCTTCTTTTAACCTGAGCTATCAATGCACCCGAGGAATCAATAACTTTTAGCTTTTTAATCTCAATGGAGAAAAACACTGGGTTGACACTTAACTCCCCAACCGTTGCACTGCCAGTGGTGTATTCCTGAACCGTGTTTATCAGGATGGCCTGTAATCTCCTCTTAAGGTCCTCAGACCTTAAGTACACAAGGGTCAGGATTATTAATGCTGAAAAAAGGGCTGTAAATGCATAAAAGATGTATTTCTTCATTAAGATCCATTTCCTTCAGTCTTTGTCCTTGAATAATAATTATAACTAAAATCAGGCATAGTTAGCAGGTCTGAAGCATAAAGTTTGTTATAATAGAACGAAAATCAGGGTAAACAAAAGGGACACTGCTATGATTAAAGTAATAACCCAGAACAGAAAGGCCTATCACGACTACGACATACTTGAGACCATAGAGGCAGGTATTGTGCTTAAGGGCACTGAGGTGAAGTCCCTCAGGGAGGG